>MVRS01000046.1 GCA_002067975.1 Syntrophorhabdus sp. PtaU1.Bin058
CTCTCCTGAGACGATGCCTACGGGGAGGGCCTCCTCATTATAACGTCGAAAAAGAACAGATAAACCCGCAAGGCGTAAGTCGTGAGGCGTAAGGGGGCTACTACCGCATAGAAAACCTTATATCGTAATTCGTTTCGTATATAGAGATTCTAAGAAATCCGTCCGGCGTAGAAACCAAACGCAAAAGGCGGTACTAACCGAGTTGTTCTGCTTTTTTCTCCCCTCACGCCTTACGCCTAACGGGCGTTCCGCTTTCCCTCGCAGTTCACCATATACTATATACGATATGCTATCTACGGTCTTGACAACGGTCTTTATTGTTTCACGTGAAACATCTTCCGGGCTGTTATTTGACGCTGGACAGCCTTGTGCGCATGATATAAACTCTTCACATTGAAGGTAGATCGATGAAAGACCCAACGACAAGTCAGGGATCGCAAAACCCGTCCTTGCTGGCAGAGCTTTCAGCCCTCCGCAGGCGCGTCTCAGAGCTGGAGGCGGCAGGGGGGGAATCCAGGCGCATGGAAAAGGCCCTCAGGGAAAGCGAGGCAAGACACCGCTCCCTTGTTAAACAATCTTCCGACGGCATATATATCTTTGATCCTTTTACGGCGCAGATCCTCGAGGCGAACGACCAGTTCCTCAAAATGCTGGGCTATACCGAGGATGAGATCACGAAGCTGACCCTGTACGATATCATCCTGATGGACAGGGATGCCATTCGTCTGAATATCGACAAGGTATTGCGGGAAGGCCAGATAGTCCTCGGCAGCCGCCAGTATCGCCGCAAAGACGGGACCAGGATCGAGATAGAGATAAGCTCTACACTGATAAGCTACGGTGAGGCCCAGGTGGCCATGGTGAACGTCCGTAACGTTACCGACAGGAAGAGGTCTGAGGAGGAGCTGCAAAGACAGGCAACGACATTGCACGAGCAGGCGGAACTGCTTGATATTGCAGAAGATGCCATTATTGTACGCGACATGAAGGACAGGGTTGTCTTCTGGAACCGCGGGGCGGAAGAACGATACGGCTGGACAAGGCAGGAGGCCCTGGGGAAGGCCAGCCACACCCTTTTGAAGACACAATTCCCCAAACCCCTGGAAGAGATAAAGGCGTTGTTGTTGCAGAATGAACGGTGGGATGGGGACTTGGTCCACGTAAGGCGCGACGGCAGCACCATTATTGTAGAAAGCCGCTGGGGCCTGCGCCGTGACAAGGCGGGAAACCCGATAGCGATCATGGAGATAAATAACGACATCACCAAGCGTAAACAGGTAGAAGAGGCCCTGCAGAAGGCGAAGGACGAACTGGAATTAAGGGTAGCGGGGAGGACGGAAGAGTTGCAGGGTGCAAACGAGCGGCTGACGATGGAGCTGAACAGAAGAAAGCGGATCGAGGATATGCTGCGAAAAGGTGCGGAACAGTATAAAAACCTTTTCGAGAATTCGCCCATCGGCATATACCGTGTCAGCGCAGATGGGCGTATCATTATGGCCAACCCCACATTGATCCGCATGCTCGGATATGAATCCCTTGACGCGCTTGCCGCAGCCAGATCGAAGCTGGCCGGCTATCAGCCCTCATATCTCCGGAAAAAACTGAAAAAACTCCTTGCAAAAAACGGCCGTGTAAGGGGTTTTGAGGCGCAGTGGAAAAGGAATGACGGGTCCGTTATCTCTGTGCGGGAAAATGCGAAGGCGATCTGGAATATAGACGGAACAATCCAATGTTACGAAGGCACGGTGGAGGATATCAGCGAGAGGAAAGAGGCGGAAGAAAAGATCCAGTCTTACCAGAAACAGCTCAGGTCACTTGCCTCGGAGCTTTCACTGACGGAAGAGCGCGAAAGGCGCCGGATAGCAACGCTTCTCCACGACCACATAGGACAGATCCTCGCCGTTTCAAAGATCAAGCTCGGCGCGTTGCTCGATACGGCAAAGACGAGCGTTTTTGCAAAAGACCTTAACGAGATCAGCGGGCACGTTGAACAGGCGATAAAATATACACGGTCACTGACCTTTGAGCTAAGCCCTCCGATCCTCTACGACCTCGGCCTTGAGCCTGCCCTCGAATGGCTTGCAGAGCAGTTTCAGGCACAACATGGCGGGATCCGTTGCACCTTTGAAAGCGACCAGTTCCACAAGCCGCTCAGCGAAGAGATCAGCGTCTTCCTCTTTACGGCAGTACGGGAGCTCCTGGTGAATGTGGCAAAACATTCAGCGGCCGGGGATGCCAAAGTAACAATCAGGCGCGTCGACAATACTATCTCCATCCATGTGGCAGACAACGGCACAGGGTTTAACGCGTCAAGAAAAGACCTCTACCTTGATGAAAATAAAGGCTTTGGCCTCTTCAGCATCAGGGAGCGGCTGCGCCATCTCGGGGGACAGATGGAGGTGCGATCGCAGAGGGGCCGCGGAACAAGGGTGCTCCTGACGGCGCCCCTGGCCTTTTAATGAAGGCAAAGCGGGGAGGGCACGGGAAATGAAGACAAGGATATTGATTGCCGACGATCATAAGATAATAAGGGAAGGCCTCAGGGCACTCCTCGAAAAACAACAGGACATGGAGGTTGTCGCAGAGGCGCAGGACGGATTGACGACGGTTCGTATGGTAAGCAGGCTGTTGCCCAATATCGTCATTATGGATATCGGCATGCCGGAGATGAACGGTATCGACGCCACACGAAAGATCACTGCCGACAACCGGAAGGTAAAGGTCATCGCCCTTTCAATGCACTCGGACAGGAGGTTTGTGCTGGAGATGCTCAAGGCCGGGGCATCGGGTTACCTCCTGAAAGACAGCGCCTTTGAGGAGCTTGTCGCGGCCATACACACTGTCATGGCGAATCAGCCCTACTTAAGTCCGAGGATTACCGACGTTGTGGTCAAGGAGTACCTCTCCAGCCTGCCAAAGAACGAACAGACCGCCTTTACGGTACTGACCTCCAGGGAGCGGGAGGTGCTGCAGCTCCTTGCTGAAGGAAAGACCACCAAACAGACGGCGTCCTTCCTCAATGTAAGCGTAAAGACCATTGAAACACACCGGCAGCAGATCATGGAAAAGCTGAACATTCACAGCATTGCCGAGCTCACAAAATACGCCATACGGGAGGGTTTGACGTCCCTCGAGGGCTGACGCACGGGGAGAATCCGGGCATAACCTTCGGGAAGGCAATGCCGCTGTCGTTGCGCGCTATTTCCGGGGCTC
This sequence comes from Syntrophorhabdus sp. PtaU1.Bin058, assembly GCA_002067975.1. Lineage (GTDB taxonomy): Bacteria > Desulfobacterota > Syntrophorhabdia > Syntrophorhabdales > Syntrophorhabdaceae > UBA5609. Next base: position 3,214 of record MVRS01000046.1, read on the forward strand.
ACGTCGCCCCCTCCAGCAGCAAAGCTGCCGGAGCCTCCCCCTCTCGCTCGTGAACTCGCTACAGAATATTATACGCCACAGCACCTATGTTCTTCTTTTCACTCTCCGCTCTTTGCTCCATGCTCTCTGCTGCCTTATTGGGGCTCACGTCGCCCCCTCCAGCAGCAAAGCGCGACCCGCAAGCGGGTACCCGGCCCGAGAACGGGCTACAGAATATTATACGCCACAGCACCTATGTTCTTCTTTTCACTCTCCGCTCTTTGCTCCATGCTCTCTGCTGCCTTATTGGGGCTCACGTCGCCCCCTCCACGCGACCCACCCACCTGATGGGTGCTATTTTGGAGGCAATCTGGTATAACAACGCCGCAAATAATGAACACATATTCCGTGGAATAGTTTATAATATGGCCACTGGCCGTCGCGAGGGCTACGCAAGGCGAGAACAAAAAACTACGGAGGTATCCATGGCACGAAAAGTACAGGCCGCCGGCAGCCTTGTATCACGGGATGACTGCGTACTCATCGTCATCGACGTTCAGGAAAAGCTGATGCCTGTTATTTCAGGAAAGAAAGAGGTTGCAGAGAACGTCATACGGCTTGCGCGTTTCGCCGGCATAGCAGGGATCCCGGTTGTGATTACCGAGCAGGAGAAGCTCGGGCCGACTCTTCCCGAGGTCAAAAAGGAGCTTGCCGCCGTCAGGCCTATACCCAAGGTGCATTTTAACTGTTTCTCATGTAAAGAGTTCCAGGACGAGATATCAAGGATTGACCGGCCCACGTTAATCCTCGCCGGAGTAGAGGCTCACATCTGTGTATTGCAAACGGCCCTGCACGGGCTGGGCGAATACGAGGTCCATGTTGTAAGTGATGCCGTTTCGTCACGTGCCCCCGACAACCGGAAAACGGCCCTGGAACGCATGAAGCAGTACGGTGCAACGATCACCTCGACGGAGATGTTCATATACGAGATATTGCGGAAGGCAGGGACCGACGAGTTCAGGGCAACGCTGCCGCTGGTAAAATAGATTGCGATCAGCTTTCAGCAATCAACCAAAAGCCTTTTTGTTTCAGCTGACGGCTGCGTGCTGACTGCTACCAGCCATTCACTATTCACTGTCTTGTAAGGGTATTTACTGCTTTACGTATACGAGATCGGTGGGAGAGAAGCTTGTCCCCTTTTTCGGCTTGGCCCAGCTTGCATCGACGCCGAAGAGTTCAACGACCTCAAGCTCACCCTTAAAGTTCCCTTTTTGTCTTCCAAGGGGGGTCTTCGTCTTGGCATCCAGTATCTGTTCGCCGGGTGAATAAACCTCAAGGATACCGCCTTTTTCAAGGCCGGACAACCTTCCGGCATTCAGGTATACCTTGCCTTCTTCAATGGACGCGATACGGGCATGCCAGTCAAGGGTGAGGACTGCCCTGAGGAGGTCGTCGGCGATCATCTCTATGGTCAGATCGATTGACTTCATTTTTGCCTTCTCCGAACTCATGTCGCCCCCCTCACGTGACAGGAAGACGGGGTTTCTTCCGGAGAGCTGCTTCAATATGGTCCCGGTATCCGTATTATAAACATCGACGGACAGTTTGGACATGGCAAAGGATGTCTCCTGCTGCTGCTTGCCCTCGATCTTTGACGTACTGGTATATACATCGGAAAGGGTCGCCTTGAGGACCGCGACAACCCCGAAGACCTCGTTGAGCGCCTTCAGGTTTGCGGGATCCGTAAGAACGCCCTGTATGTTCGTTGTGTTGGGATCGATGCAGATGATGGTGCCGGTGTTCTCGAGGCGCGATATGAGCCGTTTTGTTGCCAGTTCCCCGAGGTGTTCTTCCTTGTAGTTCGTCGTGTCCGTTACCGGCAGAACAATGACCTTCCTCTTCATCTTCGGCGAGGGGTAATTAAAGGTAACCATGGCGAGGCCGGGCATGAAACCCATACCAAGCGGCATGGACCCCATCTGCATTGGATATACCATCTGCGGCGCAATCCCTTTCTTTTTCAACTCCTCCTCGAGCTTGGCGAGCCTCTTCTCCATCTCGTCCCGGTCCTTTTTCGCCACCGCCCCTCCTGACAGGAGGCCTTCGCCCATGCCGGGGGAGTACTGGTCTTTCCTTATCCACACATATTCAGGTTCGTAAGGGGTGAGCATATATCTCCTGTTTCTTGCATAGATATATTCAACCCCATCGATGACTTTTATGTCGCCCGGTTTCTGGTCGCCCGCTTCCGCTGCATCCACCTTTTCGCCCTTTGGCTGGGCAGATTTGGTGGTTGTAGCTTTAGTATCTTCCTTCTTCTTTGTAAAAGGCAGGTAACTACATGACGCGAGCGTAAGCGCAAGTAAAAGAATGATGTATTTCCGCATCCCGGTAATTATAAGTCAGAAATGTTTGCAAAGTCAAATTGTATGAAAGAAAATTAGCGCTAACGCCCATTTTTTAAAAGAGGCAGGGTAAAGTGGAAGGCGCTTCCTTTTCCGAATGTGCTCTCAACCCAGATTTTCCCCCCGTGTGCTTCAACAACAGATTTTACAATAAAAAGGCCGAGACCCGACCCCTCCTCCTTTTTTCCGAAACTCCCCCTCCTGTACTTGTCAAAGATATAGAGGACTTCATCGGCGGGGATGCCAACGCCTTTATCGCTGACCGTTGTAACGATAAACTCCCCCTCCCTTCGGGCGCTTATTACAACAGGAGAATCTTCGCTTGAAAACTTCATTGCGTTGGCAACGAGGTTTACAACGACCCTTTCAATATAGGACCTGTCGGCAAAGACGGGCGGGAGATTATCCGCCACTGCGAGGCTGACCCTTGAACCATAGAGTTGTACGATGTCCTGCAAGACCTCCTTAATATCCATGGCTGCCCGCGCAAGTTCAAGCTTGCCCGATTCGATCTTGGAGATGTTCAGATAATTTTCAACGAGGTGATAGATCTTTGAGGTATTCTCCTGGACGCCGGCGATCTTTTCCCGCAACGGTCCCTCGAGATGTCCGTATTTTTCCTTTAGTATCCTGTTCAGGAAGCCGTTCACCGGCACCAGGAACGACTTGATGTCGTGGGCGATCGATGAGATAAAATCAGCCTTGAACTCCTCGATCTTCTTTTCTTTAGAAATGTCCTGAAAGAGGATCACATAGCCGGTCTCCTCGCTTTCAAGGGTATAAGACGATATATGCACCTTAAGATATAAAGGCGAGGAAGGACCTTCGAGGATCAATTCCAGGCCTGTGGCCTGCCGGTCCGGCGTTATGTCGAGGGCCCCAAAGATTGCCTTGTAATGCCTGCCTATCGTTTGGTGCCTGTCGATGCCGGTCATCAGCTCTGCAGCCCTGTTGAAATAGGTGATAACGCCCCTCTCGTCCAGCGTTACAATGCCGTCATCCATCGTCTCAAGGATCGTGAGAAGCCTTTTCCTTTCATACTTTATGGTTTTTGATTTTTCCTCGAGCTCTCTGTTGATGGCCCTCATCGACTCGATGTTCTCGCCGATGGTCTTCTCCCTTGCCGCAATGGCCTCAACCATCTTATTCATCGACGACGCTATGAGCCTGAACTCCTTGACCGACAGGCCCGCAACATCGATACGGGACTTCGTGTATCCCCTTTCTATGTCTTTACAGATATCGACTATCCTGTTCAGGGAGGGCTTTATGCCGGCGGTAATGAGGAAGGCAACGAGGATAACCGCAAGGGTAGAGAGTCCCGATATGGTGATGAACGTGTAAAGGAGCCTTTTTTTAAAGGGCACGAAGATGTTTTCGTTCACCGCTATCCCGTATGCCCACCGGGTAATCTCATTCCTGTATCTATAAGGTTTATAAACGGTAAAATAACCCGTATCGCCGATCATGGTCTTTCCGATATACCTTTCGCCTTTACCGTAGACCACATCCGTTATGTCCTCGCGCAGATCCTGTGTCTGGGAGCCGGCAACCTTGAAGACCGTGCTGAAGACCCTCTTTTCTTTATAGAAGATAGATATGAATACGGGTTCATCGCGTTTTCTCGCCAGAAGGCCCGACACGGTGCTGACAAAGGCGCTACCGCCGTCGAGGATGATGAGCCCCGTTATAGTGCCCGATAATCCGGACGTATCCTTGAGGGGCATGGACACGAAGAGTGCGGCGCGATCGACCGTGCCCGTCCTGACGAACATAAATCCCTTCACAATATCCCGCCGCGGTGCAACCGGCGACGGTATGGCAACCTGTACGTCACGAAGCGAATCGCGCAGCATAAAGGTTAATCCGCCCCTGTTGTCTGTAAGCTGGATGATATCGATGTCTTCTTCCTTGAATGCCTCCTGGAGGAATTGCCGGATCAACGCCGGGTTCCGGCGCCTCCAGACCTCTTTAAACCTGTCTTTTGCTGATATCAGGGAAAGGCGTGTCTCAATATGGTCAAGCTCGTTGTCGATGGCAAAGTTGAAAAGATTTATGTCGGAGGTAAGCCCTTTCTCAAGCTCGTTAACGGCAATCTGTCCTATAGAGGTTATGCCTGAATAGGTTGTAATGATCGAGAGGATGACGATGAGGGCTATAAAGAAGATGAGTATTTTTGTAAAAAGCCTCATAGTATGCGGGGCAGAAGACTTTCTTAATAGTTATGCCGGGCCACCGGCTATCTTTGTAAGTGGAGGTGACGGGGATTGAACCCGTGGCCCCCTCGTTGCGAACGAGATGCTCTCCCGCTGAGCTACACCCCCGGTGTCCATAATACTATGTCATGTTTTCCTGAATATCAAGGAATATTCGACAAAAAGATTGATAGTAAACCGTTTACAGGACAGGACATCGGCCCTTACATGCTTCTTTTTATCCCATACCTTTTAAGCAGGGCGTATAATTGGGGTCGCGATATACCGAGTTGTTTTGCTGTCCTGGCTATATTCCAGTTTAAGCGGTTCAGTTCCTTTTCTAATATGTTTCTTTCAAAATCCTTTTTTGCCTTCTTTAGCTGGAGCCTGGGGACCTCCTTCTGGGTATCTGTATCGACAGCGCCCCCGGCCAAAACCGTCAGATAGCTTGGCAAGTCTTTAGATGATATGATTCCGGTTTCATTCAGATAGGCCGCTGTCTCAAGAACGTTTTTTAACTCACGAATATTACCGGGCCAGTTCCACTTTAAAAAGATATCCATTACGTCCGGGCTTATGCCCGTGATATTCAACAGGCCGGCCTGATTGAACACCTTGATAAAGTGCTCTGAAAGGATAGGGATATCCTCCTTTCTCTCCATCAATGAGGGCACCTCAAGGCTGAATATTTTAATCCGGTAGTAGAGATCCTCTCTGAACTTGTTCTGCCGAACCAACGACTCAAGGTTTTCGTTTGAAGCCGCGATGAACCTTATATCAAGCTCTTTGACTTTGTTGCCTCCTATCTTTTCAATTTCTCTTTCCTGCAACACCCTGAGAAGCTTCGGCTGCATTTCCAGGGGCAGAGACGCTACCTCATCCAGGAAGATAGTTCCATGATCTGCCAACTCAAATTTACCAATCCTGCCTTTTTTGTTTGCCCCCGTAAAGGCCCCTGACTCGTATCCGAACAGCTCGCTTTCAAAAAGATCGCGAGGAATTGAAGCACAATTGACTTTAACAAAGGCATGGTTTTTTCTTGAACTGTTCAGATGGATGGCGTGCGCGCACAGTTCCTTGCCGGTACCCGTTGCCCCCGTAATGAGGACCGGGGCATTGGCCTGTGAATACTTGAGTATCAATCTCTTCGTATTCATTATTTTTTCACTTTTCCCGAGGATATTCTGGACATTGTATTTTGCGTTCTGCAGGGTCTTTAATGTATTCTTGTAATATTCCAGTTTTTGCTCCAGGATGTCATACTTTCTGGTTATCATCGTCTTTTCCTGGAAGCCCAGCGTCATTGCCCCAATAATTTTGTTTCCCGAGAAAAGGGGGAGACGATTCACCACCTTGTCTTTGCCGTCAGGTGCCTTCCACAGGACACCAAAGTCCGGAACTCCTGATTTCATGACCTCCACGAGTTGCCCTTTTTCATCGATATTGGTGAAATGGGTATTGAGGACGTCCTCATTCTTTATACCGGACTGATCTTCGGACACCTGGTTTCTGAACCTGACGATACCGTCTTTATCTATTACGGTAAATCCCAGATAAATATTGTTAAGCATTGCATCCAGCAGTTCTTTGGTAAGCGTTGCCTCTGTTTTCTTGTTTTTCACAATCAATGCCTCTCTGTGATATAAACGATCGCCTGTGCGCGCCAGGATAAAATGTGTAAACAGTTAATACATGTCGTAATTGTTTACACTATTAACAAAATTATTGCAAACACAATCCGCTACAAATGATTTTGTGTAAAATATATGAGACACATTACGGCCCTTTAATATAAGACAGACATTCCGGCCTATCTCACCTAACGAAACAATATCATCGACTTAGCATCTATGGCATTTATCTTGCTAAACAATCAGCCATCATCGTTAAAAGAGGTATCTGAATGGAAATTAGAAGAATAAGCCATATAGGGGTTGGAGTAAGAAACCTTGGCGCGGCTAAGCGGTTCTTCGAGACAAGCTTCGGCTTCAAGACCGTCGAAGAATCAACGGGGATGGGTCTTCACGTTGCCTTTCTCGCAGGAGGGGCTACGCCCATAGAACTAATCCAGGATGAGGTCCCGGGAGGTACGATAGACAAATTCATCGAAAAGCGAGGGGAGGGCATTCATCACCTCTGCTTTGAGGTGGCAGACATTAGGAAGGCCATGGAGGAACTGCGATCCTGCGGCATACGCTTTTTGGATCAGAAACCCAGGGAGGGTGCGCATGAAGCCCTGGTGGCCTTTATACACCCAAAGGACAGTTACGGTGTGCTTATCGAATTGGCGGAGTATCCCGGAAAAACAGAGGCCGGCTTCGATCATTCTTGCGCAGGCAGCGCACAGCGTGAATCGTGAGAAATGAAAACTATGGAAATGAAAGACGTGGTTTTAAATAGGTGCTATGTCAAACTGGTGCTATTTAAATAAAACAACAACCAAAACACAGGAGGGTGTTATGTTGAGCAGAGCTTCTAACAAGTCTTTGTTGATTCTGGCAATGTGTTCCATCGTTCTTTTGTTCTGTGCAATCCAATCGTCGGAGGCGGCAGGTGATCAGATTGTGCTGAGGTTTGCCGGCAATCTGCCTGCCGACCACTTCGTGACGAGAAACCAGGAGTTGTATGCCAAGCTGGTTGAGTCAAAGACGAAAGGAAGGGTAAAGATAGAGATATACCCTGCCGGACAGCTTTTTAGCGATAAGGATCTGGTCAAGGCCCTTCCCATGGGAGCCGTAGACATGGCAGAGGCAACCTGTGCACAGTGGACCGGCATTGAACCCCTGTGGTTGATGCTGGACTTGCCCCTTTTCTATAAGGACCGCAAACACTGGCACCGGGTGCTTGACTCTGAGGTCGGGAAGATGCTGCAAAGTGAGTTCGAGAAAAAAACTAATGTCAAATTCCTCTACTTTTTGGATTACGGCGCCACCGGGCAGGCATCAAAGACACCTCTGAGAACCCTGGAAGATTATAAAGGCAAGCGCATACGTGGCACCGGAGAGGTTGTCCTGAAGGCGCTCCAGGCTATGGGTGCCGCTCCGGTCTTCCTTGGAGGCGGCGAGGTGTATCTTGCCCTTCAGAGAGGGACTATAGACGCAGCCAATTCGGGAATGAGTTCTTTCTGGGAAAGAAAGTACTATGAGGTGACGAAATTTATTTCAGGTACCGACTTTACCCTGGGGAATTTCTTTGTGGGGATCAATAAAACCAAATGGCAATCGTTGCCCGCCGATATTCAGAAGGCAATGCTCGAAGCAGCAGAGGAGGCCAAGATATCGTCCCGAATTGAGTGTGAAAAGTCGGACAATGAGGCGATGAGGAAGCTGAGGGAAAAAGGAGTAGAGATCTATGACCCGCCACCGAAAGAGAAAGAGCGCTGGAGACAGGCAACGAAACCTGTGGCCCACTCTTTCTTCATTTCAAGAGGAGGGGATAAGGCAAAGCTGATCTTACAGATGGTCGAGAAGATAGACTGATTCACCGAAACTATGCGGATAATCTAAGGACAAACGCAGAGACGGCTGATTTTTGCAAATCAGCGTCTCTGCGGGAAAATCGTAAAATTGATGTCTGCTATCATGATTTTGCCAGGGGGGCAATGATGAGCAGCGCGTTCCAAATATGCAGGGAATTCTAAGGAGGCTATACGATGGGAGACAAACCGCACGATCCCGTAACCGGATCGGTGGATGAACGTATTGCAGGCACGTCAGGCGACAGGAAAATATTCAACAGTTCAGGCAATACGGTAATATACGGAATTGCCGTACTGTCCGGCATCTTAATCATAGTGAACGGTATCATCGGCACCTTTGATGTTTTCATGCGTTATTTTTTTAATTCACCCACAATATGGGTCGCGGAAATCAGCATTTATCTGGTAATCGCAAGCAGCTTCCTTCCCCTTGCTTACGTCCAGCTTAAGAACGGTCACGTGAAGGTTGATACGATTGTTAATTGGCTTTCACCAAGAACCGCACTTTCGCTCGAAATCGTCACGACCATCCTTGCAATAGTATACTGCCTGGTCATCGATTGGCAAGGCGCAAAAATGGTATACACGTCATACCTTACTTCCGAGACCTCCCCGACCCTGTTGCGGGTGCCGGTGGTGATCCCGCAACTGTTTATTCCTCTGGGGGCGCTCTGCCTGACGGTTCAGCTTTTCAGGTTTCTCTGCAAGCTCATAAAAACAATGGTATCCGGCAAGGGTGAAGGCCCCGGCCCTGATCAACAGGGAGCGACAACCGGTAATGCGCATAAGAGTCTCATCTCCGGCCCGATTCTGATTCCCGGGATTTTTCTTGTCCTTCTCTTTGTTGCTTTTGTTTTTCTTAAGGTGAAAGTCTACATCGGCCTGTTGCTTCTCTTTGGTCTGCTTCTTTTCAGCGGCATCCCCGTAGCCTTCGGCCTGGGCCTTTTCGGTGTGTTCTGTCTGTACTTTCTTTTTGGCGGCACCGCAATGCTCGTACAGGTGCCGGTGATGGCTTACTCGGCCCTCGATTCCTCAATTACCGTGGCCCTGCCCCTTTTTGTCCTCACGAGCATTGTCCTCAGGGAAGGGGGAATAGGCGCCAGGCTGTATCGTTTTGCCGATGTTCTCGTTCGTCATTTACCGGGAGGCCTGGGTATTGCGTCGGTATTGTTTTGCTGTTTGTTCGCGGCGATGACCGGATCAAGCGTGGCGGTTGCCGCAACGGTGAGCATGATCGCGTTGCCGGAAATGCTCGCCCGGGGATATGATCGCAAGTTCTGCATCGGCCTTATGGCGGCAGGCGGAACCCTCGGTATCCTGTTCCCGCCGAGTTTGCCGCTGATGTTATATGGCTCCATGACGGGAGAATCGCTTGGCGCCCTGTTTATGGCCACATTGATTCCCGGGATAATACTGGCCGGAATGTTTTGCATATATGTAGCGGTTGTTGCGGGAGGAGACAAGAACGTCCAGCGGTTACCGCGGGCCTCCGCGAAAGAAATAGCTGTCGCCACAAAGAATGCAGCCGGGGGGCTGTTTACCATAGTCATTATCGTCGGGGGCATCTATTCAGGCATATTCACCCCGACGGAATCCGGAAGTATCGCCCTGGTCTACAGCATAATCTTGTGTTGCTTTATCCATCGGACGGTCAAACTGGATGGCCTGTTGAGGTCCACCCTCGAAGCGATCGGCGTTAATGCAATGATCATGTTCATAATCATAGGTGCAAATATTGCCGGACAGGTAATACTTATGTCTCAGATCCCGGCAAATCTCCTGACGTTAATTAAAGAGTCGGCAGTGCCTGTGTGGGCGGTTATCGGAATGATTAACATCTTTCTGATATTGATGGGAGGCCCTCTGGAGGCAATCACCATTCTGGTGATCACGCTGCCCGTTCTTTATCCTCTCATCACGGGCTTAGGACTGAGCGGGTTGTGGTTTGCGGTGATAATGATGATAAATATGGAACTTGCCCTTATTTCTCCGCCGGAAGGTCTGAACCTTTTTATTTTGCAAAACATTGGAAAGGCGACTGCAAATGAAGTCTCCCGCGGTGTTTTGCCCTACCTGGCGGTTATTGCCGTATTCCTTGTGCTGATATCTGTTTTCCCCGCTATTACCATGTGGCTGCCGTCAATGATGATGGCAAAGTGAGGCACAGGAGGGAGGATCGGATGATTTGGCAGGTACCCGGCGTTATACATGCGGCAATAAAGAGCCACCAAGAAAGGAGAAGACCATGAAGGATGAACTGGAGAAGATAGCGAAAGAAAAACAAAAATGGCAGGACCGATGTGTCCGCCCGGCACTCAAGAGATTCAATCGAGAGAAAAATCCTACCCGGTTCTACACCCCTCTGGATTTGCCTGAATTCGACTTTCTGGAGAGGGTGGGATTTCCGGGAGAATACCCTTTCACAGCCGGCACCTATCCCTTCTTTCCCTATCAATCGGGCCTGACGGGAACGGCCCATATACCACAGGCCCCCGGATTGGCAAGGGCCGGCCGCTATTCCGGTTACGGAACAGCCGAAGACTATCGGGACTATCACAAGCAAATGCAGGCCCTGGGCGCAAAGAGCGGACCCAACATCGCCTTCGACCTGCCCACGCAGCTCGGATACGATTCCGATTCAACGATGTCGTTGGGAGAGGTAGGGAGAGTCGGGGTCGCCGTGGATACGTTAAGAGACTTTGAGGTCATCTATGAGGCGTTTACCGGCGGGATGGATATCGATCGTATCGCCTCCAACTGGACGATTAATGCCCCTGCGAACATTATCATTGCAATGTATGTTGCTTTGGCTGAGAAGCGGGGAATAGGGATCGAGAAACTCCGGGCCACACCGCAGAACGATATTCTGAAGGAATTTCTCGCCCGGGGTGCGTATATCTTTCCCCCCAGGCCGTCAATGAAGATGCTGCGGGACAGTATGTTGTTCATCACCAGGCATCTGCCTAATTGTAATATTCTGAGCATCGGCGGATATCACATGAGGGAAGCGGGCGCAACCAGGGAGCAGGACCTGGCCTTCAGCATGTCCATCGGGGCAGCCTATCTTAAAGAGGGCGTCAATGCCGGACTGGATATAGATTCTTTCGCACCGAAGTTTACGTTCAATGTTTTCGGCGGATCCATGGAGTTTTACAAAGAAATTGCCTTTCAGAGGGCTGTCCGCCGCATGTGGGCTAAGATAATTAAGGAACAGTTCGGCGCCAAAGATCAGCGCTCAATGCTCTTACGCGCACCTCAGGGTGCGCATGTCGGTTGCATCAGCACCACATTGCAGCGCCCCCTCAATAACCTGACAAGGACCGTTGTGGGCGCAATGGCCGGCGCAATGGCCGGCGGGCCGCCCAATGTCTGGCCCCCCTATGATGAGCCCTTAGGTCTTGGGTGGAGCCTGGAGGCCAACCAGTTGAGCGAGGACGGAATGAGGATCCTGCAGCTCGAAGCAAGGATTTGCGACGTCATCGATCCCTTCGCCGGGTCTTACTTTATGGAATCCCTGACAAACGAAATCGAGGAAGCAGGTTGGGAAGAGTTCCATAAAATCGAGGAAATGGGCGGGACCGTCGCGGCCATAGAAAACGGTTACATGCAGCGAAAAATAGCTGACGGCGCATACGAGCGTCAGAAGAGGATCGAGAACGGAGAGGATTTGATAGTGGGCGTAAACTGTTTTACCGGAGAACATGAATTGAATGTCACTACCACCCGGTTGGTATCCCATCCGTATGATCCGGAGAAACGGGAACTGGCCGAGGAACGCCAGCTGGAGGTTTTAAAGAAGGTAAAAAGATCCAGAGATAATAATAAGGTGCTGAGCCTTTTGAGGGATCTGAAAACGGCGGCCCGCAGAGAAGAAGAGAACCTTATTCCGCGGCTTGTCGAATGTGTCAAGGAGTATGCCACCATCCAGGAAATGTGTGACGTGCTGCGCGAGGTTTTTGGAGAGTATAAGCCGTCCTGAACGGGTGAATGATTGAAAGGCGGGCCATGCTTTTTTTGGCCGGGGAGCCCGATAAAATAGGAGGACATATCCGTTATGACAACCACGAAGAAGCTGGCAGATTTAGTTATAGACATAACATACAAAGACTTTCCGAAAGAGGCCGTCCGCAAAGGGAAAGAATGTATCCTCGATACCCTGGGATGTATTCTGGCAGGATGCAAAAGCGCAGAGGGAACCATTATGCTGGAATATGCAGAGGAAATAGGAGGAAAGGAAGAGGCCAGCATCATTGGGTTTGGCCGAAAAACCAATTCACACATTGCCGCCCTGGTAAATGGAACCCTTGGACATTCTCTCGATTTTGACGATGCGCAAGATTCGCTGATGGGGCATCCGTCAACCGTTATTCTCCCGGCAGTTCTTGCATTGGGTGAAAAGTTGAAGAGCTCGGGCGAATCAATCCTGGAGGCATTCATTGTCGGTTTTGAGGTGGCCTGTAAAATCGGAAAGGCGGTCAATCCTGAGCTTTATAAAAATGGCTGGCATTCGACAAATGCTGTTGGAGTTTTAGGGGCCACGGCGGCAACGGCAAAACTGTCGGGTTTTGAATCGACCAGGGTAGCCGTTGCGCTGGGGATAGCAGCTTCTTTATCCGGCGGCCTGAGAGCGAACTTCGGGACGATGACCAAACCTTTCCACGCGGGTAAAGCGGCAGAAAACGCGGTGGTCGCCACTCGTCTTGCTGCAAGCGATTTTACGGCCTCCGATCAGATCCTGGAGGCAAAAAACGGTTTCTGTGCAACCTTTTCAGGAAAATATGATTTGAGCAAGGTCGTGAACGGCTTTGCAGATCCCCTGGAGATCATTTCTCCGGGTGTTCGCCTGAAGCCCTACCCTTCGTGCTTAGAGACCCATTCGGTAATTGAGGCCACCCTTTCAATCGTTGAGAAATATGATATTCAGCCGGACAATGTTGAATCGGTGGAGTGCAGAATAGCGCCTCTGGCCCTGAATATACTTATACACCAGAACCCGCAGAACCACCTTCAGGGAAAATTCAGCGCTCAATACGCCGTTGCAACTGCCCTGATTTACAGAAAGGCATCGTTGCACCAGTTCACCGATGGGGCTGTCCGGAATCCGGATGTGCAGTCCATTATCAAAAAGACCTCGGTTTTTGCAGACCCGGAGATGGAGCAGGCCATGCAGTCGGCCGTTGTCACGATCAAGTTGCTGGACGGCAGAGAATATACCAAAAGGGTTGATATTACAACGGGACACCCGCAAAAGCCGATGTTCCTGGATAACATTATTGATAAGTACAAAAACTGTGCGGCCTTAACTATTAACGAAGACAATATCGAAAGATCCATTAATGAAGTTCTTGATTTTGAGACGATAAGGAATCTCGACCGGCTTATGTCGTTAATCGGGGGCAGATAGCGGGGGGAATATGAAAGTAAAGATGCCGGACACATGGGACATGGAATGCGATGTGGTGGTTGTCGGCTGGGGCGCCGGAGGAACTGCCGCCGCAGTTGCCGCCGATCATGAAGGCGCCGAGGTCCTGGTACTGGAGAAGATGCCGGAGGGCGGCGGGAACACGCGTTTCTCAGGGGGCAACATCATCATCCCTTCAGATAAGGAATTCATTCATTATTTAGAAACCCTCAGTTTCAAAACCGTGAGCCGGGATATCCTTGAGGTCTTTGTCGAAAACGCCATGAAGCTGGGTGACTGGATCGGAGAGCTGGGCGGAAAACTCCAGGTATTCATGCCCCTGGAAGTCTCCTACCCGATGGTGAGCCCCGGCGCCAGTTTTCCTCATATTGACGGAGCAGGGGCAGTCGTGAAGTACAACATCAAGGGAACTGCGGAAGAGGGAAAGCCCTCACAGCGCTTATGGAAGTTCCTTCACGGATTGATAACCGGGAGGAACATCAAGGCCTTGACCGCCACGCCGGTCAAAGACCTCATACCTGACCCTAACGGCCAAATAATCGGGGTCACAGCCGAAAGGGAGGGGACAACGATCAATATCAAGGCCCGCAGGGCCGTTGTTCTTTCCTGCGGCGGATACGAGAATGAGCCGGCAATGAAGTGGGATTACCTGCCGGCCAAGCCCGTCATGTTCCTGGGGACCCCGGGCAACACCGGTGATGGGATTAAGATGGTTCAGAAGGTCGGTGCGGATCTTTGGCACATGACCCGATTGTCGTGCAATGTGGGATTCAAGGCCCCCGGTTTTGAAGCGGCCTTTCCCGTGAGCTTTCTTAACGAAGGGTTCATCTTTGTGGATAAATACGGCCGGCGATTCATCAATGAGGCGGGCATAGAGACGCACGAATATTACAGGGCGTTGTCCGAATTTGATATCGGGAAGGTAGAGTTCCCCCGGGTGCCCATGTGGGCGATCTTCGATGAGCAGACGAGGCGTAACGGCCCTTTAAGCAGGCCCACGGCCGGTTACAACAGAGACCTTTACCGCTGGAGTCTCGACAATTCCGCCGAGATCGACAAGGGATGGATCCTCCAGGGCAAGACAGCGGCCGAGCTTGCCGCCAAACTACCTGTAGCCCCCGGGCTTTTGGAGCATACGATCACGAGGTACAACGAATTTTGCCTGGCAGGGAAGGATGAAGATTTTGGCCGGGCGCGGGAAGACCTGCGGGCCCTGAAGGCCCCCTTTTATGCCATTCAACTTTGGCCGGCATTGATTAACACACAGGGAGGACCCCGTCGCGACAGGGAATCCAGGGTGCTTGACCCTGACGGGCAACCGATCCCGAGGCTGTATGCAGCGGGTGAATTTGGTTCCATCTGGGGCTACCTATACCAGGGTGCGTGCAATATA
>MVRS01000047.1 GCA_002067975.1 Syntrophorhabdus sp. PtaU1.Bin058
TCTCCCAACCCTCCGCTCTCTGCTCCAGGCTCTCCGCTGCCTTTTACACGTCCACAACGATCGTCGCCCTGAAGATCCCTTTTTCTTCCACTATCCGGAATTTGTGGTACGTAACCGCCTTGACCTCCTGTTTTATCAGGTGCTTGGCAGGGTCAAAGATCTCACCCCTTAAAACCCCTTCCGCGCGCCCTCGTCCCACATGTATTGAAAGGGTCTTTGGGAGAAACCCTTCCGTTTCCCACATGTACAGGCTGTCATTGAGAAGGTTTATCAGCAGCTCACCGTTGCCGTTAACAGTGATCCTCTTTTCTACGAGGGGTTGAACAGCCTCTATGTCCGTTATCAGCGAGAATAGCGCGTAGACCCCATTCCTGAAGAGTTCCTCGATGGTCCTGCCATATACCTCAAATCCCGTATCCGCCTCGTGGTCAAATATCCGGTAACGTTCCATAATATAGCTCATAGCAATAAACCCGTGAGGCGTTAGGCGTTAGGCGTGAGGGGATTAAGGCATAGCGCAAAGCGCAGGGCGCATAGCGGAACATCCGTGGGGTAAAAAAGGCGGCCCACAATGACAAAGCGTACGATCTATCACCTATCACCTATTACCTCTCTCTTTCCCTCTCTCTTCCTTTATAATATTCTTTAATTTCGCGGTGATAGCCAGGGCGCTGTCCAAGGGTCTCTGCCAGATGTTCCTGCCGAATATGAAGCCCGATCCGCCTGCACGTATGCACAGCCGTGCCTTTGCAAGGAGATCCTCGTCAGAGATCATTTCGCCGCCCGCAAAGATAACCGGTATGCCGGCAGCAGCACCTATGACCCTCTTCACCGCCCCTTCGAGCGTGACATCGAGCCTGTTGTACGGTGCAGGGATATTCGTATCCTTCTTTAAGCCCGGGACATTCACCTTCACCATGTCCGCACCAAGCTCCGCAGCTACCCGCGCCGCATACTCAATAGCGAAAAGACTGTTCTTCCCGCCCTTTTCCTCTATATCGCGTCCCCGTGGGTATGACCAGACAATAACGGGCAGACCTGCCCTGTGCGCCTCCCCCCTGACCGCTGCGAACTGCTCTATGTCCTCATCCTGCCTTGGTGACCCTACATAGAGGGTATAGCCTACGGCAATTGCTGAAAGCTCCAGCGCATCGTCGATGGAGGCCGCCAGCGGGGAGAGGGGCTCATCGTCGCTGGGGATGCCTGTCTTGCCGTTTATCTTCAATACCAGCGGCATCTCACCATACATAACATGGAAAAGCCTTCTGGCATTCCCGATATGGAGCGCAACGGCGTTAAATCGTCCCTTTTTCGCAATAGTTATGATGTGCATGGGGTTTTCGGCAAAACGGGCATCGAAGAAGTCCTTTGGTCCGTGTTCAAGCCCCTGATCGTAGGGAAGAATGATGGTTTTACCGTAAGTTTCAAAAAGTTTCTGTAATCTCACATCCTTAGGCTCCATATTCCCTCCTTGGGATTATCTGTCTTAACCAGATTATAGCACATTTAAAAAACTTCTTAACCCCTTTTGAATAAAGAAGAAAGCCTCCGGAAAAAAATATTAAAATATTTTAATTTTTTTCTTGACACATTCCCTGCCAATTGCTATAAAGATTAAAATTACTTAATAAAAGGAGGTGATTTTAAAATTTTTCGGATATTTAAAAACATTATTTTTAAGGAGGTAGGAATGAAAAAGATTGTATTAGTCCTACTTGCGCTTTTTATTGCTGTCCCTATGGTCAGCGATGCAGGTAGCGTAACAAGCAGATGGGATATGACAATTGGCGGCTTTGTGAAGTTTGATGCAGGCTGGGCAAGCCAGGCAGTCAGCGGTGATTATCTTTGGGCATCACCGGAAAGCTATACCGGCAACTGGAGTGTAACCGATAAGTACAGCAACTCCTTTATGGCAGCCGGCGAGACAAGGCTCAATTTCGCAATCAAAGGTCCGGATTCATGGGGCGCAAAGACATCGGCCTTTGTCGAAGGCGATTTCAGGCAGTCCGGTGTATATGAGGCCTTCAGGTTGAGACATGCCTTCATGAAGTTTGACTGGGGCGACACCAACCTGGTTATCGGTCAGACCTGGCAGACCTGGGGACTTATGCCCTCTTTTAACCTGCTCGGCGTGAACGAACTTGGTCCGATGAACAAAGGCGACCGTTTGCCGCAGATCATGCTCAATACGAAGTTCGCAAAGAACTGGTCAGTTGCATTCGGTATTATTTCAGCATATCAGCCGCAGTCAGCAGGCGGCACAGCGGCATCCCGTGGCGTCATTACAAATACTGCTCAGCAGAACGTCTTCTCTTATCCGCTCGTTCAGGCTGAAGTAGGTTGGTCTTCAGATGCCTGCGGCAAGATCGGTCCGTGGCAGTTACAGATGGCCCTCGGCGGTTTCGGCGGGAAAAACAAGATAGTGAGACGTATCGGTGCTGCCGGTACAGACTGGGTTGATGAAGATGTCGACATCTGGGGCGTAGCCTTCAAGGCATATGTACCGATAATCCCCGAGAAGAAAGGGAACAAGGCCGGCGCACTCGCGATCACAGGCAGTGTCTTCACGGCACAGAGCCCGAATGCATTCTTCGGTCCGTGGTCTTATGATGCATATACGGCAGGTTCAGACCCGGCAGGCGGCTTCTATGCACAGAACGCAACAGTATCAGGCGGCTGGGGCCAGATCACCTATTACTTCCTGGATAACGTATTCATCAACGGCGTATACGGCTTTGCACGGTACAACTGGAGCGACGCGATCAGAGGTCTGCTTGTTCCGGGTACAGGTGCAGCCGGTAATGCTGCTATTGCCTCAGCGAGCATTCAGAACGTACAGCACATGATAGTAAACCTGATGTATGATGTAAGCCCTGCAGTTCGGATGGGCATAGGCTGGACACATGCCTCAGCAGGTTATGCTGATTTCCAGGCAGCAGGTAGTGGTGGAAAATCAGGCAGTCTCGATGTTGGAAGAATCGCCGCATGGTACTTCTTCTAAGAAACTGTTGAACAGAAACATAAAGGGGGCTTCAAGAGCCCCCTTTTTTATTGTCCGTTTTTCCCTCACCCCTTCTCTCTCCCCTTGCGGGAGAGGGAATTTCGCATTGACAACGTGGAACACCTTTGTTATGCTCTTTTCGCTTTAAAGTGTAATGAAGCCGGAGTGGTGGAACTGGCAGACGCGCCGGACTCAAAATCCGGTGGTGCTTGGCACTGTGCGGGTTCAAGCCCCGCCTCCGGCAATAATAATTTCAACCAGTTACAATTCATTTTTTCTAAACTCATTATTTTCCATCCAAAAAATTGTGAAGTTTTTGTGCAGTTGGCATCTGACTCATAACCTTACTCAATGTATCGACTGCGTTCTTTAAGTGTGCCGGGGCAAGATGAGCATACCGTAACGTCATGGTTATGGTTTTATGACCGAGCAGCTTCTGGACAGTATGTAGATCAACACCGGCCATTACCAGATGAGATGCGAAGGTATGTCTGAGATCGTGAAAGTGGAAATCAGTTATGCCCGCTTTCTTGCAGGCCCTCTTGAATGAATCCCTTATATCTCTGAATTGCCTGGGATGTATTCCGTGGTAGAACACATAGGGGACGTCAAGGCGTCTTAACAGTCCCTGCAACGTCTCTCTTAAGACATCGTTAATAGGGATTTCCCTTCGTTCAGCGTTTTTTGTCTTTTCTAACAATATGAATCCATGTTTAAGGTCTATATTTCGATCCCATCTTAGGCTCAATATCTCTCCCTTTCTCATTCCGCTATGCAGTGCGGTTATTACCAAGGGCCTCAGGTGTCCGGAACATGAGTCAATAAGTATCTGGCATTCTTCTATTGCCAGATACCTTAACCGCTTGTTGTTTTCTTCAAGGAGCTTTACCCTTCTGATTCGCTTTAAAAACTCTTCTTCAAGCATATCCCATTCGACAGCCTTCGTGAACATATGCTTGATCGTGGCAATATGTCTGTTTATCGTTGCAGGCTTTTTTCCTTCCTGGATCTTCTTTGTTTGATATTTTTCCAACAGCAACGGGCTGAATTTCCTTAAGGGAAGATAGGTAAATTCATCGACGAGCTGCCTGATTACGTATTTCTTCTGGTTAAAACCCCTTTGACGCTCAGCCCACTTTTCGTATTCATTGGCAAGCTCTTTAAAGGAATAGCTGGGTATCTTCTTTATGTCCGGCTGCTTCCCTTCTCTGACCATTTGTTTTCTTTGAAGAAGCAAATCCTCTGCATCTTTGAACTTTGTTGACTTTGATGATTCCCTGATTATTTCTCCGTTAATATCGGCATAACAAATCCAGTATACTGAGCCTCTTTTATATACCCCTCTGTCATGTTACCCCCTTTTCCTCAATAAGGACAATTGCGGAACCGGCTTTATCGTATATTCGGCAATCCACTTGTCAATCTCTGACTTTCTGAACAAATCATATTTGCCTGTTTTAAAGTATGGTATCGTTTTTTTCGACACCCGCTTATAAACCCACGATACATCCATTTTTAGGTACTCTGCCAACTCTCTTACATTGAAGATTTTATCCTCTTCATGATGCCTGTTTTTTGATAAATGAGGCTTGAGAAATTCGACAACCCTATTGGCAATAGCCTCAATATCGCGATCTTCAAATTCAGCCTTCATTTACTTATCCCCCTTCTTAACTTATTTCTTTTTTATTATTTGCTTTAAACATCTTTTTTATTATTTCTTTGATATCAGGGTCTATCTTCGCCAATGATGGCGCCATCTCTTCTCTCAGGTATTTTTGAAATTCTTTCCCACCTATACCCCTGATAATTTGAATATACTCGTCATCCGTTAGGTCTCCCCTTCTTTTTATTTCCTCCATTATTGTTTTAAGTATGTACTTCATTGTCGCCTTCACTTTAAATTTCTTGTCCAGTTTGCCGAGTATGATGTCCGATTTGTCCGACGGCTCGTTTGCCTTATAGAGGTCGTATTTTTCTTTCAGACGTTTTACTTCTCTCAGCATCGGCGTTTCTTTCCCGTCTTTTGACGGTACTTCAGAGAGTATTTTAAAAATAGGTTCCCTTGCCGCTGTTTCAATGATAAAGGACATGGGTATAGAAATTTTAGATTCCTCAAGCTCATTTTTGACGGACTTCAGGTATGCAAGCATCTCTTTTGTGTATTTATCGAAACAATAGGACAGGCTCACATCTACGTAATTTTCCTTGAACATCATGAAAAGTTCATTGTACGATTCGACGTCAACCGCGAATGATTTCACCTTCTTTGTCATGTTATTATCTCCTTTTTGTTATTAGTAGTTAATCATTATTAATGAAGATAGATTAATAACGCTGTTTTGTCAAGTAAATTTTGGATTGATTATTAGAGGGTGACTTGCCCTTACCCTTTCTACTGATGACTGAGGGCTTATTGTCATAGTTCCAGGTTGGATATAGAAACATCAAAATTAGCCCCTCTTAAAAAACTGTCAAATAAAATTAACAGTTTGAAGCTGACTCAAAATTACAGTATAATATTAAATCAGGCTGCTCCGGAGTACGAGAAGGATCAAGGAGCTCACTCTATCGCAACGGAGGGAGTTCCTCAAGAAGGTAGATTCTTTTCAGAAGGGTAGCCGGAGGAGGATATCATGGCGCAACTGGACCGCATTACAATCGATCCCGAAATATGCCTCGGACAGCCAACAATCCGGGGCATGAGAATAACGGTTTCCATAGTTCTCAATCAGGTGGCTGTCGGCATGTCTGTAAAAGAGGTTCTCGAAGCATATCCGGAACTGGAAGAGGAAGACATCAACCAGGCGTTGCGTTATGCAGCATGGCTTTCTTCAGACAGAACAAAATCCCTCCCGATAAAAGGGGCAGTAGGTGCCTGAACTCTCCTTCCTTGCAGACATGAACATATCGCCCCTGACTGTCTCTCACTTAAAAAAGCAGGGGTGGGACATCCTTCGTGTTTCAGACGTCATGGACAAATCAACAAAGGACATCGATTTACTGGAGTACGCACGAAAACACGGAATGGTCATCATCACTCAGGACCTTGATTTTTCTATGTTACTGGCCCTCAAAGGCTACGAAAAACCGAGTCTCGTCAACGTTCGTCTTGAAGAAGCAAGGCCGGATTATGTCACAAGCCGGATCATCGACACCGTGTCGGAACTGGAACAGGAATTGTCAAAGGGTGTGGTCGTGACCGTCGACGAAACCTCCGTCCGTTACAGGTACCTACCCATAAAACAGGAACTCTAAACCCGACTCCTCTGTTCCTCCTCTTCAAGATCATGACTTGCATCAATTAGCAAATGATAGAGATTGAAACCGTCTATGAAGAATGTTGTTCTGTTCATCATATAAAAAACCCTCTGGGTCGCAACCCAAAGGGACCCACCGAGTTCGCACTCACTGGGGGGGATATTTATTATTTAAAACTAATAAAATATGTTGCCAATAGAAGAGTTAACTATTCATCGGTCTTTTATTTTTTATAGGGGACCGTGGATATTGTCAAGAATCTTTCGTGCTTTTCATAGCAATCCCACTACGAGACACCCGGCCTGAAGCCCACAAAGGACAGGGGACGGGGGCAAAGCAGTCGCATTTCCCGCCGCGTCCGGTGCAATGACGTTAGCTGACTCATTTTTCCTTTCTACTGGACATAAAAAACTTGTTTTCAGAAAACTGCTTTCTCACTGTACCACGGTCAAAGGATATTGATATCTCATTACTCCTGAGAGTTTCAGACATGTTGATATGCGAATACCATATTATCCCTCGCGTTTTGGAACCTGGCGCAATTCGATCAAGGTCAAAGGACAGCACTGAACCCTCGGTCACTGAACCAGTTATCTTATTGTCGCTATCAACCAGTGGTTTCTTGTAGACTGTACCTGCCAGTCTAATTACAATATGAGGATTACCAGCACTGATGCATCCATCGTTGTCGATCTCAAAGAAAAGGGCTCCGTCAGGAAGTTCCATATACTTTTGCAAAACAGTTGGCATAAATTCGGCATTCATTTTGGATACCGCAGCTTTTATTATATTTTGTTCATAAGGCTTCCATTCTACTTTAGAAGAGCCTTCTTTCTTATCTTTCTTTTGGAGAGTTGATATTGCCAGCTTGATCCTGCCCTCTGACAAACCACGCTCCCTAAGAGCGGATGAAAGTTTCTCCACAATTTCTTTTTGTAGTTCTTCGGGGCTCATCATCATTTTCCAGCTAAGTATCTCTATCTGGTATTGAGCAGGGATATTGTAGTCAATCGCGCCGCATGAAATGGACACCTTTGGCCTAAGAAGAAAACCTTGGCCCCATAACAATCCAACAATAGCAATGAGTAAACCAATCGTCGGATAGACCACCTTTGACTTCATGATATTTACAATCATCTGTTTTCCTCAGCTAACGATAAAATCACCCAGAACGTCAGCAACTGGATGTATTGCTTTGTTAGGCTTTCTGTTTACGGACTGCACGTGTTGCACCACGTGGGCCGGGTTCTTGAACAAAGCGACGTGCCAATACATGTGTAACAACAGTGTCACCATTCTTTGTTGAAACTGAATCGTCCCAAGCATCGGCAAGAATGGTCTTTGGTCCGCCATAGAAACAGATTTTATAAACTTCGTATGAGACTGGAGGATGAGCACCTTCAATGTGTGTTTTCAAGGCGCCTCCTTTCCCGCAGTTCTTCCCACAAATGTTGCACATCACGCCGTGTCCAGTTCTTACTGCTCCTTTACGTCTTGCTGCCATTGTCGATTCCTCCCATGATATAAGTAATGTAGTATAACGCGGAGTTCACCTGGAAGCCCGTTTTTTGGGCGAGGTACGCGATCCGGTGGAACGCCTTGTTATCAGTCTTTCATACAAAATATTCGCCTTATCTTGAGGCCTGTAGTTGTAATGATAGCGGATGATTTCTTCATCCAATGCAGGAAACTCAACGTCAGTCCGTGGTTCTTCGCCGGTCATGTAAGCGTCCATCTCCGCAAACTTCCGCAGTTCTCCTCTTTTGTTGTTTATGAAGTCATCAATATCTTCGCTTACAGTACAGTCTTCTTCGTCGTACCATCTGCCGTTATGAGCCACTCTTTTGACGTAAATGAGAAAGTCCATGTGCCGTTGTAGTCTTTCAAACACATGGAGAAGGCATACGCCTTCAATAATGACGGGCCCACTGGTGTTGTTGAGTATGTTTTGAACTTCGTTGTAATGTACGTGTTCCACGTACCCGCCCATATTGTTCTCAATGTGGTCGTCCAGATCAACGTGAGGCCAGCCCAGCTCTTTTGATAGTAGCGTGGCGAGCCAACTCTTACCAGAGCCATCAACTCCGTCTACTCCGGCCAAGCGGGGTTGTGTAGTTCTGAGTACTCGCGAAATCTCAGATATCTCCGCAGTCATTTGCATTCCTTTTCTCTACTGATAACAAAAAGCTAAACGGGAGCAGCCCGACAGGGCTGCGATCCGCTTCAGCGCCTAGTTATCGCTCCGACATTTCGGATTGTACGGCATTGGTATTGACAGTATCCTCATCGCCAACATAGAGTACATCCCGCTGAACTCGAAGAAAGATGCTTGCAGGAACATGAAGCGATTCCTTTGCCAGCTTGTCAAGCTCCTGACAAAGCGTTTCTACAGCCTTTGAATCTATGCCTTTATCTCGTTTTGCGTACACTTTTTCAAACTGTCTTCTGACCGCTCCGAATCGAGCCGCTGACGTACGGTGCTTTTCTGCTCGATCCGCATAACCAAAAAAGGTTTGCAAACTCGATAGAATTGCAGCTGCGATACTTAGTAGCCCAATAAGTATCTTTGCCCAACTAGGGATTATTTGCGAAGCGACAGAGGTGAAGGCGCTTGCACCAATGAGTGACGTTAACAAAATGACGGGGACGCCGAGCACCCGCCCTTTCTTTGAAAGTAAATCAGCCATTTCATAATGAGCCATCTGAGACTCGCGTGCTCTCCTCAGCCAGGCCAAAACGAGTTGATCCTCACACTGCGGGGGTATATATCTTGATGTCTTGGTTGCCACTAACTACTCCTTGGCTTACTTGCTTTGCCGGAAGGCCGAAATGCCGTTCAGAATGAGACACTCCTGGGATCGACCAACTCTCCTACAGCGAAAACGTTGTCTTCCATCCTGCGATAACACTTAATATACCAACTTGGCTTTTTCTTAGATGATATCCCAGGCACAGGAAAAGTCAAACAAAATATTCATATATTTTTAATGCTCATAAATCTTTTAAATAGATTTTGCTGATATTACGTAGCAAAAGCCAATATACTTTTTTTGGTCTTCTGTGTAACGAGACGAGATGAATTGATTGCCACGTGTAATCTTGCATGGACAAAAACAGTGGTGCAGGAAGTACTTTGTTAAAGATATGGAATAAGCGATAATCATCTTTCTTTATTTATACCTTACTCTTGGCATAGCTCACCTATCAAGCAACGGTTCGCTATGCCAACGGGGTACCCTCTTTAGCTTAGCAGTGTCGTCTGGATGCCGTTTTTGGGAATATAGAGGTCAATCTCTCCACCCTTCAAGATGTATTTGACCATGTAGTAAACGGCACCCTTGTCTTTGTCATATGGCTGGATACGGGCAATACCGTTGTCCTCGTACCACCTGTCCATGTAAGTTAACCGTCGCAGAACACTTACACCGCCGCCATACAACACATGAAAATGAATTACGTCTCTCTTTTGCCACTCCTGACCACGCACCCAGGATACACCCTGTCCGTTCTCCCCGTATCTCCTGCCGAATAATGCCCTGTTTATATCCCTGGTAAATCTTAAGAACCGTTTATTTGCCTGTTCCGGGTGCACAGGGTCCTTAAAGGTAAAGTGACAATACCATTGCCAGTCATCGAGCGGCATTATCCACTCTACGTATGCTTGCCGTAACTTCTTGCCTTCCTCATAGCTGACCATCGGTACTCCACAAACACGCTTGCCTGAGCGCTTTTGCCGCCTTTTGCGCCGGCGGCCTCCGCAGTGCGGGGGCTCCGGCCTCGGCGCAGGCGGCACGCTTTTCTAATTTCTCTTTTATTTGCCTTTTGTGATTGTGAAGTAATTGTGAAGTTGACTTAAGGAAAATGGGACAAAATAGGTTAAAAATGATCCTTCTAAATTCTGCTGTTTTTCCAATACAGACCTTGGATTTTTGAATATTGAGATAATTTGTATAACGTCTTAAATCAGACTCAAAATCCGGTGGTGCTTGGCACTGTGCGGGTTCAAGCCCCGCCTCCGGCAATAATAAATCAGTCGTCAGTCGATAGTAGATAGCATAAAGCGCGTTGTGCCTTCCGATGTATCTCCTCATACCTTTTGATCTTCATAGAATTTACGTAGAAAATAGTTTATTGTCGAAAGCTCAAGATGTTCGGTTCGTATTGTCTCTTTGGTTTCTTTTGTCCCTTGCTATTCACTATTCACTATCGACTATCCACTGCCTTTAGCGTCAGTGGATATAGCGAGCAAGGATCTTCTCTGCCCTCTTGAGGTCTTCTTCGGTGTCTATGCCGAACCCGTCGTACTGGGTCGTCAGGACCTTGATCTTGTATCCGTTCTCGAGGACCCGTAATTGCTCCAGCGATTCCGTCTCCTCAAGTCTGCCCTTCTCCATCCTCACGAACTGCTCAAGCAAGGTCATTGAAAATCCGTAAATACCGACATGCTTATAGGGCGACGCCCTTCTGTCGTCACGCACATAGGGGATCGGGGCACGCGAAAAATAGAGGGCATACCCTGCCCGGTCGAGGACAACCTTCACTGTATTGGGGTCTTCATATTCATGGTTGTCTTTCAATGGGCAGCAAAGGGTTGCCATGTCGAGATGCTCGCGTTCTATAACAGAGAATATCGCGTCGATCATGTCAGACCTGATAAAAGGCTCGTCCCCCTGGAGGTTGACAACGATATCGGCGTTTCTTTCCCGGACGGCCTCGTAGACCCTGTCCGTGCCGCTCGTACAGGCAACGCTTGTCATGACAACCTCAGCCCCGAAGGATTGCGCCCTGTCCCGTATCTGTTCATCGTCGGTAGCGATAAGGATCTCATCTGCCAAGCGGGATTCCCGGGCCCTCTCATGGACCCATTGGATGAGGGGCTTTCCGCATAAGTCCAGCAGAGGCTTTCCCGGAAGCCTTGTGGAGCCGAACCGTGCAGGTATGACAATGGTCTTTTTCACCGCAACCATTCCTTAACTGGCAAAATTATAGTGAAAGGAAAATGTATATGCAAGAAATAATTGTCACATAGAAACCAGGTCCTGGCCGGTTTCAGGGGCTGGTGAATGTAGCCGTTACATCTGTATCACTGCTGAGTGTTACGAGACAGGTTCCCGTCCCTGTGCACCCCCCACCCGACCATCCCGTGAAGGTGTTCCCTGTATTCGCCTCTGCTGCAATGGCAATAATGGTGCCGTTGCCGAAATATGCCTCACATACACTGCCGCAAAGGATACGTTCCGGAGATACCAGCCCAAAGGAGCTTGCCACGGTCCCCGAACCGCTGCCCGCCTTGATTATCCTCAATTGCCGTACTACCTTGCTGTATATCTGGACCTGATCCATTACCACGCTGTTGTAATAGTTCTGGCCGTAATCTCCGAGCCGCAAGGGCTGGGTGTTGACGATACTTCCATTCGCGAGGTTATCACGGTATGCTGCATTCGCTGAGCCTCCGTTCACATATACCTTGACGCCCGATGCCAGTCCGTTGCCATCATACGAAGCGGCAATATGATACCACGAGTTGATCGTGTTGATCGGGGTCGTATTGTACACCCATATCATCGGTCCTGCCCCGCTGTTCCATTGATTCGTAAGCTGGAATACAAGCCGGTTGTACCCGACTGCGGGCTGGTTATATGCCGAACTGTGTATCTCAAAATAATACCCGTTATAATCCGGCGCCGCACCGCCTTTTGATACCAGGGGGTACACAAGCGACGTCGGAGCAGTGGCCGGCAGTTTTGTTAATTTAACCCACATGACGATCGAGAATGGCTGGTTGTACTCAAAGCTGAACAGGGAGTTGTTGAATCCCTGATTGTAAGGGGTAAAAGTCCCGGTGCCGGTGAACTGCAGCGCGCTCCCCATGATCCCTGTTGTGGAAGTGATGCCTCCCGCAACAGTCCCTCCAAGGCTGCCGGGATCATCAAAATCCCACGATCCCAGAGGGCAATCCCTCACGGTTAACCTCAGCGCCTTCTGTGCGGTATTGCCGTCACTGTCATTTCTGGAAAATGTTATGGTATACGTCTGGGCAGGCCCGCCGGCAGTACCGGATATCACCCCGCTGGCGGCATTCATTGATAATCCGGACGGCAATACAGAGGCAGCCCAATTGCTGTATGGAGACACCCCGCCGTCACTGTACATCGTTGCGCTGTAAGGCTGTCCGGTGCATGCGTCCGGCAACTCATTATTTAATATCTTAAACCTGCCCTGCACCGTTCCGTAACACCCTATCCCGTTTTTCAATTCATCCAGCGTTACCCATTTGGCGACATCATCGTAGGGCTCTGCACGTGTACCGCCGAGATCCCCGGCGTAGTTGTCGACATTGAGCCCCGCTGAATAAACGTTAATGACCGTTGCCCCCGTTACCGCCTGGGTCGCCGCTGTCTGGTTATTTACATTTTCCCCTCCGCTCAGGATCAAAAAGGCAACGTTGGGAATATCGGTATATGTCGTGCAACCCGCGTTCGTACAGTTCCTTACGGTCAGATTGGCCGTCCTCCTCCCGCATATCGCGTCGTAAGACCCGGCAGGTATGGAGGTTAAGTTGTTGTCGACAACATAGATGATCTGGTTACCCCATATGTCATTTGATGTTTTGATGACAGCGGCAATTTGTGCCGTCGTGGGGAGACGATGGTTTGTTGCGGCATAACTGATAACCGACTTTATCCCCGCGTCGATGACACTGTTCGTTTCAGCCATCTTTGTCCTTTTCGTCAACAAACCGACGACCGCTATTCCCGCAGCTACAATGGAAGCAATAAACATGAGCAGTATCGCGATAAACAGGAGGGTCATACCCTTGTTGTTGCCGGTTATTGATTGCCGATGGCTGATAGTGCTTCTCTCCATGGACTATGGACTGACAGTAACGACAAAGGCCTTGGATGCGATATTGTCGTTGGTGCCGGCAGTATCCGCATTGTCCCTTACAAAGACCGTAACGCTGTATGATCCTGCCGTCCCTGAGCCTGCCGGTTTCGAAAGCTGGAGATTATTTGCCTGCCCCCATGTACCTTCAGCCAGTCCCTGGCAATTGGCATTCACTACATTCGGGGTCACGGTAAAACCGGGAAGGTCTGTCGCAAGTACCCCTGTCGCGGTCTGCAAACACCACCGGTAACTCCCGCCTGCGGTGAATGGTATTCCTCCGTCGCCATAGACGTTACTGCCGTAGGAGGCAGTCACGCTCCCCGACGGAAGTTCGTTATTGAGGATCTTCAACTGCTGGCCTGCACACCCTGCCTTTGTCCTGAGCTCGTTTAATGTTACCCAGCGCACGATATCGTCATAAGGCTCTGCGCGCGTACCGCCCAGGTCTCCCGCGTAGTTGTCAACATTTAATCCGGCATCATAGATGTTGATCGTTGTTGCCGCCGCAACGGCCTGCGTTACCGCAATCTGGTTATTGACGTTTGCACCGCCGCTGAAGATAATATAGGCCGTATTCGGTGTATCCGTGAAGGTTGTACAACCGGCATTTACACAACTCCTCACTGTCAGGTTTGTCGCTTTTCTCCCGCAGATCGTGTCTGTCGTTCCTGCAGGAATAGCTGTGAGGTTTGTATCGACAACATACCAGAGCGGATTGCCCCAGGCATCATTCGGTTTCTTCACTGCACCGGTAAATTCCGCTATTGTGGGGAGGCGGTGGTTCGTTACTGCGTAGCCCACCAGGGATTCCACGGCAGCGTCAATTGTACCTTTTGTATCGCTTTCCCGGGCCCTTTTCGTCAAAGGACCGATCATGCTTACGCCAAGCGAAATCAATATGCCGACAAGGACAAGGACGACTGCAAGCTCGACTATGGTAAAACCTTTCCGGTTCATAGCTGATGACTCATGGCTCATAGCAAAACCATGTAATCCTTATTATACCATACTGCACCTGGAGGCCGATGGCAATATTACCCTTCACAGGCAGATCGCTGTGTTTGCGATCGTTGTATTCGGCGTATAGGCAGCACCGGCCCGTACCTTGCCCTGGTTCCACACACCGTCATCCAGAGCTGAGTCGAAGGCCTGGGCTACCTCAGCAGACAGGGCCGTGAAATCGATAATGTTACTGCACAGGGATGACAGCCCGGCAGGCGGTGTTACTCCTCCCGGTACGCCGGTTGCGCCAAACGCAGACATGATATACACATTGCCTGTATACTTTGCTACACGTATCGCCTGGCTTGTACCGTCATATGTACCTGCTATAAAACCCGCCAGGGCAAGATGCTGGTTCACCAGGAACGGCTCGGCAACATCGATCCTGCCGTTGTTGTTTCCGTTCGTTGTCGTCGCCCAGCGGTTTGTTGCGAGGTTGTCGTCACCCGGCAGCTTACCATACTTATCCTGGTACGAATAAACGGCAGTTGCCAGGTCATTCGCCTGACTGATGACGGCCTTTAGTTTCGCGTTCTCCATCATCGTCGCCCCCTTCAGGACAACCCCGATGAGGATCCCGATAATGACGATAACGACCGCCAGTTCGATCAGCGTGAAACCTTTTTTGCGGCCCATAGCCCATAGCTCATAAACCATAGCAAAACCACCTGATCGCACGTAAGTTCTCTTCACACATGCGGCACAACCTAAACCTGTCTTAGCCATAGTTCGAAAATGGCAGGGAATTTTACCTCCCTGCCATTCATTCAAACATATACCGGAAACAGTCCCCGCTTTGCCGCGAGCATCTTCTCTCTTAGAACCTTATCGCTAATGTAGGGACGATCGTATTTGCCGTATAGGCCGCACTACCCCTGATATCACCGGTGGTTTGAATTCCGTCGTCATACTGGGTATCAATAATCTGACAAACCTCCGCCGGTACGTTCTGGAACTGGACAAAGTTTGTAGTAAGGCCGCTCACTGTAGAGTAGCTCACGGCGACAGCACCGCCGTATGAATGCGTAGGATTTCTGAATGAAGCAGCACCTGCAGCAGTTGAGCCGCTTATTATGTTGGCCAGCCTCAGCTCCCTCCACATGTCACACTGTTCAGCACCGGTGGCAGCACAAGTAAAGTTGGCTGCAGTCGCTGTAGTACCGGTTGCGATTAAACCGTTACCGTCTCCGGCAGTAAGACCGGTCCATATTCCTCCTCTGGTTGCCGCAGTGGTATCATCGCCGGGGAAAAAACCATATCTGTCATAATAGGTGTACATTGCTGCGTAGGTCTCCCTGTATTGCTGGTAAAGCCGCTTGGTCTTCGCGTTGTTTACAAGTTCCTGGCCCTTCAGGACCGCACCGAGTATGATACCGATGATAACCAGCACGATTGCCAGCTCAACGAGTGTAAAACCTTTCGTGTTTCTTATTGTCTTTGCCATATTGCTTCCTCCTTTCCCCTTATTTCTGTAATCTATTTTCATTATATCTATATTACTATAATGTATTATCGGAAAACACTACAATATGTAAAATGAATATACAGATAATTCGATTTTACAGATAATGGCCTGCTGCCAGAGGGTTGAATCAGGCGGTTGCCTCCTCGATATGATCGGCCGCACGTGCAGCCTTCACAAAAGAGATGTTGAATTCAACACCTCGCTCAGTGTTCGCGACTGTCATGGTGCCGCCCAGATTTTTTACTATGTGACGGGCCTGAAAGAGGCCCACACCGAGACCCGAGCTCTTTGTCGTGTAAAAAGGCTCGAACATACGCTCTATCTCCTTCACGGGACTCCCCGTATCACCGATAACGACCTGAAGGGCCTCACCCTTTTCATGGACAGAGGCAAAGCACCGAAGGCCAGGTTCACTGAGGGATTTTTCGTGGATGTTTTTGATGATGTTTTCAAATACTGTTACCGCGAGATGCTTTTCTGCTACGATAACGCCGTCCCCCGCGACATTCCCCTTGATCCCGTGCAGCTCAAAAAGCTCGCGAATAAGGCCGGCAATCTCGATTTCCTGCTTGTCCTCCTCACTGCTTTGCTTTGCAACACCTATCTCCAGGGTCCCCAGTATCTTGTCGGTCCTCACCTTCAGTGCCGGCGTCGACTCCCTCAGATATTCTATCAATTTATGTTCCCGTTCCGCTCCCTCTGTTCTGCCGACGTTAAAGAGGAGGCCCCTGATGAACTGCGTAACATTCTTTACATCATGGAGCAGGAAGGCCTGAAGTTTAGAGAAATTATAGAACGCGTCATTTGTCACCTTTATCTTCATGAGGATGTCCATCTCGATAAGCAGAAATAAGGCCTCAAAGACGATCATGTAGATGTATTTCTGGTAGCCTCTTGGGCTCAAAGGCACGATGCCAAGTCGTATCGAGTAATCAGGCCGCGAGACCTCCCTTACGACTCTCCGTTTCTTTCCGGCAGGCAATTTCGACAGACTGTTTTCACCATAGGTGATCTCATAAAAAACGTCGTCTATTTCAACGACCTTTATGAGACCCTGCACATTCGGGAGGAAACGGGCAAGGTCATAATTGCAGTCTCTGTTCGTATCGATCATCCGGAGCATTACCTTGAATGCCCGGTTGGTGAGGTAGCGCAGATAAAGAAGGATGAGGATCGTTACCGCACCGGCAACGATAAAGAAGAGGTACATGTATGCAAGAAGCTTAATCGTTACCATCGTCCTCTTCCCGTTTGAAACCAAATTTTTTCATAAAGTAGTAAATACTCTCCCGTTTCACGTTCAGGAGCTTTGCAGTTTTATATACGTTAAAATTCGTATCCCGCAGCACCTTCAGGACGACGTTCTTTTCCGCCTCCTCCCGCGCAGGCTGGAGGCCTTGTCCTACCTCAACGTTAAAGGAAATCTTTTTGACGCCACGTTTTTCCAGTTTCTCCTCTGCGTCGCGGAAGAGGATCGCCCTCTCTATGGAAAAGAGGATCTTTTCCATATTCACCGGTTTCAAGATATAGTCGAAGGCGCCGCCTTTAATTGCCTCCATCGCGATCCCCGCGGTAGTCTGGCCGGTAAGGATGATCACCTTTGCAGTCAGGTTTTCAAGTATGTGCTGCAGGAGCTTTATCCCTTCATCGGGGGCGTTCTCGTGCGGAGGCAATCCCAGGTCGAGTATGACAACACCGATATCCTCTTTCTCGAGGCACTCCATGGCCGCCTGACGATCACCGGCCTCAAATACGTTGTAATGCTCTTCCAAGGCAAAACGTATCTGTGAGCGCAACGCCCTATCGTCTTCTACTATAAGGACATTCACCATAACAAATCCCGAAGCACGATTAAATCCGCAAGGCGTGAATCGTAAGGGGTGAGGGGGTTAAACCATTCACGCCCGACGCCTTACGTCTTTACTCTTTTAACCGGTTCTCATTATATTATCCACAAAATTGTTTGCTTTTCATAGCTTTTTTTATATAATTGAAAAAAATGCGCTGGATAATCCTCTGTACGATCTTAATGCCTTCCGTGCTCTTTGCCTTTTGTTTCGAATATGCAGGCAATGAGTACGGCATCACCCCGGTAATCCTTGAGAGCATTGCGAAGGTCGAATCAAACCTTAATCCCAGGGCCGTAAACAGGAACAGGAACGGCTCCGTTGATATCGGCCTCATGCAGATCAATTCCGGGTGGTTGAAGACCCTTCAACTGAACCAGCAAGACCTGCTCAATGATGCCTGTCTCAACGCCAGGGTCGGTGCGCAGATCCTGAGAAAATGCATCGACAGACATGGCCTGAACTGGGAGGCAATCGGCTGTTATAATGCAACAAGCAGGGATAAGAGGGTCGATTACGCCTGGAAGGTATTCAGGATATTGCAGAACGAACAGATGAAAAGAGGCGATATGCAAGGTGGGTCCGCTCAAAAAGGTTGTGACACGTCAGTAATGGGCCATGAACAAAAGAGTTCTTCGCTCGTTTTTCGCGCAAGGGATATCACTGAAACAGAAGGAGAGACGCCGTGAGCCTTCTTGCAGACCTCCTTTCCAAAGTCAAACATCAGGACCAGCAAAGTTCCGTCCCTCCTGATTTAGCCCGGATCATCCAGAAATCAGCACAAAAGAAAAAGGTGGAACGGAAATTTATCATCCTTCTTGTTTTTATGCTGTTGTTCGTCATTATCGGTTTCGGGGCAGTATACTTCTTCGAATCATACCTTACGTCACCATCAGGGGGTATTGCTGCGCGGCAAAATCCTGCTCCGAGGGAGACCCAAAGAAATATCCCTCCGGCCCCGTCTCCACCGCCTGTAACCCAGGGGGCTTCGATCGCCGGGCAAACACCGGAAGTAGCGCCCCCTGTATCTCAACCGGAAAACCAGGCCGAGCCGAAGGTCGCACCAAAGATCGAAGCGAAGTTGCCCCCTGCGGAGACTCAAAAACCTAAGATAGAAACAACACCACAGCCTGCGGAGACAAAACAAGACCGTAAGGTAGCTGCAAGGCCCCGAACAACACAGCCGCCAAAAAGGTCCTCGGAAGCAAGCGAAAATCTTAAGGCCGAACGCGACACCCTTCTATACTCAGCAAGGTCTAACGAGTACAACAAAAATTACAGCCAGGCCATTACGGATTACAAAAAGGCCCTGGAAAAAGACCCCAGGAACTATCTTATCATGAACAGCCTCGCAAGCACTCTGATAAAAACAGGCTCTTTCGAAGAATCGATCAGGTATTCAAGGAATGCCCTCGACTATCAGAAAAACTATATCCCTGCCCTTATAAACCTCGGTATAGCATATATACAAAGCGGTAATATGACGGAGGGAGAGACATATCTCACACGGGCACGGACAATTGATCCAACGAACAAGGTAGTCCTCCTCAACCTCGCCTTGCTCTACGAGAGGCTCCCGAATTATCAGGAGTCACTGGCACATTTCCAGAAATTATTGGAGATGAAAGACATCAGGGGTTATCTCGGTATGGCAAGGGTCCTGGAGAAGCAGGGAAAGCGCCTCGAGGCAGAGAGGGTCTATAGAAATATACTGTCGATGGATGATGTGGACCCCCAAACCAAGCAATTCGCGAACGAACGCATTCTCGCAATAGGCAACAGATAGAACAACGGAAACCCGTGAGGCGTCAGTCGTTAGGCGATTTAACCCCTTACGACTTACGATCCATGACTTACGGATGTGTTGGCTTACCGTTTTCCCGTGATTGAACCTATGACGACAACCCGTTCGGATATCCAGCACTCGTTCCCGTCAACGTTGCGTATCTTATACCATCTCCGGCCGATATCGTCTTTCTTCTCATCTATGACCCTGAATACCGATCCCCTGTTTGCCCATGCAATTTTCTCTGTTTCGATTGACGGACCTTTTCTCAGGTTCGCTATCTCCACGCTTACCGTTAAAATCTTTTGCTGTCCATCCTGGACCGTCCTGGAAACCGATCCCGTTCCGGTATTTTGATCTTTTCCGGCATATATCGCTTGAGCACTCGTCCGGGGAGCGTTTGCCTGAGAAACAGCGGACCTCAGGTGGTTCACGTATTTGAAGGCGCCGAAGACAATCGCGACAATCAGGATGATACCCAGCACCCCGTATCCTGCAAACTTCAGATATCCCCTTGAGGGGGTTGTATCCGCAAGATGATCAATGGCGTACTGTACGTGGTTCTTCTTGATCACCCCGTTTCCCGAAATAAAGGCGGCCATGAGTGCCCGTGAGGCGATTATATTGATCAACCTCGGTATACCCTTCGACATACTATAGATCGCCTTTTTTGCGTCATCATCAAAATTTACGGAACCTCTCCCTGCCTTGATAAGCCTGAAATTGATATAATCAGAGGTTTCACTCTTTGTCAGGGGTTTCAGTGTTGCCTTTATCGTTATTCGCTGGTTGAGCTGCTTCAGGTGGTCTGCCTGTAGTTTTTTTCTCAGTTCAGACTGGCCCATGAGGATGATCTGCAAAAGCTTTTCCTTCTCTGTCTCGAGATTTGAAAGGAGCCTCAATTCCTCAAGCGTCTCATCAGGTACGTTCTGGGCTTCATCAACGATGATGATGATCCTCCTGCCTGTCTCGGAGTGCCTGATAAGGATGTCCCTGAAGGCCTTGATCATCTCATTCTTGTTGACCGACGGCAATTTTACGTTGATGTCTTCCAGTACGGCCTGCAGGAACTCTTCCGGAGAAAGCCGTGGGGTCATGATCAGGGCGATCTCTGCCTTGTCCTTCCAGTTGTCGATAAGTATTCTCAGGATCGTCGTCTTCCCCGTGCCGGGTTCGCCTACAACAAGCGAAAAACCCTCTTTCTGCTCTATGGCATAGTTCAGCGACGTCAATATCTCGTTATGTTCCTGGGATGGATAATAATACAGGGGGTCGGGCGTGAGCCTGAAAGGGTCGTCCGTTAGATTAAAAAATTTCAGATAATCCATTGCAATCATCACTTATCAAATTTTGTAACAACGTCATAGATGGGCAGCAAAAGACCAATAATAATCACTGCGAATATAATGCCAACCACTGTTATCATTAAGGGCTCTATCGTCTTTCCCAGCTTTTCGGAGATGTCGCCCAATCTTTTATAGTAATAATTAGAGAGGAACCCGAACTGATTGTCAAGATTACCGCTCGATTCACCGATATCCACCATCCTTATTACCAGGGGAGAAAAAACGCTTTGCTGCCTCATCGCATCCGATATCCTGCTGCCGGTCATGATCTGGTCTTTTATCTTTAAAAGGACCCTCTTGAAGACTTCAGAGCCTATGGCGTTCCCCACAATGACAAGCGATCTGTCTATCGTAATACCCGCCACAATAAGGATCCTTAACTGTTCGGAAAACATCGCAAGAAGTTTGTTGTAAATAAATTGCTTAATAAGCGGCAGTTTTATCTTCAGTAAATCGATATAAAACCGCGTGCCCTCCTTCTGCTTCATGATCTTTAATATGATGAAAAAGGCCACCGGCACTAAAAGTATTATGTACCAGTAAGCCTTCATGAGGTTGCTGATAGAGAACAGGAACTTCGTTAAAAAGGGCAACGGAATGCCCATATCTTTTATGATCATCATGATCTTCGGCAAGACATAGACCATCCAGAATACCAGCGCACCCCCGGTTACAACTAAGGCAAAGACCGGATAGATGAGGGCCCGCTTCACCATAGCGGCCAGGTCTTCCATCTTTTGCAGATGTTCGGCCACCTCTGCGATGCTCCCCTCAAGCCGTCCCGTCTCTTCGCCGATCGTGGCAAGCCTGATAAATATATCCGGAAATACGCCCGGATGCTGGGCAAGGGCACTGGAAAAACTCGTACCTGACTGGATCCTGTCCCGTATATCATCCACAACTCGACTGAGGTATTTGTTGTCCAACGTGTGACTGATATCGTCGAGGGCATCAAGGATAGGGATGCCCGCCTTCATGATCACGGAAAGGTTCGTCGCAAACTCAGCAACCTCGCTCCTTTTGACCTTCCAGAAAGAAAGGCTTCTCGTAATACCCGAGGTAAGCCTGCTTGCCCTTACTACGTCCAGCACATTCAACCCGCGGGAAGCAAGATCACCATAGACCGCCTCTATGGTATCTGCATCGGTAGTGCCGCTCTTCAAAACCCCGTCCTGGTCAATTGCTTTATATAAAAAAGTACTCATTTTTTAACTGATCATAACATACCCGTAAGTCGTGAGACGTAAGAGGTTAAATCGCCTAACGCCTGACGTCTTTACACTCCGGGCAGTTTCACCCTGCCACCCTCAACACCTCGTCGATTGTTGTAATGCCCTGAACAACCTTCCGGATCGCATGGTTCTTTAACGGCCTCATCCCTTTCTGAATCGCCTTTTCTTTAATTGCAGGCGCTGAGGCGCCCTCGTAGATCATCTGTTTGATCTCGTCGTCTACAACGAGTATTTCACCGATGACGGTCCTGCCCGCATACCCTGTATTATTACACTTGGCGCATCCGGCGCCCTTGAAGGCCTTTGTTTCGGTAATGCCATGTTCCCGGAGGATTGCAGCCTCGTGATCGTCCAGCGTATACTCGACCCTACAGAAGCTGCATATCTTCCGTACCAGCCTCTGAGCGACAATAGCAAGCAGTGACGAGGACATAAGGTACTTGTCCACGTTGAGGTCAATGAGCCTCGGTATGGATGTTACCGCATCGTTCGTGTGAAGCGTTGTAATGACAAGGTGGCCGGTGATGGATGCCCTGATCGCTATCTTCGCCGTCTCTTCGTCCCTTATCTCACCGAGAAGGATCACGTCAGGGTCCTGCCTCATGAAATTTCTCCCTGCAAGGGCAAAGTCGTATCCTGCC
Organism: Syntrophorhabdus sp. PtaU1.Bin058; assembly: GCA_002067975.1. Lineage (GTDB taxonomy): Bacteria > Desulfobacterota > Syntrophorhabdia > Syntrophorhabdales > Syntrophorhabdaceae > UBA5609. The sequence goes on from MVRS01000047.1 coordinate 22,470, forward strand.
CGTTCAAGTACCTGGGTCTGTCGTATAAAACTGAGCTTGTACTCAACAGGGTCCTCGACGGTCAGCACGTTCCTTTCAAGGATATTCACTTCCCGCAATGCCGAGTAGAGTGTCGTTGTCTTCCCGCTGCCCGTTGGTCCGGTGATAAGGATGACGCCGAATGGTTTTTGAAAAAGCGACCTGATGCTTTGGGTGTCTTCAGGATCAAATCCAAGGGCCTCCATCTGAAGCAAGGTCCCCTTCCCGGACAGAACCCTCATAACGACATTTTCTCCATAGATGGTGGGAATGGTGGATACGCGGATATCATATCCTTTATTCAGAAAGACAAAGGTAAAGGCGCCGTCCTGCGGCAATCTCGTTTCTGCTATATCCAGGTGGGAGAGGATCTTTATCCTTGACACAATACCAATATGGATCGCTCTGGGCAGACAGTGTCCGAATTGCAGAACACCGTCGATGCGGTAAAAGACCTGTGTTACGTCGGCAGTGGGCGCAAAATGGATATCGGTGGCGTTGTTCCGTATCCCTTCCACGATCAGCATATCCGTCATCGATACGACGTCGTTGCCTGTCGGAGAACCTGTCGTCTGAACAGCCTGAACAATCTTCTCCATCTGCTGATAGATGGGATTCTCAAGGAAATAATAGGCCTTTTCCATGGCATCATAGTAAGCGTCGCGATCAACGATATAGATCCTTGCCTGCTTCTTTGTGATGCGGGTGACCGTGTCGATGGCCTTTATATTGCCAGGTTCCGTGATCCCGATACTTACCTTCCCATCTTCCAGATCAAGGGGGATAAACTGGTTTTTTTCCGCGACGTCTTTCGGAACAAGCCGCAAGGCCTCCTCTGAGATAACGAATTCATCGAGATCTACAAACCCTATACCTGACTGTTCGGCAAGGATCTGCCCCCGCTCTTTTGCCGATAAAAATCCGAGCTTGACAAGGACATCGCCCAGGAGGTCCCCTGTAATCTTACTCTGGATAAGGGCGATATCGAGCTTTTTGTCGGTAATCAATCCCCGTGCCTTGAGGATATCGCCTATCTTGACAGGTACCGCCATATAAAAACCCCCTCCTTAGCTCATAGAATACAAGGGGAAAGGTTAAACATTTCACCTTTCACTTCGTGTTCCTGAATCTTTACATATTCACCAGCACCGGCTGCAGGACTATAACGAGCTCGGTCTTGCGTTCCAGCTTATTACGGCTTTTGAACAGATACCCGAGGAGCGGGATATTGCCGAGAAAGGGCACCTGGTCATCGGTCACCGACTCCTTCTGCTGTATCAGCCCCCCGATAACGATGATGTCTCCATGCCTCACCTTAACGGTGGTGCTCAGTTGCCTCAGGTCAACGGTCGGCAGCGACAGCTCGACAACCGTCGGGGTTCCTACATTCTTCGTGGTAAATTTCACCAGGTCCGATACGATAGGAGTTACCGTGAGAGATATCTCTCCACTTTCGTTGATGTATGGAAGGATGCCGATAAGGATGCCGGAGAGCACGCTGTTCGTATCAACGGTAAAGGTTGTGACCGTGGAGGTCCCTCCGGTGGTCGTCGTCTCGACCTTCGAGATGTACGCCTCGTTTCTTCCCACAGTCAAAAGTGCTGTCTGTCCGTTCATGATGTTTAGCTTTGGATTCGAAAGCGTTCTGACCTCGCCCTGTTCTTCGAGGGCCTGCATTGTAAAATTTAAATCCCCTTCAGCGCCCCCGAAGCTCGGTGCGCCGGCGATCGTAAAAACAGGGCCCGTATTTGGCACCACAGTATTGAAACGTGTTGTACCGAAGGTAAAGCTGCTTGTAGTCCTCCCTGCGCTCGTCATGAACCGGTCTACCAATGTCCAGTCAATACCGAACTGGAATGTGTCGGCAAGGGTAACCTCTATTACTCTCGCCTCTATCATAACCTGCCTGCTTATAGCCCTCTTCACTGACTTGATGTAATCTTCGACCCTCTGGAGGTTTTTCTTCGATGCAGTTACATAGACCATACCGGTGAGCCTGTTGATGGTACAGCCCTGCTGAGCTTCTGCTGCGGCTCCCCCTGCGCCCGCCCCACCTGTCTGTATCCCCAGTATGCTATTGATGGATCTTTCTATTGCATCCCAGAATTTGAAGGCCGTCTCGTCGCTTTTGATATTTTGCGTTACGCTTCCCTTGATAGATGCACTGCTGCCGCCGCCTCCGCCGCTGCCCGATGGGGTTATATTCATAGCGCCGCCGAATATATCTCCCCCCACATCGACCCCGTAGGTCTGGGTCATGGCGGGATGACCGAGTTCGAACATCCTTGTATCTACAGCCTTCACGACAAGGAGGTTTTCCTGAACCTTATAAAAGTAGTCAACAGCCGCAAAGATCGTGTTCAGGGCGTTTTCAGCGGTTACGTTCTTGAGGGTGAGGTTCACCTCTGTTTCAGGATCAACGCCTTTTTCCATCACAAGATTGAGGCTCGTTGCCTCTGCAATGACGTGGAGGACATCCCTGAGGGGCGTCTTCCGCGCAGCGATATCGACAATCCTCGTTTTCAGGGGAGAGACATCTTCGGCCACAGGGACAAACTCAGGTATTTTTGGCGGTACCGGCGACGGTCTCTCTACCTTTGTCTTTCTCAGTTCCTCAGGGATCTTTACCTCCCGCTTGATGTTCGGTTGAGACAGGCTGCACGACAAGAGGGCACAACATACACAAAAACATACAAAAATCCCGATCTTTGTTATCTTATTGTTAGCCATCGCTCTCCCTCGTTATCTCTAAGTAATATACCATTTTTGTCGATCTTTTTGATCTGGCCGTTTTTCAATTTATCGCCTTCCCTTACAACCATCCCATCAACAATGGCAATCTTCGTGCGGTCTTTAATGAGAACCATGGAAACCCTCTGGCTTTCGCCTTTTTCCTCTCCCGGCGGAGCGAGCTTTGAAAGGTCCGCCGGAGGGAAATCCTTCTGGGTGTCTTCCGTCCCGGAAAAGGGACTGCTTACGCCGGTCACTACAACAGGGGTCCTCTCGATGATCCCGACCTTTTCATAATTAAATTGTACCAGTTGTCTTTCATGGGGCAGCAGCGAAGGTTTCATGTTCACCATGGACATCCCAAATATTACCACAATAATGACAACAACGGTAATAACTATAAGACGGATAATATCTTTAAACGTTCCCATGTCTACCCGCCCACCGGTTTCCTGACAGGAAGCTTCCCGGGTGGCGGAGAAGCCCCTGCGGTCTGCGCCGCTTCTTTCGGCAACTTCAACTCTCCAACGATTTCATAGACGACAAGCTGTTTTTCATTCTTTTTCTCGAACCCTGTAATGGCCGTCTTCTTCATGGCGAGATTTTGTATGCTGAAAAAAGGGAACATCATTGCCTGTAATCTACCGATATTATTGATAAATATTGAGTAATCACCAACCAACCCCTTTATCGTTACCGGCAGGCTCACTTCTCCTTCTTTCGTTACAAACCCGGATACGCCTATTTCGGCATTCGGCATGATACTCTTCAGGGTATCGAGGCTCACCAGCAAAGATTTCTCCGGTGTATCAACGAAGTAATGTGATGGGATAACGCTCCCCGATGCGGCAATTGTCTTTTTCATATCGGTGGTAAAATTACTTATCCTGATAAGACTGCTTCTCAGTTTGGCAAGACTATTCAATGTCTCGTCCAGCGATCTCGAGTACTCGCGTGCAATAAGGCAGAGAAGCAGGATAATAATGAAAGCAGAGGCCGCGTATAGATAGTAGGCAAACAACCTCTTTAATTTGTTATCCGTTACCGGTATTCTTTTTATTGGGTTTTCCATTTCAGCTCTATTTTAAAATTCTGCATTTTGAGATCAAGTGATTGTGATGCGATCTCGAATTCTTTTATCTTTTTGAGCCCGTCGAGGACATTCTGATAATTCGATTGGAGGTCCGCATAGGTCTGTGCCTTTACATGGCCTTCTATGGATATCAGGCAGGCCTCCCTGCTGTTGCTGACAGTGATGGCCCCGATGTTCACCCCTTGCATATTAAGGGTCTTCAACGCAATAAGCACCTTCTGCATATCGGGAGATGTATTAATCCGGTTCATAAAGGTAATGGGCACCATCAATTTCTGCAGCTCATTCGAGGTACTCGTGAAATCACCGATAATCGGCTGTCTCTCTCCTATACCCTCCCGTAAAAAATTGATCTCCTTTAACGTCAGCGATACATCAAAGAGCTTCAAACCGATATAGCCTACACCCATCAGGGAAAAGACAAGGAAAACAATCACGGCATAGGCAAGGATCTTCCGCTGAGTAAAGATGCCGCGATAACCTTCGGGCAGCATATCGCAGGAAGAAAGGGTCTTTTCGTACAGGGCGGCCGCTACGGGCGTGATATATTCCTCTATCGTCTCCTTGAAGGCGGTTATATCCGATGGGTACTTCATGGTCGCTGCAGGGACAATGGGGTTTACCGCAGACCCCTGGACGTCCGGTTTGTCCCGAAAGACAACACGGACCGGATTCACGCGAAGCGTCTGCCGGCAATGGGCGATCGTCATGTTGATGCTCTCGATGTCGGCGGTATTCAAACCCTTCTGATCCGACTGGGCAACCCTCACGAAAAGGAGCTTTTTATCCTTCACCAGGAACATCGTCTTGTGTGTCATCAGATCAATGACGCCAAGCAGCGGCTGGTCGGGTTCCACGCCATCGGCTTCTATTATGTTTGAGAGTACGAGAACATCCGGATAGAGGTGCGTAATGATCTTGTCGTGTTTACTAAACCGTGAGAGCAGATTATTTATGTCGTCATTGTTGACTACAAAGAAAAATATATCCTTTAGCCATTTCCCCTCGCGCTGTGTCTGCCTGAGGGTGATGTAAAAGAAAGAGGTATCCTTCCAGTCGGTAATCCTTTTCCTGATCTCGATGCCTACAAGAGAACGGAGGTATTTCTCCTTCGCCGGCGGGAGCGATATGATGTCCTGGTACATCTCGTAGAAATCATTAATTACAACAAATTCGTTGTCTGTCGTGGTCGCCAGGTAATGGTCGAATTCTTCATTGGAAAAACTAAATGACTTATCTACGGAAAGATTGCCATGCCTGACGTTTGCATGGATGACTTTTATGATCTCATTCTCGAAGCTTACTATTACCTGTCCACTCAATAAAGCTCCTCAATGTTAGTATGCTCCTTTAAGGATACATCTGAACTTCCTTAAAACGCTGGCGATTTTAATCATTTATACCCTTAAGTATATGAAGTGTCAAGTGAAATTAGCTCAAGGCGAAAAACCAGTTAGGCGTTAGGCGGAAGGCGTAAATGGTTTAACCCCTTACGATTTACGATTCACGTTTCACGTTGTCTTTGTTGCCGTTGCCCATATATTCATCCCTATCTCGAAATACCCTGTCCTGATGTTTTCCGTGGTGAAGCCACCTTGCTGCAAGACGGAAGCGATCTTCCCCCGAGAGTACCTGTCCTTGTGTTCTTCAATCTCGGCAGGACTGACGAGCATCAACCTGGCCATGAACCGCAGAAGCCTGTCGGTCCACCATGCCGGAGTGGTCAGTATATACATACCGCCCGGCTTTAATATGCGGCGGATCTCTTTCACAACCGCAGGAAGATGTCCGGGCAGGATATGCTCGAATACCGCAAGCATTGTTACAGCGTCGAAATAATCATCTTCAAAGGGGATCTTTTCTGCCCTTTCAATATCAAAGCCTGCAAGGACTATACTGTCGGCGGAGGCGACGGTTTTCTCATCGCTCCGGGTCACCTTATCAAGACCATATCTTTCATGAAACGAGGTATTCATGAGAAAATACGGCGTCGTTCCGCAGCCGATGTCAAGTATCCTCCCGGTGCGAAGCCGTGGAGGAATCAGTCTGTTTGCCATACCGGCGCGTTTCTTTGCGAGGAAGGTCTCCAGGAGACCGTAGCCTCGGGTCACATTTGGCTCATTGCCCATAGCGAATCGCATATAGTATATCGTATATCGTAGTTCGTATAAGGTTTTCAACCTTTGATATTTTACATTTCACTTTTCACGCTCCTGTTTGCTCTCACTCTCTGCCCTCTGCTGCCTTATCCCTCCTCCACAACCATATGCACAGAAGTATCCCGATGATGGTCAGCGCGAGCCCGATGTAGAAGGACATGGGCACGTATTTGAATACTACGATATGGTTCCCTTTCGGTGCCTCTATGGCCCGGAATGCAAGGTCCGCCCTGTATATCTTCGTCTCCTTCCCGTCCACGTAGGCCCGCCAGCCTGGATAGTAGGTATCGCTCACGTAAAGGAAGGCATCACCGTCCGCTTCGTATTGCAGGCTGAATCGATTCGCTTTATAGGAAAGAAGCCGCACCTTTCCCTGCAAATCCTTATTCTCATGCGTATATTCTTTGTCCCCGATGAGAATCAATTCTCTTCCCGGATCAAAGGTATTGGATCGCAATCTCTCAATAACCGTCTTGTCGTCTTTGACGAAACTCGCCTTTGGAAAGAGCAGGAATCTTCCGGGGCACCGGGTATACTCATAGAGATATGCGGTTTTGTCTCCGATATCTATGCTTTTCACCAGCTTAAAATCATTATCGTCGACTTTATAAGAGGTAATAATGTAGCGCACGCCGCTCATATCAAAAAACCTCTCGGCATCCGAGATCGAAGGGACACCATTCATTATTGACAAAAAGGTCTCGTGATGGTCTACCTTCATGACCTCTACCCCTTCGACAGAATATAGATTAAATAAAGGGGCGTAATGAGGCAAGGTAACGTACATATCAATCATATCAATCGGTGATAAAAAAAATTCATTATTTGTTCTTCGCGTGGATAAATATCTCTCTGTTTCTAAATTTTTTGATAGTTCTCCTGCAAAGCCCTTATTTTTATTATACCAATCCCATGGTACCACGTGATAAAAACCATAATTCGCAAGAAACAGATCCATGGTCAATATGCCTGCGATTACGTACATAGCGATCTTATTAAACCGTGTCCTCAGAGAGACAAGGAGCATGACGCAGAACAAAAAGGTAAAAAGGAGAAACCGCTTCAGATTGTGAAGGTTAAACTTGATATCGTTGTATTCCTCCGGTTTAAATCCATGTACGCCAAGAAACCTCTGCGCGTCCGCGTCGAAGAGACAGAGATAGCCCCAGAGAACGGCAAATAGAAATCCGGCATAGAATGCACTATATATAATAATTTTTGTTCTGCTGTCTTTTTGTTCCACACCGGTTCTTAACCTGTCAAGGCCAAGGCCGGCAGTGAGCGATATAACAAAAAAGAAAAGAAACAGGAATTTTACCGGATATCGTATACTGTTGAAGGGGGGAATATGGTAAAGGACTGAATAGAGCGGCGTGTATTTCCCCATTGCAAGCAAAAAGGATACAACGATAAGAAGAGATAAAAACAAGCGCTTTCTGTCTTTGCTGAGGAAAAAAAAGGTAGAGAGGATAAAGGGAGCCATTCCTATATACATTGTTTTTAGCCATGACTGATTGGCCCAGTACTTCTCCACCGTTCTGAAGTATCCGAACACATCGGGAAGAAAGAGCTGCAAAAAATCCTTCCAGGCAAAGGACCAGAGGGTTGCCTCTTTATACCCTAAGCCGGCATGTCTTATACTCCATGCTTTCAGTTCATAAAAGGGTAAAAGCTGTACGGCGGAGAGAAGAAAAAAGGTTACGGCCACAAGCATTATTGCCTTAAAGTTGAATGACACATTCACCTTTTCGGTACCAACTGCTGAAGGGAATATTGCTGTGATCCCGAGGACAAAAAAGGTTATTATCACGATCTCCGGAGCACCCGCAAAGAACTCCATTGTCACAAAAATACCTGTCAATACAATATGCCTTGACCTCCCGCCTTCCAAATACTTTAAAAAATACATCACAACAAGGGGGAACCACGGAACAGCCAAAAGATGTGTGAGGGAAGCGTGGACTGAAAATAAATATCCTGATAGCATGAATGTTACCCCACCGATGAACGAAGCGAGAGAGGATGCCTTTAAATACCTCAAGAAACAATATACTGTGAATCCGGAAAACACAAAATGGAGGATGATTATCCAGTTCCATACTATATTGAAAGGCAGAAATAAATAGAATATGTTCGGCGGGTAAAGGATTCCCGGCTGAAGTGTGGCAAGGAGGGGAATACCTGAGGAGTTGTATGGATTCCACAAAGGCATCTGGAAAGACTTAACAAGGGTTACCCAGAGATAACGGGGTGGAATAAAAAAAGCAGAAAGATCTCTTTCTGCAAAAATATACGAAGATGAAAGTACTTTATGAAAATAAAAAAAGATCAGAAAAAAAAATATCGGAATTGCAATCATTGTTAAGAAGAAAAGACCCTTACAGGCCCCCTCCTTTCTTATCCAATCAGTAACGTATTTATCTTGTTACCGCGTTGCGCAATCAGGAGCGAGGATACGGCTTACTGTCCAACGTTTAACAACTGCGGTATTCACAGACGTACGTGTTTGTGGTACGGAGAAAGTATAAATTACTGCACCAGCGATGCTAACTGCCGGAAACATTTACAGCAAACCTTGTATATTCGCTGCCGCAGTAATTTCAGCTATATAACACTCATATGTTGTGCAGGATCCCACTCCTCAAAGAGTAAAACGGAGCACCTACCAGTTGGTACATACAGGGTCCGTTGCGGGGGAAGAACCCGTACATGCGATTTGCCCCGGGCTCGACGGAAGGGACACCCCGCTCAAACCAAAGGTATATTGACGGTTTTGAATTGTAATAGTATAACTGGGTTCAGCGAGTACACCAGGAGAAATACCTTGCAGTTGAGTGTTGGTTACAATATCGCTCATTGTATATGCAGTGGAATCATTTTTTAAGTTCTTATTGGCGAAGAGTATACTGATAGACCCGCGAAGCGCTGACAGCACACCTTTTGCCGTTGCGTCGGCAGCTTGCTGTTGTATCTCCTGATATTTCGGAATTGCCACCGCTGCAAGAATGCCGATGATGATGATGACGATGATAAGCTCGATGAGGGTAAAACCCCTCTGGTTCCTTAATGCCTTCATATCAATCCTCCTGGTAGTGCATTATACAATAAGTAATAAACATAATATGTTATAAAATATATGCAATTATGATGCCAATATAGCTGAGAACGGAAAGATGAGAGCAGGGAGCGGATAAAAACACAACATATAGCAGGGATACGTTTACCGACAGGCATATATAGTATAAATATGTGTGTATTCATTTAAAATCATTGCATTTTTTTGTATACCCAAGGGACCGGGGCGCTAAAAAAGCTACAATTTTTGTAGCTAAACTACCTAAATTGTAGTCAATACCCGTAAACAGTAAGGGGTTAAAGCTCCTCACGTCTGACGCCGAACGTTTTCTTTAGAACTTCGATATACGATATACAAATACGATATACGGTCATTTTATATATTGGTATCTATCTCGTACTTCTTCACCCTGTACCACATGCTCCGCTCTGAGATGCCAAGGAGCTTTGCCGCCTGCGCCTGTGAGCCCTGGGATTTTTTAAGGGCCTCTGTGATCATATTCTTCTCGAGCTCCGAGATCGCTTCGTCCAGCGTTTTATCCGAATAGGTCTGACTCGCCAGTGGGAACCCGCCTTTCAGGTAAAGAGGCAGATCGTCAATAGTAATTGTGTCACCGTCACACATCACAGCGGCCCTTCTGATAACACTTATCAACTCCCTTACATTTCCGGGCCAGTCATATTGAACCATTAGCTCATGCGCGTCTTCGGCGATATTGATGATCCTGCCGGATTCCTTTTCAAATTCCAACAGAATATATTCGATGATGGCATCGATGTCCTCTTTCCTTTCGCGTAATGGCGGAACGTGTATTTGCATCTGTGACAGGCGGAAGTAGAGGTCTTCCCTGAATTTGCCGTTTTTTGCCTCATTTTCGAGGATACGATTTGTTGTCGATATGACCCTAACGTCAACTTTATTTGTTTTTGTTGAACCAAGGTGTTCGATCTCTTTTTTTTCTACTGCCCGTAATAACTTTGCCTGGAGGTATGGGGTCATCTCTCCTATTTCGTCGAGCACGATTGTTCCGTTGTCCGCGGCCTCAAACTTACCCTGTTTCTGCTGGTGTGCACCGGTAAAGGCACCTTTCTCATGTCCGAACAGTTCGCTCTCAAGGAGGGTATCGGGTATGGAGGCGCAGTTGACTACAACGAAGTTGCCTTTCCGTTGAGAAAAACTATGAAGGAGTTTCGCGACCTCTTCTTTACCGACCCCGGTCTCCCCTGTAATGAGAACGGTCAGTTCTGTAGCTGCAATCTTTTCAATATCCTTAAAGATGTCTCTCATCTGACGGGACCTTCCCACAACACCATGAACCATATCGTTCGCAAGCTCCTTTTCTCTCAGGAGCTCCATTTCTTTTTTTAATTTCCTGGTGCCGAGGATCCTCTTGACAATTATCTTCAGTTCGTCAAGCAGGATAGGCTTCACAAAAAAATCCGTCGCGCCCCGTTTGATTGCATCAAGGGCATTCTTTTTTGTCCCATAGGCCGTAATGATGAGGATCGGCACGTTTACGTTCTTCTTGAGATCGGACGTGGCAGCCAAGCCGTCCATGCCCGGCAGGCTGATGTCCATTATGACAAGGTCTGTTTCATCGTTGATTGCGCTTACAGCATCCTCGTATGCGACAAAAGACAGGACAGAGTAGCCTTCATTCTTCAAGGCCTCTTCGAGAAAGAACCGCACGCCAGGGTCGTCTTCGATTATCACAATTTGATTAGCATTCATTGTTAAACCCGCATTTCATAAATAAGTTACCTGATACTCGATGCCGGATAAAAAAGTTTCAGTGTTCATTGCTTACACTTTAAGGTTTTAGCTTTCGCATCGACTTGTTTCTTCTACACTGCTTACTCTTTTCTGCTGTTGCCATGATCCGTGAATGAACCACAGACCCTGCATATCCTCATAATGTGCTCATCCCACTCACGATGTCTTCTTGCAATTTCATTTCAGGCAGGACTATGGTAAACGTTGTCCCTTCATCGCCGCTCTCCACTTCAATGGTGCCTCTATGGAGGCGCATATTCCTCATACCGATAAAAAGACCCAGCCCACGGCCGCCTCTCTTCCGTGAAAAGAATGGTTTAAAGATGGACTCAAGATCATCCTTCCCGATCGTGGAGTGCCTGTTGTAAACGGAGACACGAAAAGAAGTATTAATTTTTTCTGAGGATATTTTGATGAAACCGCCGGGCCTTTCATGCTCAACTGCATTTCTCAGGATATTGCTGATAACCTGAAAGATCTTTGTCTTATCTGCAACGCACACGAGGGAACCCTTTCTCTCAAACCGGCACTCAATGCCTTCCAGTTCAGGAGAAAGGCTTCCCATGGCATCTTCGACAACGTTGTTCAGATCAAACTCTTCCCTGACAAGTTCATTGTCGGTGAAGTCAAGCAGGTCATGGGTAAATTTATCTATCTTTTTTGCCGCTTCGAGCATTGCGTTAATATACGCCAGCTGCGATCCATCCGTTGACTTCTGTCTTAAAAGTTCGCTCATCCCCGTTATGGTATTTAAGGGGTTTCTGACCTCGTGGGCAACCATAAGGGACATATATCCGAGGGGAATAATGTAATCGAGTCTCTCCATGCTCTCCATCAATGTTCCCTTGTCTCCCCCATCGGTCTCCTTCTTAACGTGTTCCATAAGGCGCTCGATAAGGTTGTACACCTCGATCATCTGCCCCCGTTCTTTCCTTAATTCCTCGAACTTTACAAATTTCTCTGCCTGTTTCACCAGGTCGTTGATAGGCTGGATCATGGCCCTCACCACGATAAACGCACAGAACGAGGAGAAAAGACAGACAACGACTACCCACATCCATGCAGTATGCGTGCGCACGGCAACCGTAAGGACATTTGCGCCTATGACAACAGAGAGGAGGCTTGTAAGAAAGACCACAAGCGGAACGATCGTGTTGAGGCTGTACTTCAGGTTGCTTGGATCCCTGAAAAAACCTTTCAACCGGCCCCCCTCATTGCGCTCATCATGTCCCACCACGGCATGAATATAGCGAGGGCGAGGAACAGGACCATAACGGAAAGGCCTGCCGTGAGTATAGGCTCTACCCACGCCGACAACCTTGTAACAGAGTATGCGACCTCCCTGTCGTAGTGCGTGGAGACTTCCTTCAGCATCTCTTCGAGGGCGCCCGTCTCCTCGCCCGTCGAGATAAGGTGTATCACAAGGGGCGGAAATATCCCCGCATCTCTCAGGGGTTTTGAGATACCCCGTCCTTTCTCTATGTTCTGACCGATCTCAATAACCTTCTGTGCGATATAGTTGTTGCCCACGGTCCTGGACACAATCTCCAGGGTCTTTACAATAGGGATGCCTGCCCTTACAAGGTTCTCAAGGGTAAAGGCAAACCTCCCCATACATATCTTCAGGACGATCTGGCCCACAAGGGGTATCTGCAGTTTGATCCTGTCGATGGTCATTGCGCCGTTGGCCGTCCTCTTATAAAGGATAAAAAGCACAATGGCAAGCACAATGGCGCCGATAGTAAAGACTGTATATTTCTCGGCAAGATCATTTATCAGGAGCAGTATCTGCGTAGGGAGAGGGAGGGCAATCTTTGCGTTCTTGAACATAGGGACAAACTTCGGAACCACCATCTTTATCAGCACGACAAAGGCAATGACAAGGGTGCTCACCACGAACAAGGGGTAACGCATAGCAGATTTGAGCATCTCTTTCGTCTTCATCTGAAACTCGATAATGCCCGCAAGCCTTTCAAGCACCTCTTCTAAGCTGCCGCCGGCCTCGCCTGCGCTGACCATGCTGATGTAAAGTTCAGAAAAGATGCCCTTGTGTTGTGAAAGGGCCTCTGAAAGGCTCTGGCCTCTGTCTATGTCCTGGGCTACCGTCTTGATCGCCGCCTTCAGTTTCGGACTTGTGGTCTGCTCTTCGAGTGCCCTCAGGCCGGCAACTACGGGTATACCTGCCCTGATGATCGTCTGGAGCTGTCTCGTGAAAAATATCAGGTCGTCATATTTGACCTTCTGGAACCGCAGCAGGAAATCATCGGCAGCGAATGAAGCGGCAGTTTTTGTCTCTTTTGCGGAGACAGGGAAAAGCCCCATGGTATCGAGCTGGGTATAAACGTCCCGCTGGCTGGCCGCCTCCATGCTCCCCGTTACCAAAAGCCCCTTGTCGTCACGCGCCCTGTATGTGAATGTACTCATTGTTTATTCTTCCTGTACCACGTTAAGCGCCTCTTCGAGCGTCGTAATGCCGAAGAGGACCTTCATGACCGCATCGTCCCGCATGACCCTCATCCCTTTTTCATGCGCCCTCTTCTTGATGACCTCGCTCGGTGCCTTTGCTATAATCATCTCCCTCAATTCGTCATCCATGACAAGGACCTCATAGACACCCGTCCTGCCTTTATATCCTTTGTATTTACATGACGGGCAGCCTTTGCCCCGGTACAGCAGGACGTCCTCTTTTATCTGGAATGTCCTGTGGACCGAAGGTGCAGGATAATAGGATTCCTTACAATCAGGACATATCTTCCGGAGGAGTCGCTGCGCTACCACGCATGTAACGGAAGATGTTACGAGGAAGGGCTCAACACCCATGTCAACGAGCCTCATGATAGCGCTCGCGGCATCATTGGTGTGAAGCGTCGACAGCACAAGGTGTCCTGTAAGGGCGGAATGGATTGCGATGTTTGCCGTCTCCCCGTCACGGATCTCGCCAACCATAATGACATCGGGGTCCTGCCTCAGGATAGATCGCAGACCGCTATCGAAGGTCATTCCCGCCTTCACATTGACCTGCGCCTGGGCGAGACCTTCAAGGGTATACTCAACGGGGTCTTCGATGGTGATGATGTTCTTCTCCGGTGAATTGATGTAATTAAGGATCGCGTAAAGTGTCGTCGATTTTCCGCTGCCTGTCGGACCCGTTGAGAGGATAAACCCGTAAGGTCTTTTCAGGACATTCTTTATCTTTTCCTTGTCATCGAGGAGCAGTCCCAGGTTATCGATCCCGTAAAGCGCTGTGCTTTTATCGAGAAGTCTGAGGACGACCTTCTCACCGTGGATCGTAGGGAATGTGGAAACCCTGACACCGACTTCCTTTGTCGATTCACGGATATTAAATCTCCCGTCCTGGGGCGTCCTTGTCTTGGCTATATCTATGCCTGCAAGGATCTTGATCCTCGACACGATGGGAAGAAAGAGCCTTTTTTCAGGGGTAGGTACGTCGCGCAGTCTGCCGTCGACCCTCATCCTGATCCTCATCTGTTTTTTTGAAGGCTCCACGTGGATATCGCTTGCTCCGTCTGCAAGGGCCTGCGCAAGAAGGCTGTTTACAAATCGCACCACGGGCTCATCTTCGATAAGGTCAGCGGAGATACGCTCATCGAGGTCTTCTTCTTCCTCCTCCTTAAACAACGTAACCTCATCGCTTTCCTTCATCTTTTCCAGGGTCTCTTCAACAAGGGTTTTAAGTCCGTAATATTTCTCAAGGGCACGCTTCAACTCGCCTTCAGTGACGATAACAGGGTCAATCTCCATATTGACGAGCCTCGAGACATCGTCCATCGCATCAATGTCAAGGGGGTCTACCATCGCAAGCTTCAGGACATTGAAAATCCTGTCTACCGGAATGATCATGGAGTTTTTCGCCATATCCGGCGAGATAAGTTTTGCGAGGTCTTCGGGGATCTCGATTTCGTCGAGATTGATAATCGGGATGCCGAGCTGTTTGCTGACGGTATCAATAATTTCTTTTTCCGAGAGAAGTCCCAGTTTGATAATAACCTTTCCGAGCTTGTCGCCATATTTCTTCTGTTCTGCAAGTGCCTTCAGAAGGTCCTTATCGCTTAATTTTTTCGCCTCCAGAAGAAGTTCACCAAGACGCTTACGAACTCTCTGTGCCATTCTTATTTTCCTTTTAGTTTTTTTCTCTTCATATTATACAACATCTTGCTCCGCATAACTAAATCCTATAATTCCGTGAGGCGTCAATCGTGAGTCGTAAGGGGTTAAGGCCCCTCACGCCTGACGGGTTTACGCGCTATTTGATGTATTCACTGACATTCGCATTCATCAACGCATCTTCACGGGTTATGATGCCTTTTTTCAGCAGCTCGCTCAGATTTTGTTCCATCGTATGCATGCCGTATTCTTTCCCCATCTCGATCTGCCCGTAAAGCTGATAACTCTTTGCCTCCCGTATCAGGTTCCTCAATGCCGGCGTCGCTATGAGGATCTCCGTAGCCGGTATCCTCCCTTTCGCATCGGCACGCCTCAAAAGCTTCTGCGTGATCACGGCCTGAAGGGTGATCGAAAGCTGAGACCGTATCTGTGCCTGCTGATGGGGCGGAAAGACATCGATGATCCTGTCAATGGTCTGGGAGGCGTTTGTTGTATGGAGCGTGGAAAAGACAAGATGCCCGGTCTCGGCGGCGGTTATGGCAGCCTGCATTGTCTCCAGATCCCGCATCTCGCCGATGAGGATTACATCGGGGTCCTGTCTCAATACATGCCGGAGCGCCAAGGAGAACGACTTGGTATCGTCGCCTATCTCCCTCTGGGAGATAATCGCCTTTTTCGCCGTATATGCGTACTCGATCGGGTCTTCCACCGTGATAACATGGAGCGACCTCTCTTCATTAATAAGCTCAACCATCGCGGCGAGCGTTGTCGATTTGCCGCTTCCCGTGGGACCGGTCACCAGTACCAATCCGTTCGGTTTCCTGGTAAGCTCCTTCAGGATGACAGGCAGGCTGAGATCTTCCAGCCTGGGCACGGCGAGCGGTATATGCCGGACCGAAAAGGCTATGGTGCCTTTCTGGTGGTAGACATTGATCCTGAAACGCCCGACATTTGTTAGTTCATAGGAAAAATCGAGTTCCTGGTCTCTGCGAAAACGTTCTTTTTTTACCTGATCAACAACGATCTCATCAAAAAATTCCCTCATATCCTTGTGGTATATCGCGTCCTCATTCAGGTAGGTCAGCTCCCCGTTTCTCCTTATGGCAGGCGGAATACCGTCGATGAGATGCAGATCAGAGGCCTCTTGTTCGACCATCGTATACAACATCTTTATAATACTCAATGGCGCACCTCACAAAAAAAAGATATTATCAAAGGAGATCTCCTTTATATCCCCGTCAAACAGAAGCATGTAGAACTTCACGGTCCTGTTTGTGTATATCTGCGGTATCTGTATTGTTATTGTATGCCAGTTTCCGTCCTTAATCAAATCAAGCGGCCTTTCGGTCAGCTCGTAATCATTTTTGCTGTCTTCAAAAACCCTCACCTTGAAGGCATAGACGGGTTTTTCGATCTTTGTCTCCAGTATCTTGTATGAGATGTTCAGAAAGGATTTGAGCCTGAAAGGGTCCTTCTTTCCATTGAGTATGGTGTAATCAGCGGCAAAATGGTAGGGACCTTTCAACGTTCCCGTATCCCTGAACAGAAAACCGACAGGCGTACTGAAAAGCCTTCCCGAAGCGTCAAAGGAACTTAAGTTCGTGACGCTGAGGTCCGCCTGGTAGACCGCAAGGTCTTTTTCAAGGGCCATTATGCCCCGTGTCGTCGAGATCCCGTCTTTTGTCGGCTTTACATCGGCAATATCCTCGATGAATTTACTGCTCCTCGATGAGTGGGCAATCGCCTGTGCGACATCGATTACGCCCTGTTTACTGAGCATTCGCAACGATTCGTCGAGGGATGTCATCCCCTCGTTCTTCGAAGTATCAAGGATCGTGACGATCTGGTGGATCTTGTCTTCCCTGATGAGGTTCCTGATCGCCGGGTTGACCTTCATAACCTCACAGGCGCAGACACAGCAGGTCGCATCGGTCTTCAGCAATAACCTCTGGGAGACCACGGCCCTCAGGACATTTGCGATCTGAATCCTCGCCGTATTCTTTTCCTGGTCCGGGAAAAAGTCCATTATCCTGTTTATCGTTTGCGCAACATTAAGGGTATGGAGTGTTGAAAACACGAGTGCCCCTGTCTCGGCGAGCTCCAGCGCCGCTCTCATGGACTCTCTGTCCCTGATCTCCCCGACAAAGATAATGTCGGCATCCTCACGGACTATCCTCCTTAATGCGCCGGAAAACGATTTTGTATCTCTGCCGATCTCTCTCTGGCTGACGATCGATCTCTTCGGCCTGAAGACAAATTCTATCGGATCCTCTATGGTAACGATATGGCACATCCGCTCCCTGTTGATCATCTCAAGGAGAGCGGCAACGGTCGTCGATTTGCCGCTTGCTGATGGACCTGTTACCAGTATCAGTCCGCTGCGGTATTTTGTAAATCCTTTTAAAGAATCCGGCAAGCCGAGTTCGTCAAAAGAAGGCAAGGCGTCAGAGACGGGCCGGACAACTATCCCGAGTGAGCCGCGCCTCATAAATGCACACATCCTGAACCTTCCGAAGCCACCCATCTCGTATGTGTAGTCGAGCTCGTTGTCTTTCGTAAAACGCTCAAACTGCATCTCTGTAGTCGTGCCCTGCAGCAGTTCAACGATATCGTTATTTGTTAAAGGCTCTTTGCTCAGGCGGGTGATACCGCCATTACTGCCAAGGGGAGGGAATCCTTCAAAGAAAAAGACACTCTGTACTCCCTGATTGATCCCTCTTTTAACGACGTTCAGGATTCCGGTTCTCTTCAAGGAACCTTAACCTCTCTATAACTTCCTTTCGCGCCTCAGGGGATTTGACGGTACTGAGGTACTGCCTGTAGTATCTTACCGCGTCTTCAGTTTTGCCCATTGTGTCTTGAATGATTGCATAGGACAGAAAAAGGGCCGGGTTCCTTACCTTCTTCCCGATGGGGACATTGAGGAGCCTGGAGGCTTCGTCCAGTCTCCCGTTTCTCCTTAAAAGTGCCGAAAGGTTCAGATAGGGCTCGATACTGTCGGGTTCCATGACGATCGCCTTTCTGAAATACTCCTCGGCGAGCCCTGCATCGCCTTCACTCATCATCAGGAGGCCTATGTTGTTGTATGCCTTTGGATAATTTTTCTGAAGATCAAGTATCTTTTTAAAATAAAAAAGCGCTTCTTTTGAATTCCCTTCCTGGACGGCAATAACGCCGAGATTATTCAGGGCCTCGACATGGTCCGGTTTTATGGCGAGGACGGCGCGGTATATCCTCTTCGCCTCGCCTGAATGGCCTGTCTGGAGCGCCGCTGCAGCCTCGTTGTACAACAAATTGGCCTTTTCGTTATCTGTTGCCCTTGTGACAACCTTTCCGTCTTCTTTTAGTTCCCCGGTCTTTTCGGCAGGCCGCGCAGATGCTGCCATTTTCACCGGCATTGTCTTTGCCGGAATATCTTTTATCTTCTTCCTGTCCCCGGCAACGGTCTTTCGCGGGGCAGCAACAGATACCTTTTTTTCTTCAGGTGCTGCCTCGGTTACTCGCAATGGAGCTTGCTTTACCGGAGCCTGCTCTTTTTTTACAGCCTCTGCATCGGGTTTTTGAGACGGCGTTTCGATCTTTGCAACCTGCTGTTTCGGGGAAGCAGGCGGGATAATGGCCACTTTAGTCTGTTTCGGACTTTGGAATGCCGGGACAAAAAGATAGCCCAGCACAACAAGGACGCAGACGAGCAGGATCCCATACACAAGGAACCTCGATTTCTTCTTTGGACCAGGCAGATTAAAGGGGACACCGGGAGCAGTCTTCTTTCGCTCCTTTTGGGCCTTTTTCAGTGCATCGAGGATTATGCTCATTTTTCAGCCTTATCGTATATGATCCGTGGCGTCAGGAACACTATAAGTTCGGTGGTCTTGCTCTGTTCCGTACTCGATTTGAAGAGATAGCCGAACAAGGGGATGGAGCTGAAAAGCGGTATGCCCTTTTCATCATTATATTTTGTCTCGTATAGAATACCGGCGATAATGACTGTCTCGCCGTCCTTTACCCGTACGATGGTGTCTGTTTCTCTTGTAGATATTACAGGAACTGTCCCTTTGGAATTAGGGTTAGGCGAGTTGACGGAGCTGTCCTTGGTCGAGTAGATGGGATGGATGCCGAGGATAATGTTGCTTTCATTGTCGATCTGCGGAATGACGTCGAGGACTATCCCGACGTTCATGAACCTCGGACTATAGGTTGCGATAGTGGCAGCCCCTCCTGTCGAAGATTGCTGCTCTTCGAAATAGACATCCTGTGTTGTCGATTTGATGATCGCCCGCTGGTTGTTAAGGGTCGCAATCTTAGGCGTTGCAAGCACCTTCGTTTCACCCTGTGCCTTTAAAAGATCGATATAGGTGTTTGTAATGTTCAACTCCCCCGAGGCCTCCGAGCCGACATAGAAACGAAAATATTCGGTATAGTCTCCCAGGAAATTTGCAGGCGCGGGGAAACTCTGTGTGGCGCTGATCCTTCCGACACTCCCGAGTCTCGAGTTGACAAGTTGCCAGTTTACGCCCATCCTGAAACCCTCTGACAACTTCACTTCAACTATCTTTGCCTCAATCATGATCTGCCTGTGCATGGTCCTTTCAATATTTTCCAGAAACATCGATACGCGCTTTAAATTTCTCGGGTAGTCCGTTACCATTATTGTAAACGTCTGTTTGTTGATAATAAGCTTCCCGTCGGCAGACAATATGGCCTTCAGATTATCTTCAAGGCTTTTCCACAGGTCTGATTCGGTCTCGCTTTTTACTTCAAGGGTTTTTGTTTCCGAACTTGTTGTTCCTCCTGTGCTCGATGTGCTGGAGGTGCCGCCGCTTTTCCACTCGACCGTGCTCGTGCCGATCTTCTTTAAGGCAAGATAATTGATCGTAAATATCTTTGTTTCTATTTTCGGCTTCGAGGCATAAATAGTCCTGCCCTCAATCTTGTATGCAAAACCAAGCGGCTCCAGGATATATTCCAGCGCCTTTTCAAGGGTCACGTTCTTCAGGTCGACGGTCGTTACCCCCTTCACATCCGGCTCAGTCACCACATTATAATTTGTCTGTTTCGCGATGGCCCTGAGGATATCCTTTACGTCCGCTTCCCGCAACGAGAAAGAGAAATAATCCTGGGGCCCGGTGCTGTCGGGCGCTTTTGCCTTTTCCATCTGGAAGGATACCGGGCTCGGGATATCAACCGGTTTTGCTGCCGCCTTGGCCTCCTCAGGCTTCTTCTCTTTCGCCTGATCAATATGCGCGCAGGATACCAGGACAAGCAACATTACAACAAAAATAAGTCCTTTTTTCATTTCGCCCTCTCCGTACCTTTTGTTTTCGGCGTTTCTTCCTGGGTTACCATGTCCTCTATCTTTACCAGGTTGAGTACTCTCTTTAAACCGCCCCGAACGAGTATCACCTTGTCTTTTTGTATATCCTGTACCTTCTCGCCGCCTACCATATCGCCTTTCCTGACGACCTCGTGGTCAATGATCGCGACCCGTTCGTTTCCCTTTTCCATGATGGCAGCCAGCTTGAAGGTGACCTCCTGTGCCTCCCCAAACCTTTTCCCCTCTTTGGATTTCGGCGCGAGGAAGGGGTCCCGTGTCCATGCAACACCGAGTTTATCGAATTGCTCTTTATCGAATTGCTGCGGCATCTCTGCCTTTCTATCTTTGGAAGGGATGCCCGGCATAACTGCACCGGGCTTTGCCGGTGTCCCTGCGGGTGCTGCCTGCACGGGCGCCCGGGCCGCCGACGCTGCTGCCGGCACAGGTGTGGGTGTCTTCTTCTTGCCGGTAAAAAATTGAATATATCCGGCGAGGAGTATCCCCAGGATGCCTATGATAATAACCGGTTTACTTACCTTCAAAGATCTTCCCCTTCAATGCCTTGAACTCTATAGTATATCTGCCGGCCACCGTAGGATATTGTTTTTCGTTATAGGAGATCCGCGCCTTTTGAATGCCCTTGAATGCGATCCTTTTTGAAAGTTCCTCCAAGAATCTTCCCGTCTCAAGGAATCCGCCTTTTAACTCAAATTCAAAGACAGGGTTGATGACATAAGACTTCTGTTCCGTATCGATCGTGGAATGGATGCCGGCCACGTTGTCTACTATCACCCCCCGGTTCCGGGCAGCCTTCTCTATCTCCCTGATGAAATCGGGCATCTTCTCGATCAGGGGCGCCTTCGTCTTGAATTCAACCAAGGACTCTTTCCATTTCTCATCGGATTTCGCCTGCTGGGATATTGTTATGATCGATGCCTCTACCTGCTTCCTCTCCTGCTTCACGGATTCCAGAGATATCTCCCGGCTCTTGACCTGAGAGGAAAACGGCAGATACACGGCAAATACCCAGATGATAATGAGGGCAAGCGGCATGCCGTACCATATATAGATCGACTTAAATCTCATATCTCATACACCGCGAGGTGATGGTAAACTCCATGACCTGTTTGCCTTTCAGTGTTTTCATCTCTTTGCCGACAAGCTCAACATTCTGGACAAGCCCCGATTTTTTCAAGGTAAGCATGAGGTTAAACAATGTCAATTCAAGGCTGTCCGCTTCCCCTGTGATATAGCCCTTTAATACCAGCGGGTAGTCGTTTCCCGATGTCTTCGCCGGGGCCTGTCCGGGTCCCGGGGCCGCCATGGAAACAGGTACGCCCTTCCCTACGGGAACCGGTGGCGGGAGAAGCTGAGTAGAGGCAGGGGCTGCCGGCGCCTGAGCGTTTTCGCCAAATTCGATTGATTTGAGATACACGTCCCGCGGTATCTGCGAAGCGAGGAACTTGAGGAGGGTGACAAATGTAAGGTCCTTCTTCTGGATCTCGTTTTTGACCGTCAGAACCTCATTATAGTTCACGGTGCTCCGGGGAACGACGGCGATCTTCTTGATCCCTTCTTTTATCTTTTCGAGATTGCCCCTTTCAAGGGTGAGCTTCAGGTTGGCGTTGCTCAACGTACCCCACATGGTAAACGTTAAAAGGAGAAGTATTACCACAACGCCGATCGTCCCGAGCACGATCAGATTCTTGTATGATCTTTCCTTGCCCTTTTGCAGCACCCGCTCAGGCAAAAGGTTTGGAAACCCCGTTCTGCTTACGGCCAGCGTATATGCCGGTATATACTCCGGTTTGATATCGGACACGCTCTCAAGGGATGACACTTCCTCAACAAGGGATTCCTTCATCCTCTCGAGGAATTTCGGGATCTTCGATCCACGTCCCGATATAAATACCTTTGAAACCGGCTTACCGGGGTACCGCTGATTATACACGCTTAAGGTTCTGAGGATCTCGCCTTCAAGCCTTTCGAAAGGCAGGCGCATTATCTCTGCGAGTTCCTCATCAAAACCCCTCTCGCGCTTATATTGTTCTGCCTGGTCATAGGAAAGTCCCGGTCCGCTCATCAGCGCGTCAGAAAAGCTCTCAGAGGCCGTGAGGATCTCCCGCGCAAACATGAGCCTTTTTGCATTCGCAATATAGAGGCCTGTCCTCCGTCCACCGACATCGATAATGGCCGTCGACGTATCTCCGTTCTCATCTATCGCATTGATGTATGCAAATGCGGTGTCGGTAATCACGGCAACGTCATGGAATCCGACGCGCTCAAAGATAGAAAGGAGGCTGTTGATGTAACTCTTGGGCGCCCCCACAAAGAGGATCTCATCCTTATTGACCCCCTTCTCGTCGATCTCCCCGAGCATCAGGTGCTCATATATCATATCGTCGAGGGGCGTGGTCAGGATCTTAGTGGTAGACCAGTTGAGGACATCCTTTTGTTCCTTTTTCGGAAGGATCGGGATAGTGAAGGTCTTCTTGATGATCTCCTGGGAGCTTATGCCTACGGCAACCTCTACATCGTCCCCTTCCTTGATCTTGATGTCAGAGAGTATCATCTCAAGGTCATCAAAACCGCCTTTATAGGGATAATCGCCTGATGAGATCACGGACCAATTACCTGAGGTTCCTTTGACCTTTACGTACTTTACACTGACGGTCCCTATGTCTATGCCTAAGATATCCACGCCGCCTTCCTAAAAGTATTGATTATAACATAGCGGTTAATCATTTTGCGAATATTACAATGTCCTAAATGTTTTGAACTCTGTATTATCAACCCCTCCCGCTCACACAATTTTTGCTGATTTCTCATTACATTATAGATGTTTGCATAATTTCCTGAGATATGTCAACAAGAAAATGGTGTATCATATCAATTTTTATAATGAAATTTGTTTTCAGCAATTCGCTCCTATCGGAAATACTAATAGATATCATTTCATCAGCACCTCAACATCCATAGACAGGAACTCATTAAGCGGGATGCCCCCTGTACCTACAAGGAGTTTCTTTTTTGCAGGAAAGGTGCGGGTGAAAGATTCTAATCCCGGCAAAGCTGTCCTCGCTCTCCCGCTTTTAACTTCTATTGCGACAAGGTCATTCCCTTTCGCAAGGACAAAATCGACCTCGCGGTTCCGTTCAGCCCAGTAATACAATTGTATATCTTTTCCGATTATACTGTTCGCAAGCATACTCCCGACGGCAGTCTCCGCTAACCTGCCCCAAAGCTCACTGTTCCGTCTTGCCTCATCGTAGCTCAGATGCGACATTGCGGTCATAAGGGCGTTATTCAAGACAATGAGCTTCGGGCTTGACGCCCGTTGACGTACTGCCTGACCTGCATACTTCGGCAGGCCCATGACCAACCCCGAACCCTTAAGGAGGTCAAGGTAATGGGCGAGGGTGGTTGTATTGCCCGCATCCTGAAGCTGGCCTATCATCTTTTGATATGAAAGTATCTGACCGGAGTATAGGCATCCCAGCTCAAAAAGGCGTCGAAGTAAAGCCGGTTTGTCGATACGGACCATGAGCAGTACATCCCTGGAAACGGTCGTCTCGATAAGGGAATCAAGAATATATTGCCTCCACCGTTGTTGATCGCTGATCAGCGAGGCCGAGCCGGGGTAGCCGCCATAATAAAGATACTGTTCAAGCTCCCATCCGAATGCGTCTCTCATCTCAGAATATGACCAGTGTCTCACCGGGATGATCTCGAACCGGCCCGCAAGGCTTTCCGTAAGCCCCTTTTGAATAAGCATCGGGGAAGAACCAAGGATGATCACATGAAGACGAACGTTCTTTGCCGTATCGTCGTCCCACAAACGCTTGACCGTTTCCGACCAGCCCGGGATCTTTTGAATCTCGTCCAATATGAGGATCCCTTTTCTTCGTGGTTTCCCGGGCGTTCCGATGCGCGCGGCCCCCCATTGCTGCTCTATCCACAAACGATTCTTCGGGGCCGGCTCGTCGGCAGATGCATAGTATCCCGTTCCTGTTTCTTCCATTAATTGGCGTACAAGCGTTGTCTTGCCGGTCTGACGGGGGCCTGTAACCACCTGGATAAATCTCCGCGGTTCGGAAACCCGGCGCAATAGTACGCGGAAAACCGGTCTCTTATATGTGATAGTCCGCGCCATTTTACAATTTACTCAGTATGTTGAGTAATTTTACTCAACGCCCTGAGTAATTGTCAAGGACAAAAAGGGCCATCATAGAATTCACTTATTGGGCTGATACCGATTTTTTTCTGGTTAATGATTCGCGTAGGTTTGAAAATGACTCAAAACGATCTTCCGCTGAGCGTTTCCGAAAATGCCGATGGATGTAAGCTGGTCATAGGTCGGACTTCCGATCGTGCTGTCATAACAAAGATAGAAGAGCGTATTGTTTGAGCTATCCTTCACGTTTTTGATATTGGGATGAGTAGTTGTGCAATTTGCCGGTGTAATATTGGGGATGTATGTCGACGGACCGGCACTAAAGGCAATCCAGTTGTCATGCGCATAACGTATGGCAAATTCAACTCCGGCGTTGGCGAGGGTATATGCCTGGTATGACTGGGTCTGGAACGGGTAGGCCCTGTGCTTTGAGCCCACCAGGGAAACGATGCCCGCCCCTATCACGCCGATGATCGTAATGGACATAATGAGAAGAACGAGGGCGATGCCCCTGTTATTGGATGACTTCGTCATAGTCACGATTGTAGCTTCTCCCATTATAGTTGGCAGTGCATGAAGAACTGCCCGGACCGGCAGAGCAATAATTCTTCGGGCACACCGTTGTAGTCAACGTTATCTTCTGGCGGTTTGCAGTATCGGGGTTATTGAGGTCTTCCACAACAACGGTGATTGTAAAGACGGTATTTTCCTGCGTGTTGGGAAGAACGGGATTTGCCGCGATGCTGAAGCCGGTGACGTTGCTCCCGAAGGGCTTGTTCGGGTTGTTCGTCGATGACCTCAGGAGATCTGTGCCGGATTGATAAAAACCGACATCTAAACTGTTGTCATACGTCTGCGAATAATTGACCTTCTGAAAGGTTATTGAATTTGCAGTAGAACCAGCAGATATGTATGTCCCGTCCCGCAGCTCCCTCGAGATCCTCTCCAGCACGTATGCTGCTTCCTGATATAGTTCGCCCTGGGTTTTCACTATCCCATATGTCCTTGAACTGCTTATCATGAAAGAAAATGTAAAAAGACTGAGTACGGAGAGAACGACGATTGCCATTACCGCTTCTATGAGTGTAAATCCTTTTTGCATCTTAAGGCCTCGTTGTGTAATTCCTTCCCGTGACAACATTGGTTGTGATATAGGCGCAGGCATCGCTGCCGCAACTCGGCGATCTCACGTAGACCTTGATCAATTTATAGACGTTGCTTTCGACCCACTTCAAGCTATTGTCATCTATGAACCCGCCTGTGGCTGTCGGCCATGCTGGCTCTGTAGTCGATGATCTCATCGAAGTATCTTCAAGCCATTGCGCATAGCTCCCGTCCGAGGTAATGCTGCCGGACCCTGTCTGCCATGAGGGTGCTGTGCTGCCTGACTTTATTGCGTAAGCCCGCCAGGTTATATTATTATCGACAACGGTACCGCCTTCCGCAGGCCATGACGGCTGCGTTAAACCCGATTTTAGATCAATACGTCTCCATGTAATCCAATAATCTGAAACATACATTGCGCCCCAGGAAGGCTCGGAAGAACCCTGAATACACCACCACCAGCAACTATCACACCTATATACATATTGACTGTCGGAGGAAACAATGATGTCGCCTGCGTCATACCAAGTCGATGAATTCCACGACGAACCAGGCGGAACTACCTTGTAGAAAAGTTGACTATTAAAGTAAGAGACACTGCTGTTAGGGGTATATTGTGTATTGGCCTGCCAGGAGGGATAATATAGCCTATAGACATGGCCATTCCACGTTGTGGGGATGATGTTGTTGCCGTTCCTGTAGGCTGTGTTTGCCTGCCATTTTGGGAAATAGACCCTGTAGAAATGACCGTTCGCAGTGGTCGGTCTTACATATGCGCCAAGACCATATGTTGTATTGGCCGTCCAGGTGTTCTGCGGGGTAGATGCTATTGTGGTCGTGTAAGGGGTAGTGCCCGTATTGTCCCGGAACACGATATCGGTGATCTCCCATTTCCACTGATAACCGTTATAGGAAGCATCTGTGAAACGTGAGTCCGTATTTACGGCGGTATACGCAGCAGGAGAGGGAATACTGTCGTATGCCTCCTTTGTGATATCCTCCATCTTTGCCTCTGCGATAAAACGTGTCTTGATGACAGTTTCGGGTGTTGTCAAATCCCTGATTACGGAATTAAAGGCTATATAGACAAGAGGTACGAATAGCCCCCCGACGATGATGAATATTATAAGCTCGATAAGGGTAATGCCCCTTTCGTCCCTCATTCTGTTTTTCCCGTAATGCCGTATATTGTAATGGTTCTGCCCCCTGACAGATCTATTGTGCCGCTGCCTGTCCCGAAAGTCGGCTCGCCCAATGAGTTGAACGTCAGGGTATTCCCAAAGCTTGTGCCGGTAACGGCTACGTTGCCTGGCAGGTTTTTCTGTTCGCCTCCGGCAGTATATGTATCTGAACCTATTGTAAATGTAATGCCCTGGCTTGTTCCCATCCCCATTGCACGCACCTGGACATAACGTATATCGGCAATCAACTGGTCGGCGGCTACATTTGCCTTGCCGGTTGCAGTATTCATTTTAAAACCTATACTGACCACCAGTACGCTCAGCACCATCATAACAATGATAAGTTCCACGGCGGTGAAACCAAAAGAGGAGCGGAGAGCGAAAACCCTTTGAAGGCAGTGTCGGGTTGATGACTCACGGCTCATAGCGGAGCACCCGTAAGTCGTAATTCGTAAACAGTAATCCTTTCAATGTGCTACGTTCAACGTATTTGCCATCTCCTGTCTTCTCCATGCTCCTATTCTCTGCGTACCATTTTTATAAAAACATCGGGGCTTACTATCTCCACGCCCTGAAAGGCCTTGACCTCCTTCAGGTGGCTGTCCCCCGATACAATAAAATCGGCCTTTCCTTCCACGGCGCTGGCGAGGAACATATTGTCCGATACGTCCTTCTTGGTGCGATCCACCTTCTTTGCGCCCGGCACTGTGATCGCTATCCTTTCGATCTTATACAGCAGGTCTTTCACCTCGTCCATCGAAACATCGTTCCCTTTCATCAATGTCTGGAGCTTGGGGTACTGCAAGACCGCATAAAGCTCTTTCCACATGGCAGGAGCTATCACAAGATGCAATTTTCCGTCAAGAACGAGCTTCACGATAGAGGCGGCCTTGCTCTTCGGCGACAGGATCGCGCTTATGAAGATATTCGTATCGAGGACAACCCGTGTCATATACGGCGGACGGACCTGACAGCTTCCTGAATTGTGTTCTCAATTACTTCTGGCCTTTCCTTCTTCATCTTCTTCCAGATCTTGTCCAGCGCCCGTGCTGCCGACTCTCCGTCCTTTTTGAGGATCTCGTATTTATCAATAGAGATGATCGCCACCATCGGACGTCCCGCCCGCTCCACGATGTACTCATCTCCTGTCAACAGCACCTCATTCATGACCTGTCCGAGATTCTGTCTTGCCTTAATTGCCGTAACCTTTTTAACCATTTCTTTACCTCACACGATCATATCAATCATATCAATTGTTATATTATAGCCTGAATGTACAAGATGTCAAAGGGATTTCGCCACGAGTTATGAGCCGCCTTTTTCTCCTTACGACTTACGCCTCACGGGTGTGTCCCGCATGCTACCTGAACACGTTATATTTCAGTATCGTGAAGAAGGCCTTGATCCCGTCGCGCCAGGTGATCTTCTTCCCTTCCTCATAGCTCCTGCCGTAATATGAGATGGGGATCTCAAATACCCTGAAGCGGCCCTTGGCTATCTTTGCGGTGATCTCGGGCTCAAAACCGAACCTGTCTGATTCTATCGTAATATCTTTGAGGGCCTCCCTTTTAAATACCTTGTATCCTGTCTCCATATCGGTAAGGTTCAGGTTGGTAAACATATTGGAGAGCAGCGTCACGATCATGTTCCCTATATAATGCCAGAAATAGAGCACCCTGTGCGGCCCGCCGAGGAATCTCGATCCATAGACGACATCCGCCTTTCCTTCAAGGATCGGCTCAAGCAGCCTCGGGTAATCCCGCGGGTCATATTCGAGGTCGGCGTCCTGTATAATGACAATGTCGCCCTTCGCGCGTGCAAAACCGGCCCGCAGGGCAGCGCCCTTGCCCTGGTTCACCTCCTGCAGGACGACCGTGATGTTGGGTTCTTTCAGGTCTTTAAGGATGTCCCTGGTGCCGTCAACGGACCCGTCATCGACGATGATGATCTCCTTCTCGTAAGGGGTCTCCTGCACCCTCTTTATTGTTTCACGTATGAAATTAACCTCGTTATAAGCAGGAATAATGATCGATAATAACATTGTCGCACCTTTTAAGGTTTCAATCTCTCAGTACCAGGTTGAATCCATAAGTCGTGAGTCGTAAGGGGTAAGAGGTTTAAGCCACTGACGCCTAACGCCTGACGGCTTTTATTTGTTTCAATTATACTCACCTGCGCCCTCAATGCAAGGAAATTGTAATAAAGGCAGCTCTCAGCAGACAGCATACAGCCGTCAGCTGAAACAAAAAAGGTTTCAAGCTGATGGCTGATTTTCATAAAATTATTTGAAAGACACTTGCAAGTATGTCATAGTGGTATATATGGAAATACCCTATCTCGAATATTTTGGTTTTTCCGAAAAACCCTTCGGGATGTCTCCTGACCCTGCCTTCTATTACGAGTCCACAGAGCACAAAAAGGCCGTTGATTACCTGACCTTTTTCCTCTCCCAGAAAGAGGGGTTTGCGCTGATATACGGCGACGTGGGCTCCGGCAAAACGACGGTCTCCCGCATCTTCATCAATTCCCTCCCGCGCGAGTCCTATAATACGGCGCTGATCCTCAATCCCGTGACCGACGACACCGAATTCATGAAAGAGCTTCTCAGGGAATTCTACGTTCAGAACATACCCGACACGAACAAGGAGCTTTACGATACATTAAGGCTCTTCCTCCTCGAAGAATTCAGGAACGGGAAGGAGAATGTGCTCGTTATCGATGAGGCGCAATTGCTTTCCTATGAGCTCCTTGAATTTATACGGCTCCTATCAAATATCGAGACCGACAAACAGAAGATACTCCATACCGTCTTCTTTGCCCAGCCTGAATTTCTTGAAAAGCTGAAGGCACAGAACATGAGACACCTTGCGCAGAGGATCACCGTCACCTATGGCATTGAGCCGCTGACCCTGAATGAGGTGAAATCATACATCAACTACCGTCTCTACAAGGCAGGCTCGAAAGGACCGCTGGAGTTCCAGGACAGGGCAGTCAGGCTGATACATATCGCGTCGAAAGGTTTTCCCCGGCTTATCAATTATATCTGCGACAGGTGCCTTCTCGCCATCTATGCCCAGTCATCACATACGGTGGACGGCCACGTCGTATCAAAGGTGCTCCTCGAGGAGAGCATCTCCCTCGGGTCTGTCAAAAAACAGCAGGATATACAAGGACTGAGGTCTCCCTATATTGTCCCTGCCATCGTGATCCTCCTCATCGTGATCTTAGGGGCTATCGGATACCATTTTGCCTCCACGGGAGTCTTCGATCGCTTTTTTGTAAAAAAACCCCTGTCGGTTCAGAAGGACGCGGCCGTTGCTGAGACCGGGCTGCCGGTGAAGGAAGAGGCACCGGCGAAAACTGAAACACCCGTAAAAGCAGAGACACCGGTGAAGGCGGAAATACCGGTGAAGGCGGAGGTGCCGGTAAAGACAGAGACACCCGCGAAGAACGAAAAAGCGCAGGTGCCGGCGGCAAAGACGCCTGAACCAAAAACAACACCGGAGAAGCCTAAAGTGGAAGGCGCGGCGCAAAAAGCCGAACCGCTGTCAAAGAAGGCGACGGTAATAAAAGACGCCGCGAATGTAAGGGCAGTTCCCGGCCTGGAGGCCCCCCGTATCGGCATGATCTTCAAGGGGGCGACCCTGAATGTGGTAGGAGAACAATCCGATAGGCATAACGCTAAGTGGTATAAGGTCATCCTCTACGAAAACAGGGAAGGCTGGATATCGGAAAGCGTCGTAACGGTAAAATAACAATATCTAAATACTAAGCACCAAATCCTGAACAATTCCCATGCCGCGCTTCGCACGGCACCCTCAAGGAGGGTACATGATGTATCCCGGGTTTAGTCTTCTATTTTGTTTTAACGTTGAACGTTGAACATAGAACGTTGAACGGAATTCCTTCACGCCTAACGCCTTACGTTTTACGCGATCAGCCGCAGGCTGATCAAACGTACCACATCTCCATCTCGAATGTCTCTGATGGGACCTTGATAGAGATATACCCCCGCTTCGGTATCCTGTCCACGAACATGTCGTT
The DNA here is from genome assembly GCA_002067975.1 of Syntrophorhabdus sp. PtaU1.Bin058. GTDB lineage: Bacteria > Desulfobacterota > Syntrophorhabdia > Syntrophorhabdales > Syntrophorhabdaceae > UBA5609. The sequence goes on from MVRS01000047.1 coordinate 53,261, forward strand.
CATCTTGACGGAAAACCAGACATCGACCGTGTCGTTCTTCTCAACACCGAGGGCATTGAAGGGGACCTCCACCTCGAGGATATCGGCGAACATCACGGAGACAGGCAAGACAGTGTCGAGCCTCTTGTCTTTGATGCTGTAGACAATCTTAAAATTATCCTTTGTCATCAGGTTAATCTCAAACGAGACGTCGGCAATGTCCCCGATAAACGCATGGTCGATATCAACCCTCAGAAAAAGCGAGGTCTCATTGAATCCGTAATAACACCCCTTGATGAGGGTAACGGACTCGTGCATGGCTACCCCGTGGCCTTTTCCCTCAAAGAACCCGGACCCTATCCATTCAAAGTAGTTCGTCACCCTTCCGTCAATGATCGGCTTGATGAAATTCACCGGTTCCCTGGTCGGCCTTGCCTCGCGGTCTTTAAGGATAATCGGGATACTGAGGATCTCCGGCGGGTCCTTCTTGAGAAACCGGTACACATTGGCAAGGTTCTCGCGGAAAAGCAGATCGAAGATCTCGTCGTTTTCCGAGGAATGCTCGTCTCCGTACCACCAGAACCAGTCGCTTCCTTCCGCTATGTAGATGGATTCCCAGGCATCCTTGTTCTGTTTTCCCGGATCTTCAGCCTCCAGGAAATCCCTTGTTTCGGAAAGCAGCGACCAGCCCGTATTGTCTTCTATATGACCGATCCATATGGAGAAGTTGTGGCCGATCCATGAGCCCGCAAAACAATGGGAGAGGCTCCCCATATCCTCTGCCTCCCTGAGATATTCCGATATGGTGACAGGGATAATATCCTTTTCCCGGAGGATGCCTTCGTAGAGGTAATTGAAAAAATCCCTGCCGTCGTTCTTATAATTCTCCCAGGCATTTTCGCCGTCCATTGCAATCGTGACAAGCGGTCTTTTGATCCTGCCCTTCACTGAATCCCCTATCCTCTTTATCCTCCTCAAGCAATCGTTCGCAGCATCTTTTGCGTCCATCCGCGAATAATGAAAGGATATAAGATCCGAGAGGGACTGGTCCCTGAATATCATATCGATGTGTCTGCCTTCCTTCTCATACCGGTACGGCTTGTAGAGGAGTTCCGGGTTCGACAGAAACCCGCTTCCGTCCCTTCTTGCATCCCATTTGAGGCTCTGGAAAAGTATATCTTCATCCGTCGCAAGCCACTCTACCCCATGTTCCATATACAATTGGAGGGCATCATTGCTCACAGACCCTTCAGGGGGCCACATACCCTTAGGCGTATCCCGGAACACCTCCCTGAAAAGCCCGATGGCCTTGTCCATCTGGCTCGAGGCGTCTTCCGGTTTTGCGAACAGCCTTTCGGGGAGCGCTGCGTTGGGGATCGATTCCCTGGCAACCCTGCTGTCAATAAGGAGCGGTATGATCGGGTGGTAGAAGGGGGAAGTGGATAATTCGATGATACCGGCCGAGGAAAGCTCTCTGTAGAGCGGTATGATGCCCTGGAGGATCTTCTTCTGGACGTCCTCCAGGATGCCTTTGTCGTCTTCCGAAAAGGCCCTGCCCTTCTTCTTCAGATACTGCAGGCCGTCGTATTGTTCGTAAAAGATCGGGTCTATCCAGGCAAGGAAGAAGAGGATCTGGATGTCCCTGAAGTCTTCGTCGTTAAAATAATCCTTGATATTGTGAATGGCATCCCTGGGATAATAAAACCCGCGCCTGTTCAGCAATTCATAGAAACGGGGGTGGGGCCTGATCATGTTGTCCCAGTTCGCGTTAAAAAAATTTGTAAGGATAAAGACCTTTTCGTCGTCCGTCAGGTCCTTCGGGGGCTTTTTAAATACCTCGAGATAGGTATCTTTCGCCCCGAGATTTTCATAATCAATGAGCTGGAGGAGGAGGGAGGGGACAACATTGAAATTCTGCTTCATCCCGCTAAAGTCTTTCAGCATCGCGGCCATATCAAAATAATCTTTGGTGCCGTGAAGCAGTACCCAGGGGAGGAGGTATTCCCCTGTATAGAGGTTCTTGTAGTAAGGCTGGTGCATGTGCCACAGGAAGGAGAGGCAGACTGAATCCATATTAAAACCGCCTCAGAGAAGCAGAAGAGCAGAGGACGAGAGGGTGAGAGGAGAAGAAGGGAAGCAAAAGAGGAAAAAGACCTTTGGGATATGTTCCGTTATATATCATACCCGTATTATCGTCCATAACGAATAATTCGTAAAATAGTCGGACACGTGTTCGGGGACATTTCATACCTCAATATGCCGGAAGTTTACTTCATCTCCTATCTCCATAATACCTACCGTGCCTTTTTGAGAATAAGACCCCCTATAGCTGCCGGGATTGAACATGATCACCCCTCCCCTCCTGACATTCGCAGGGACATGGGAGTGTCCGAATATAATGATATCAACATCCTTAAACTCTCCGAAAACAACGTCTTCGATGGTATGGGGCGAGCCCCTGCCGTGGATTATCCCGACCTTCTTCCCCATGATCAGCTCGACGCGTTTCACGGGGAGGATCATCCCAAGATCGTAATCGTCCATGTTGCCTCTGACCGCCTTCAGTTCCCAGTTGGAGAGAAAATCGTAAACGGCAACGGATGTCATATCACCCCCGTGGATTATCATATCCACGTCGCTGAATTGCCTTTTCAACGTCTTTTTAAAGTCTTCTGTTGCGCTCGCCAGGTGGGTATCGGAGATTACGCCTATCTTCATCGCATTGATGTTTAATGTATAGGAAAAAAACAGGTATGTCAATGAAAGTAACGCGCAAACAGCGCTTGCCCAATGCGCCTGAAAATATTATAATTATACGCAGATACATTGCATATATTATAGATAATTCTCTATAAATATGCACATGCAGATCAGGAGGCTTTATGTCGTGTATTTCTCTCTGGTGGCGGGCTTCCCGTCCTTTTTCCTTCACGATGAGCGTGCTCCCGCCAATCATCGGGGGCATTGCGGTAAAGATAGAAAATCCCGGATTCGGCCTTGACTGGCTCAATCTCGTCCTTACCATGCTCGGCTGTGTTCTCGCCCATGCAGGCGCCAATCTGATCGGCGACTACTTTGACTTCAAAAACAGGGTCGATCGCGAAGGGACATTCGGTTCAAGCGGCGTACTCACCGGAGGGTTCACACAACCAAATACGATCCTGACCGGGGCGATCGTCGTCTATGTTATCGCCTCGCTGATCGGTCTTTATCTTGCCTTTTCGATACCGAACGGCAAGGTCCTTCTCTGGCTTATCCTTATCGGCGCGGTGCTGGGTTTTTTCTATACGGTGAAACCCTTTGCCTTCAAGTACCGCGCGCTCGGCGATATCGCCGTATTCATCTCATTCGGGCCTGCCATGACCCTCGGTACATACTATGTGCAGACTCAGCAATTTTCCTGGGGGCCCATCCTGTACGCAATCCCTTTTGCATTTCTGGTGGATGCCGTTCTTCACAGCAATAATCTGCGGGACATCAGGAATGATTCAGCGGTAAACATCAAAACCGTGGCGATCCTCATCGGCGAAAGGAATGCACGGTTTATGTATTACGGTCTCGTCCTCAGCTCATACCTCTCGGTCATCGTCCTCATCCTTGCAAACCGGCTTCCCGTGATCTCCCTTGCGACGCTCCTCTCTTTTCCGCTGGCGATAAAGCTCATCAGGATAGTCCATACAAAAGAGAGGCGGCCTGAGCAGCAGTTCATGATGATCGATGCCGCCACTGCACAGCTCCACTCAGCGTTCGGAGGGCTGCTCCTCCTCTCCCTTCTTGCACAGTACCTGATGCAGTAGCTTCATGAGGGCGGCCGGCAGAAGCGACCGATGGGTCGTCATATTCAGCATCATTCTCGCCTTTTTCCTCTGGTATGTAACGTTCATCATCAGGCCTTTTAATTTCTGGCTCACGATGGCCTTCAACACGATACTTCTGAGCGCTATCTCCTTTGCTGCCGGTAGAATCCCCTGGAGCGGGAAGGAATGGAGCCTTCGGAATATCTGCATCGGCGTCCTTGCCGCAATTGTGCTCTACGGGGTCTTCCGGCTGGGACACGAGATACTCATCCTTGCAAACACGTACACGGGGATATTTCCCCGGAGGGCAGAAAACCTCAACGCCATATACGCGAGCCGCGCGGAACTGCCTCAATACATTATCGCCGCCCTGCTCTTCTTCCCCATCGGTTTCGGAGAGGAGATATACTGGCGGGGCTTTATCCAGAGATCCTTCCAGGTGCGGTGGGGCAAAGGCGCTGCATTCCTGCTGACGGTAATCCTCTACACCGGGGCGCACCTGTCCACCGGGAACCCCGTCCTGATACTCGCTGCATTTATATGCGGGGCGTACTGGGGCGGTCTCTACCTGTATACGGGGAGCCTCGTACCGGTCCTCATATCACACATGCTCTGGGACCCCTTTATCTTTGTCATCGCACCGATAAAATAGTCTACCATCGTCAAAAACAGATGGCTCTTATACCGAGGACAGAAAGATGGACTCTGTAAAGATATTGTTTCTTTTGTCTCTTACTATCTACTATTCACTATCGACTATCGACTGCCTCTATTCAATTCCCACATGAACGAGGACCGGCCTTAAAACCCTTACCATCTCTTCCGGGGTGATGCCGATAATATAACCCCGCTTCCCGCCGTTGATATAGATAAGGGGGAGGCCAAGGATAGTCTTTTCCATGTAGAGCGGCATCGCCTTGCGGGTACCGAAGGGCGATGTCCCCCCTACCATATAGCCGGAGTGTTTCTGGGCCGTATCGGGGGTACAGGGCTGGATCGTTTTAACCCCGATGGTGCGGGCAAGCTCCTTCGTCGATACCTCGCGGTCACCGTGCATCAGCACCACCAGGGGCCTTCTCGTCTCGTCCTCCATGATGAGGGTCTTGATCACCGCATGTTCATCGACGCCGTACTGTTTCGCAAAGTTCCCGGTACCGCCATGCTCGACGTATTTATAGGGATACTCGGTAAACCGGACATTCTCTTTTCTGAGCACCCTTATCGCAGGCGTTATAGGGCTTTTATCTTTACTCACGGGTCACCTCGTTCGTTCTTTGACAACAGGTCCGTCTGCGCCTTCCGTACCGCCATTTCTATACCAATATTATACATTACGCAGGCGACTCTTCAAGGCTTCGGGACAATAAAAAATTGGCTTGACAAAAAGGCTTGGCAGATTATAATAATTCTAAATTAAGTTTCCCGCCATGCCCTTTGCCATAGTTTACAATACGATGGGGACGTTGATCTGAAAAGGAAAAATGCAGATTTGATATCACGGGAAGCTATACGGATTTCTAAAGGACATGCCGATAATGTACAAGAAAGGCAGGCACGATCCGCGCATAAAATAACATAAGGAGGTATGATATGGTCTACACATGTTCTGTATGCGGTTATCAGTACGATGAAAAGGTTGAGAAGGTCCCTTTTGACCAGTTGCCCGATGACTGGCACTGCCCGATCTGCAACGCACCTAAAAGTGCCTTCGAGAAAACATCATAACGCCACCGGTCCCTGGCTCTCTGCTTGCCTTGCAAAAGATAGTGGTTGTTTTGAACGATAAAATCAGAAATTGATCTTGAACTTGACGCGCCACCCGTCGTCCTGGGCCTCGAAGGAGGCATCCTCTTTCCGGTCCAGCTTCACCCCCCGGCCAAGCAATACCTCACCGAATGGCGTCACCTTATAGCCAAGCATCACTTCCGCCTTATACTCCTTCTGGGCGGTCCGTTTGACGCCCGTTACATCAAGGTTATCTATCTTTGCAAGGTTTATGTATATCCTGTCTTCGGAACCGCCTTCTGGTTTTATGAGGAAAGGGGCGGCCTTCTCCGTAAACTCAACCGCGTATGCCGAATCTAAGCCCTTCTCCAGGTCTTTCCCGGATATCAGCTTCAGCTTTACGTATCCTGCCTCTTCAAGTCTTCTATACTTCTCTACGGTCTTTTCATCCGATCCTATATAATAGAAGTTTCCATGTTGCTGGTAACGCTCGAGGGATTCGACCTTGTCTTCGTGTTTAACCACATCCTGGATGAGCTTTTTCGCCTCTTCCTCTGTAAGTTCGGCGGCACTGATCCCCGCTGCGAATCCGCTGAATATGAGAAAAGAGCACAAGACGATATATACTATCTTTTTCAGGGATATTTTCGGGCATTGTATAACTTGCATTATCCGTTATACCTTCTGTTCTATTATAAACATGAAAAAATATTTACGTCAATCCTCCAAAAACACGTAAGTCGTCAGTCGTAAGGCGTTAGCGGTATAAATCCCTGACACCTCACGGCTTACGGGTTTAATCAGGTTTTCCGGATCAACGCCCACAATCCTCCCTCTGAGACAATCTCGACGCCACCTTCAATGCCGCTGGATTCTATGTCCCTTAACAGTCCCTTTTCGTTCATCCCCGTCTTACCGAGAAAGATGTTGAGCTCCTTTGACCGTTCACCGATCTGCCCTATGACGGCATTTGGGGTCATCCTTCCAAACCCTCCGCCGACCACAGCCAGTCCATCTTGTCCGAGCACCCTGTAGACCGCACGAAAATCCGTCCGGAAGGTCTCCGGAAAAAATAACGCCCCCCGGAAGACAACAAGGTCGTATGTGTTGTCTGTGATCCCCGTCAGGGCAGGGTCGGTCGCTATCACCGTGACCTTGTCGTCATAATCAAGTCTTTTTACCTCCTCGCGGAAGAACCGGTCGATCCCCGGAGGAAAGGTCCCCATTGAAAAGGATTTGCCTGTCCCGTTTCTGCACAGCTCGAATATGGTGCCGCAGAAAGGGCCGACCTCGAGGACGTTTCCGTCTGTACGGCCATAAAGCTCACCGATGTACTTCGCAAGGTGCGGATAGACAGGCCGCCAGAGATGATAGAGCTCTATGAAAGGCTGCAGATCCATTTGACCTCCTCAGGCCCTTAGTATAAACCAGCTCATGGTTCATGGCTCTTAGCAGAAGCAAGAACCAGGTAGGGGCAGCACAAAAACCTCTTGTTGCCTACTCCCTGCTGCTTACTATGTTTCGTTTTTACTATGAGCTATCAGCTATGAACTATGAGCCGCTTTTCTTATCCAGCATCCAGGATCCGGTAACCAGGAACGTATTCAACGATATACTATATACGATATACAAAATCAATTTTTTGCTGATCGCTGAAGGCTGCAAGCTGATAGCTGCGTAAATAAGAGGGTTGACCTTGCGGCATTCCCGTATTATCTATGATATAACATACTGTGCAAAAACCTGATGCAGGGATGGTGGTGATTACGTGAATCACTTTGTCAATCCTCAGCAGATAGGGGACAACATATACCGCGTCTGCGGACCTGATCTCTCCGATGCGAGAGACGGCTTTGCCTACCTTCTGGATCTCGGCGAATTGGCGCTCATCGATTGCGGCTCAGGGGTCGGCTTCAAGCGGACAATCCAAAATATTGAGCGCCTCGGGTTTAAACCTGAGACGATCAAAAGGGTCATTTTAACACACTGCCACGTAGACCATTCCGGCGGCGCCCATCTCTTCCGGTCGCATTTCGGCTCACAGCTCATCATGCATGCCCTTGACGCGACGATCATCGAACGGGCGGACGAGAGGCTTACGGCGGCATTCTGCTTCAATGTCGATCTTCAGCCTCTCCGCGTGGATATGAAGCTTGCAGGCGATAGCGGCCGTCTGCATATCGGCAGCGAGGAACTCTGCTGGATACACACACCGGGTCATACACCCGGGTCTATCTCGGTCTACATGGACATCGGCGGCAAGAGGATTCTCTTCGTACAGGACATTGCAGCACCGCTTCTTAAAGAATTCGATTGCGATCCCGATGCCTGGATGGAATCGATCCAGACCCTCTTTGCGCTGGAGGCAGATATGCTCTGCGACGGTCATTCCGGCGCCTACGCACCGAAAAGCAACGTCAGGAAATACCTTGAATACTGCGTCGCGTCCCAGTATCAGCAGGGGTATATAAAGCTTTAATCCGAATAAAAGCCGTCAGGCGTAAATCGTAAGGGGTTAAAATCGCCTAACGCCTCACGACTTACGGGTTTATCGGAATTAATCGCTATATACTGTATACTTCTTTTCCTATGGTGTGGACCCAGTTCTGTTGCAGGACCTTCTGGGCCTCTTCTGTCCGGTCAACACCGAGGATAACGATCGCATTGTTGCTGATGCGCCCGAGATGCGGGTAGAGGTAGTGGACGTTGATCCCGGCCTGCTTCAAGGGTCTCAGGACAGCGACCAATCCTCCCGGATGGTCCGGGGTCTCAACGGCGATCACGTCTGTCTCTTTCGGCGAATAACCGTTTGCCTTGAGGATGTTTTTTGCCTTTTCCGGATCATCCACGACAAAGCGGACAGTACTGATGTCCGACGTATCGGCAACGGAGATCGCCCTGATGTTGACGCCTTCTCTCCCCAGTATCTCACTGATGCCGTGAAGCGCGCCAGGGACATTGTCCAAGCTTACAGAGATCTGTTTGATAACCATCCGCATCACTCCTTTACGAAGGTATAACCTGCCTCAAGGGCCTCTTGATTGAGTTTTATCATCTTTGCCTTTCCCTCGCCGAGGATCTCCTGGAGGTGCGCGAGCATAAAATCGAATGAAACGATGTTGCTCGCCTTTAAAAAGGCGCCAAGCATTATCATATTCGCCACCTTTATCGTGCCCATCTTATCTGCCAGCTCGCTTGTCGGGACAGCGAGGATCTCAATATCCCCCCTTGCTGATGTCGTATTCACGATGGAAGAATTTACACAGATAAGTCCTCCGGAAGTAAGGACGCTCTGAAAGCGTGCGAAGGACGGCTGGTTCATTGCAACAATGAATTCAGGCTCTGAAGCGACAGGAGAGGCGATCTCCTCGTCGGAGACGACGACGGTACAGTTCGCCGTCCCTCCCCTTACCTCAACGCCATAGGAAGGGAGATAGGTCACATACTTCCCTTCGAGCATCGCCGCATTGGCAAGGGTAAATCCCATAGATAAAACGCCCTGCCCGCCGAACCCTGAAAAGATCGTCTTTATGGTCATGGTACGTCCTTGATAACGCCGAGAGGGAACTGTTTTGCCATCACATCGTCTATCCACCTGCATGAATCAATGGGGCTCATCTTCCAGTTCGTCGGGCATGGCGACAGGATCTCTACGAGTGAAAACCCATTCCCTTTGAGCTGGTTCCGGAAGGCCTTCGCGATCGTCTTTTTCGCCTTGATGATCGCTGCGGGCTTATTCACCGCAACGCGTTCAAGGTACGTTGTGCCGTCGAGCACCGCAAACACCTCGCATATCCTTACAGGGTGGCCTGCCGTTGCCGCATTCCTCCCGGAGGGTGTTGTTGTCGTCACCTGTTCGGAGAGCGTCGTCGGGGCCATCTGCCCGCCGGTCATCCCGTAAACACCGTTGTTGACAAAGATGATCGTGATGGGCTCACCGCGGTTCGCCGCGTGGAAACCCTCTGCCGTGCCTATTGCCGCAAGGTCTCCATCGCCCTGATAAGAGAATACGAGGTTTTCCGGCCTCACACGCTTGATCCCCGTCGCAACCGCTGCGCCCCTCCCATGGGCAGACTCGAGCGTATCGATATCAAAATAATTGTAGACAAGCATGCCGCAGCCGGCAGGCGCCACGCAGATCGCCTTCTCGCGCAGGTCCATCTCATCGATGACCTCCACTATCAGGCGTCCTATGATACCGTGACCGCAGCCCGGGCAGTAATGGAAATGGGCCGGCTTCAATGATTTAGGACGGGCATAGACCTGTTTCACTTTTTGCCTCTGTGGGATTGCTGGTAGTAGTGTCTCGATATTACCCGGGACAATTCGATCGGCGTGGGGATGACGCCGCCGGGTCTGCCGTAGAAATGGATATGCCCTTTTCCTTCGAGGGCAAGCCTCACATCTTCGATCATCTGCCCCGTGCTCATCTCGAAGACAAAAAAATCGGTTACCCTGTTCGCGGTCTCCCTGATTATCTTTGCCGGAAAAGGCCAGAGCGTGATGGGACGTATCATCCCGATCTTCAGGTTTTCCTGGCGCAGCCTCTTGATGGCGCCCTTTACGATCCTCGCCCCGATGCCGTAGGCAACGACGATCATCTCGGCGTCATCGACGAGGTATTTCTCGTAACGGACCTCGTTCTGCTCCATCCGCTGGTACTTCCTGAAGAGCTTCCAGTTGTGTTCCTCCTCTTCCTTCGTATCGAAGAGAAGGGAGCGGACCATCCGGGAAGGTCTTCCCCTGGCGCCCGTCAGGATATAATCCTTCGGATACTCTTTCGGAGGTTTTATGTTGTCAAAACTCACCGGCTCCATCATCTGTCCCAGCATCCCGTCGCCGAGGATAATGACGGGATTCCTGTACGCCTCTGCGAGATCAAATGCGAGCGGGACGATATCGGCCAGTTCCTGGACCGACCCCGGCGCAAGGACGATCGTTCTGTAATCACCGTGACCGCCGCCGCGCGTAGCCTGCAGGTAATCGGACTGGGCAGGAGAGATATTCCCCATGCCTGGTCCGCCTCTCACCATGTTGACAACGACTGCCGGGAGTTCGTCTGCCGCGAGATAGGAGATGCCTTCCTGCTTGAGGCTCATGCCGGGACTGCTCGACGACGTCATGGCGCGTGCGCCTGCAACGCTTGCGCCGAGGACCATATTGATCGCCGCGATCTCGCTTTCAGACTGGATAAATATCCCACCGGCTTCCGGCACCCGCTTCGCCATGTATTCCGTCAACTCGTTCTGCGGCGTAATGGGGTACCCGAAATAGCACGTGCAGCCGGCGAGGACCGCCGCTTCACCCAGTGCCGCGTTGCCGCTCATCAGCCTCTTCAATTCCTGAACACCTCGATTGCGACCTCAGGACACATGACCGCGCATGTAGCACACCCCGTGCATTCCCTGCCTTCGTCGAAAGAGACGACAAAATAACCCTTTACGTTTAATGTATCTGAGAGGAAGATCGCCTTCTTCGGACAGAACTCCATGCAGAGCGAACAGCCCTTGCATCTCTCCTGGTCTATCCTGATCGAACCCTTCATCCTTTGCCTCGGTTTGCAAAAAATCAGACCTGCAAAACGCTCTTAGCGTAGCCCACCGGAAAGCTCTTTGTCAAATGTTTTTATATAACGGCTATAAGCGATCAGCGGTCAGCTTCCAGCTTAAAGCCTTTTTCGTTTTTAGCTGACAGCTGTATGCCGACGGCTTCTTCGGCCGGATATCCGGTCATCGGTCCGTTTGCATCTGAACGGGGTATGCTCATTGATGGCGGCAGCGGGTCGTACGAACGCGAAACGTTTTCCGTCCTATTTGCTCAGCCATGCATAAAAATTGCCCGAGGTATATATGGCGGCAAGGGGGTTGTGCCCCGTTACCCTGTCCTTAACGGCAAGCACGGTAGTGGGGGCGTCGGCGTACTTGAAAAAGAGAGAATCGTGGCCGACACAGAGGCCGAGGACGATGTTGAAATCTGTTTTTGCGTCATTGACCACCATGGCCTGAAGTATGGGATTACACATCGAATCATGCTGGCCGACAAATATCTTCTCCTCGTCCTTTATACCGATCTCCTCCTTCGGGATACCTCCAACCTTGCAGGCTATTGATGTTGTCTCAAAGCCGTGGTTTTCCAATAGTTCATTGACGATGGCCGCCTCTTTCGCAAGTCCGACGCAGAAGACAAGCCCTAATCTTTTGTACCCCATCTTCTTTGCAAATTCCATAATCTCGAGGACCCTCGGCTTGACGGGATGCATCGCGTAGGGCCCCTTTCCTCTTCCGGCATAGCATTCCCCTTCCTGGACGGCTGTCTGACGGGCAAATTCGGCAACTGGTTTCTTCCTGTATTCTTCGTTCGCCTTCCGGATCAGTTTCTTTTTCGTGAGTGTCGGACAACCCTTGCCCGGCTTGCCGCCGGGCGCCGTGCAGACCCTTTCCTGCGGACCGTGCTGACATTCAGCGCACCGTACCCTGCTCTCCTTTTTCACCTTAGTGCCTCCTTGTAAATCTGTACCGATTTGCAATCAACGGTTTACACTGTACCATGACTGACGTTTCCAAGCACTGTATTTTTCATGGTTCCGTATCTTTATCCTCGAGGTCTTACCATGCGTGCTGTCTGTTTCACTGTTATTTTTTGTTGCATTAGTGGAGTATATATCATAATTTTTATCAATGGACTTAAGACATCTCGAAACCTTTGTAAAGATAGCGGAGTTGAAAAGCTTCACAAAGACCGCCGAGGAGCTGTTTCTTACGCAGCCGACGGTCAGCAAACAGATCGTCGACCTCGAGCGCTATTTCGGCGTAAGGCTCATTGACAGGACAAAACGGGCGGTAACGCTCACCAAGGCGGGAGAGATCCTTCTCCGGTATGCAAAGGATTTCCTTAGCCTTAAAAGGGAGACCGTCGATGCAATTGCCGCCTTTAAGGGTCTGCAAAAGGGGGATATCACGGTGGGGGCAAGCAATATCCCCGGGGTCTATATCCTGCCGGGATTGCTGAATATCTTTAAGCAGCAATACAGCGGCATCAGGATCAGGCTCATCATCGCCGACTCAAAAGCAATTATCCAGAATATGGAGGAAGGCGAGATCGATGTGGGCTTCGTCGGGGCAAAAGATGAATCGAAAAAGATAGAATATAAAAAATTCCTTGATGACACAATCGTCATGATCGCACCACCCTCTTTCCCCGATACGATCCACATCAAACACCTGAAAGATTACCCCCTCATTATCAGGGAGCATGGGTCGGGTACCCGAAATCACTTTGAATCATCACTGAAAAGGTTAAAAGGCGATGTGCTCCCCGGACTGCAGGTCGTTGCCGAATTAACGGATACGGAGGCAATAAAGGAGGCCGTCAAAAACGGCATGGGTATTTCATACATCTCAAAGATGGCAATAGTTCACGAACTTGCAAATAACAACCTGAAATGTTTAAATATCGAAGGGTTGCCGAATATTGTACGGTCCTTTTATATTGTGACAAAAAAGGGGAAGACGATTGCGCCGCCGATAAAGGCGCTCCTCGATATAATAGATAAATGGAGAAGACATGAAAAAAGCTAAACGGATGATCCTCATCCTATGCGCCCTCTTCGCGGCAGGAGTTTTTATTGCGGGTACGGCCGAGGCACGGGTATATCTCGATATCTATGGAAAAAGCTTTAAGAAAATAACCGTTGCCGTACCATACTTCAAGAGCGACAAGGCAGACAGGCTCCAGACGGACATGAGCGACCTTTTGAACAAAGACCTCGATCTGTCGGGATTTTTCATTGTAGCGCCGCAATCCCTCCTTGATAAAGAGTTCCTTGGCGAAGGGGTGGAGAAACAGGAGATCAACTTCGGGAGCTGGCGTTCAGTGGGGATCGAACTCCTCTGTAAAGGCAAATTCCAGATCAAAGACGGCGAGCTTATCTTCGAGGCGTTCCTCTATGATACCCTCGACGGTTCCATGATGCTTGCTAAACGATACCGCTCAAGACAGGAAGACTGGAGGAGACTCGTCCACAGGCTTGCCGACGACATCCTGCTCACCGTCACCGGCGACAAGGGCATCATGAGCTCCCGGATAGTCTTTGTCGGCGGAAGAAGGGGCCTCAAGGAAATATACATGGCAGACATCGACGGATTCAACCTGAAAAAGATCACCAATTATAACAATATCTCCGTTGCCCCTTCGGTATCACCGAGCGGGAGATACATCGCCTTCACCTCATACAAAGAAGGGAGGCCTAACCTCTACGTGAAGGACATGGAGGGGGGCAGGGAGATCGTCGCGGACAGGAGCGACGGCATGAAGGTCTGCTCATCGTGGTTTAACAATTCGACGCTTGTATATTCGCATACGGCCGGCAAGCATTCGACCATCTATACATACAATGTAGCAACCGGTGAGAGGAGAACCATACTGCAGAGGGAAGGGATCGTCACGTCGGCGTCGTTTTCACCCAACGGCTCAAAACTGCTCTTTGTGTCCGATATGTACGGAAGTCCCCAGATATTCGCCAGGGACACCGCATCAGGGGATATCAAGAGGCTCACGTATTACGGGAATTATAACAGTGCACCCTCATTCTCACCAAAGGGCGACCTTATAACATTCGTGTCGCAGATTGAAGGCGCCTTTGAAATATCGGTCATGAACGCCGACGGATCGAACCAGAGGGTCCTGACAAACGGCGGCGCCCTCAACGATTCACCGCAATTCTCTCCCTGCGGGAGGTATATACTATACTGCTCACAGATAGGAGGAAGGTACAGCCTTCACATAATGCTGTATAATGGAGAAAACAAAAGATTGTTAAAATTTACCGATAACAACGAGGAACAGCCAAGGTTCGCGCCTTGAAAAGGAGGTAATATGAAATATTTTTTAGTACTGTCGATCGTATGTGCCGTTATGTTTGCCGGATGCTCTCCGAAGGTAGTTCAGCCTACGTATCAAGCAACACCCGGTCAGGGTCAGGGTGCCGCCGTAACAACGGACACCGGCGAGAAAGATAGAAGGGGCGACGTCACGGCAGAAGAACTGGCCAGGGCGGAGAGGGAAAGGCTGAGAATGCTTGATGAGAAGATGAGGACATCCCTTTCGCAACAGGACATCTTTTTCGAGTTCGACAGCTATGCGGTCCAGGCGTCGGAACTGCCGAAGCTCCAGGCAGTAGGCAACTGGCTGAAGCAATCGAAGACAACGGCTATCATCGTGGAAGGACACTGCGACGAGAGGGGTACCGTTGAATACAACTTTGCCCTCGGTCAAAAACGTGCGGAATCGGTAAAGGAACATCTCGTCAAGATGGGCGTCGAGGGATCGAGGATCAAGACGGTCTCATACGGGAAAGAGGTACCTATCGTTCCGGGCCACACCGAGGATGCCTGGGCAAAAAACAGGCGCGCTCATTTCAAAATCGACCAGAAGGGGTAAGCCATGTACAGATATGCCGTCATTATTATTGTTATTGCGCTGGCAGCAGCAGGTTGCGCAACAGAGGAACAGGCGACACAGTTGCAGACCAACCTGTCATTCCTGCAAAACGATCTTTATAGTTTTAAGCAGGAAACGAATGAAAAGCTGGCACAACTCTCAAAAGATAATGAAAATGTCGGTAAGCAGGTGGTCAGCGTCTATGCTGCCGTTGAGAGCAGGGACGAAAAGATAAAGAGCATCATGGGCAAGCTCGACGAGCTGGAATACCAGTTGAGGACCTACTGGAACGAAACAAAGGCCATGCTCAGCACCCAGAAGAAACCCGACGCGACACCGGTCGCTTCAGGACCGGCAGCAGAACCGGGTTCACAGGCAGATAACGCAAAGTATGAAAGCGCCTATAAAGACGCCTTCGACTCCTACCAGAAAGGGGCCTATGACGAGGCGATCATCAAGTTTACAAAGTTCACCGAACAGTACGGCGGGACCCCGCTCATACCGAACGCATTCTACTGGATAGGCGAGAGCTACATGAACCTGAAAAATTATGAAAAGGCGATTGTCTCTTTCCAGGAGGTTATCGACAAGTATCCGAAAAGCGAGAAGGCCCCCCGGGCGCTTCTTTCCCAGGCAGAGGCCTTCAACCAGACCAAAGACAAGAAGAGCTCTATAACCCTCCTGAAGAGGATCATAGAGCTCTATCCGAAAAGCGAAGAGGCTATTATCGCTGAACGGAAATTAAGGAATCTTAATATCTGACGGTTCCAGGCGGTTTTCCTCTGAACCGCTGATTGGATTCATGTCGTAGTTCCTGTATTTTACAAAACCGGTACCGGCAGGGATGATCCTTCCCATGATTACGTTCTCTTTCAGTCCCTTCAGGTAATCGACCCTTCCTTCTATCGAGGCCTGGGTGAGGACCTTTGTGGTATCCTGGAAACTGGCCGCCGAAATAAAACTATCGGTGATCAGTGAAGCCTTCGTTATCCCGAGGAACAACGGCTCGGCCTCTGCCGGTCTCCCGCCCTTGCCCTGCACGCGCTCGTTCTCTTCATCAAATATCCATTTCTCGACAAAATCATCGATGATAAAGTTCGTGTCGCCTACGCTTTTGATCTTGACGCGCTTCAACATCTGTCTCACGATAACCTCGATGTGCTTGTCGTTTATCTTCACGCCCTGTAACTGGTACACTTCCTGTATCTCATCGACAAGATAGCGGGCAAGTTCCTGGATACCGAGGATACGGAGCACGTCGTGGGGGTTCTTGGGTCCGTCCATCAACGCCTCGCCCGCCTTCACATAATCTCCTTCGTGGACGATGATGTGCTTCCCTCGCGGAATTGTGTATTTCTTGGGCTCAACGTGTTCCGAATCGGGGTTCACGATGATCTCCCTTTTCCCTTTTGTCATCTTACCGAATGAGACCATGCCGTCGATCTCGCTCACTATGGCGCTCTCTTTCGGCTTCCTCGCCTCAAAGAGCTCGGCAACCCTGGGCAGACCGCCGGTAATATCCTTTGTCTTTGTCGTCTCCCGCGGTATCTTTGCCACAACGTCTCCCGCGTGGAGCATATCGCCTTCATTGACCATGATATGGGCGCCGACAGGCAGCATATAACGCGCCGGACTCGTTGAGTTGGGTATGATAATGGTCTTGCCCTTGTCGTCTTTGATCGATATCCTCGGACGGAAATCAGGGTTCTTCGGCTCGATGATGACCTTGTAGGAAAGACCGGTCACCTCATCCTTGCTCTCCTGCATCGTGTCTCCCTCAAAGATATCGCCGAATTTCACCTTCCCCGTCACTTCCGAAAGGATCGGGATCGTATAGGGGTCCCATTCTGCAAGCTTTTGTTTCATGATGTTCTCGGTGGGGTCCTTGGCCAGTTTTGTCTTCTCCTTTTCGTTGACGAGAAGCCGTGCCCCGTATGGAACACTGAACTTTTCCCTCTCCCTTCCCGTTTCATCCATAATGGCGATCTCACCGTTCCTGTTCATCACAACAGGGATACCGTCCTTGTTCTTGATGACCTTCACGTTCATCAGTTTTATAAATCCTTCATTCCGCGTTTCGATCGTGGATTGTTCAACCCTCCTCGAAGCGGCCCCTCCGATGTGGAAGGTCCTCATCGTCAACTGTGTTCCCGGTTCTCCGATAGACTGGGCCGCAATGATCCCCACGGCTTCGCCTATGCTTACCAGCCTCCCACGCGCAAGGTCACGTCCGTAACAGAGCACGCAGACGCCCCTCTTGGAGCGGCAGGTGAGAACGGACCGTATCTTCACCTTTTCATAGACCTCTTCGATCGCCTTCAGGTGGTGTTCCCTGATCTCCTCGTTCTTCCTCACGATGATCCCGCCGTCAGGGTCTTTAAGGTCTTCATGGGCAACCCTGCCGAGGATCCTCGCCTCAAGCCGTTCAATGATCTCGCCGCCTTCGATCAGTGCCCCCACCTCAATATAATCGATCGTTCCGCAGTCATGCTCGTTTACCACGACATCCTGCGCTACATCGACGAGCCTTCTCGTAAGGTACCCGGAGTTTGCCGTTTTCAGAGCCGTATCGGCAAGACCTTTCCGCGCCCCGTGGGTCGATATAAAATACTGGAGCACGTCGAGCCCTTCCCTGAAATTGCTCTTGATCGGTGTCTCAATGATCTCGCCGGAAGGTTTTGCCATGAGCCCCCTCATACCCGCGAGCTGCCTGATCTGCTGGGCGTTCCCTCTTGCCCCTGAATTGGCCATGATGAATATGGGGTTTCTGCTGTTCTGGAGTTCAGGTTTACCGTTAGGCCCTATAACCGGATTTCCTTCAGGGTCGAGGACCGTTTCGGAACCGAGCTCATCCATCAGCTCTTTCGCAATCTCCTCGGTGACGTTGGCCCAGATATCGATGACCTTGTTGTATCGCTCGCCATCGGTAATGAGGCCCTCGGAGTGCTGCTTCTGCACCACAAGGACATCTTTGTTGGCACGCTCTATGAGGTCCTTCTTTTTATCAGGGACCTTCATATCGTCAATACAGATCGATATGCCTCCGAGGGTGGCATAATAATAGCCGAGGTCCTTCAACCTGTCCGAAAGGATAACGGTACATTTCTCGCCGGCTTCCCTGTAACATTTATCGACAAGCTGACCGATGTTCTTTTTGTCCATCGGCGTATTTTTTATCAGATCGAAAAGCTCTCTCATTACCGACTGTCTTTTTCCTTCTTCCAGCTCCATCAGGGCATCTTCTATTACATCCCGCAAGATGACCCTTCCTACCGTTGTCTCTTCCATAATGCCGTCGATCCTGACCTTTATCCGCGCATGGAGGTCAATCTCGCCGGAATCGTAAGCTATCCTTACCTCCTGGGGATCGCTGAAGATAAACCTCTTCCGCAGCATCGGACAGGTCTGCGGATAGACCTTGTGCAATACCAACCGGTTCAGTTCTATGACCCTTCTCTGCTGGTCGGGGTTCAGCTCTTTGAACTTTTTATTCCGCATCTCCCTCGTTGCCGCAACAAGTTTCTTTGTATACGGGGTCAGGTCTATGGGGTCTTTCTTTTTCAAACAGACATCGAAAAATTTCGGCGTTCGCAGAATTTCATTGAGGTGTTCCACGGTATTGTCGAGCGACTTAAGCTCCAATGCGTACTTATCCTGCCTTATCTCCGCGCATAATGCCGCTACCGCGGAAATGCCGGCGAATTCATCAAGGGTAAACTCATAGGTGTCTTTGCTCTGCCCGGGTTTGTACTTCCTTTCGATCGTCAGATAATAGAGGCCGAGGACGATATCCTGCGTCGGCACAATGATCGGCCGGCCGTTCGCCGGGGACAGTATGTTGTTCGTTGACATCATAAGGACCCGTGCCTCTGTCTGGGCCTCTACTGAAAGCGGTACATGGACCGCCATCTGGTCGCCGTCAAAGTCCGCATTATAGGCAGGGCAGACGAGCGGGTGTAACTGGATCGCCTTCCCGTCGATGAGCTGGGGCTCGAATGCCTGTATCCCCAGACGGTGGAGGGTCGGCGCCCTGTTCAGAAGGACCGGATGCTCTTTGATGACCTCTTCGAGGACATCCCACACCTCTGATCTCTCCTTTTCGACTATCTTCTTTGCGTTCTTGATCGTCGTGGCATATCCCTTTTTGATGAGCCGGTTATAGACGAAGGGCTTGAAGAGTTCCAGCGCCATGGTCTTCGGAAGACCGCATTGATGCAGTCTCAGCTCGGGGCCTACCACGATAACCGACCTTCCGGAGTAGTCTACCCTCTTGCCGAGGAGGTTCTGGCGGAACCTGCCCTGTTTTCCCCGCAGCATGTCGCTTAAGGATTTAAGCGGTCTTTTGCTTGCGCCGGTGACGACCCTGCCCCTCTTGGAGTTATCAAAGAGCGCGTCCACCGCCTCCTGGAGCATCCTCTTTTCATTCCTGATGATTATCTCCGGGGCATTGAGCTCCATCAGCCTTTTCAGCCTGTTATTCCTGTTGATGACCCTTCTGTAAAGGTCATTCAGGTCGGAGGTGGCAAAACGACCGCCATCCAGCGGCACAAGCGGTCTCAGTTCAGGCGGAAGCACGGGGATAATATCAAGGATCATCCATTCCGGCCTGACGCCCGAGATCCGGAAGGCATCAACTACCTTCAATCTCCTGGCGAGCTTCTTCTTCTTCGCGTCACTTGACGTATCTCTCATCTCGACCCTTATCGTCTTGCCGAGGTCGTCGATATCGATCTTTCTCAGGCACTCCCTGATAGCCTCTGCCCCTATTCCTGCCATAAAGGGTTCGCCGAATTTCTCTTTTGCCTCAATATACTTCTCTTCCGTTATGATCTCACAGAACTTATAGGGGGAATTTCCCGGCTCTATGACGATGTAGTTCTCGAAATAGAGGACCCGTTCCACCTCTTTTATCGACAGCTCAAGGAGGGTGCCGATCTTGCTGGGCATGCTCTTCAGGAACCAGATGTGGGCTACGGGGCAGGCGAGCCTGATATGGCCCATCCGCTCTCTCCTGACCTTCGACTGTATGACCTCTACCCCGCATTTCTCGCAGACAATACCTCTGTGTTTCATCCTCTTGTATTTTCCGCAGATGCACTCGTAATCCTTTACGGGACCGAAGATCTTTGCACAGAAGAGGCCGTCCCTCTCGGGCTTGAAGGTCCTGTAATTGATCGTCTCCGGCTTTTTTACCTCTCCGTAAGACCATTTTTCAATCAGTTCCGGCGATGCCAGAGATATCTTGATCGCTGTATAGCTTAAAGGGTCTTTTTGTTTATCGGATTTGAAATACTCTTCCAATGTACCCTCCTTATTCTTCTTTCATAAGGTCTACATTAATACACAGACCTTGTAATTCTTTCACGAGGACATTAAACGACTCAGGCAGATTCGGTTCAAGGACCTCCTCGCCTTTGACGATGGCCTCATATGCCCGTATCCTGCCGTTTACGTCGTCGGACTTGATAGTAAGGAACTCCTGGAGCGAAAATGCGGCGCCGTATCCTTCGAGGGCCCACACCTCCATCTCTCCAAGCCTCTGTCCTCCGAACTGCGCCTTGCCGCCAAGCGGCTGCTGGGTCACGAGGGAATAAGGGCCGATGGACCGCGCATGTATCTTATCGTCAACGAGGTGGTGCAGTTTCAGAAAATACATGTTGCCGATGGTAATCTTGTGATGGAAGGGATCGCCTGTCCTCCCGTCATACAGCGTTGTCTGCCTGTTATCGGTCAGACCGGCCATTTTGAACAGCTCGCTGATCTCTTCCTCTTTCGCCCCATCGAAGACCGGGACAGCGGTATGGACCCCGTCCCTCATCTGGTCCGCAAGCAGCACTACCTCGTCGTCGCTCAACCTCTCGATAAAGCCTTTCAATTCGTTGTTCGCAAAGATCTTTTTGAGATGTCTTCTGATAATGTCGGGGGAGCAGCAGTTCTTGTAAAAGCTGTCCACCATCTCCCCTACCTTCTTTCCAAGCTCCTTCGCCGCCCAGCCGAGATGGGTCTCAAGTATCTGACCGGCGTTCATCCTTGACGGGACGCCGAGGGGATTGAGAACGATATCGATCGGCGTGCCGTCTTCCGTAAAAGGCATGTCCTCTTCAGGGAGGATAACGGAGACAATACCCTTGTTGCCGTGACGGCCGGATATCTTATCGCCTACCGCTACCTTTCTTTTCATTGCCACATATACCTTGATCGTCTTGATTACCCCGGGGGGCAGCTCATCGCCTTTTTTGATCTTGTTGATCTTGTCTTCATAGATAAGCCTGATAAGCTCGATCTGGTTCTCTTTACTGTCAACGACCTTTGCTATCTTCGCTTCCAGTTCCTCATTGCCGAAATCGATACGCTGGATCTTTTCAAAGCTGACCAGGTTTATCTTTTCTCTCGTCAGCGGTTCGCCCTTTCTGATAGCCATCTTTCCTTTATCGTCCTTGATGTCGGCGGGTGCGTTCTTACCGGCAAGGAGCTCGGCTATCTTCGCGCGCTTGCTGTCAAGGATGATCTTTATCTGATCCTCCTGGTCCTTCAGGATATTGGATATCTCTTTATCCTCGATGTCCCTGCTCCTGTCGTCCTTGTCGATGCCCCGCCTCGAGAGCACCTTGACATCCGTTACGATGCCTTCTATGCCGTGGGGAACGCGCAGGCTTGTGTCCTTCACATCCCCTGCCTTCTCGCCGAAGATGGCCCGCAGAAGTTTCTCCTCAGGGGTCAACTGCGTTTCACCTTTTGGCGTCACCTTGCCCACAAGGATGTCGCTGGGCCTTACCGTTGCCCCTATCCTTACGATACCGCTCTCGTCAAGGTCCTTCAACGCCTCATCGCCGACATTGGGGATGTCTCTCGTGACCTCCTCCTTGCCGAGTTTCGTATCCCTTACCACGCATTCAAGCTCTTCGATGTGGATCGACGTGAAGGTGTCTTCCTTTACAAGCTTCTCGTTCACAAGGACCGAGTCCTCGTAGTTATATCCTCTCCAGGGCATAAAGGCGACAAGGACATTCTTGCCGAGCGCCAGCTCTCCCCTGTCCGTCGAGGGCCCGTCTGCAAGGACGTCGCCCTTCTTCACGTAATCGCCTTCCTGCACGATCACCCTTTGATTGATGCAGGTATCCTGGTTCGATCTCCTGAACTTCAGGAGCTTGTACACGTCTATCTTCGTCGTCGGCTCTTCATGCCCTTTCTTCTCTTCGTACTTGAGGATGATACGGCTCGCGTCCACGCTTTCAATGACCCCGTCATGCTTTGCGATAACGGTGACCCTCGAATCCCTTCCTACGACCCTCTCCATCCCCGTTCCTATCAACGGCGCTTCGGGCACAAGGAGGGGCACGGCCTGTCTCTGCATGTTGGAACCCATCAGCGCCCTGTTCGCGTCGTCGTGTTCAAGGAATGGAATGAGTGCGGCAGAGACGCTCACAAGCTGCTTCGGAGAGACGTCCATCAGATGGATCTCTTCAGGGCTGATCAAAAAGAATCCTCCGCCCTTCTGCGCCGGGATCAGATCGCCGGCAAGCCTGCTGTCCCTTTCTACGGGCGCATTCGCCTGAGCGATATAATACTGTTCCTCTTCAAGGGCGCTCATGTATTGCACCTTATCGGTGACCTTTCCGTGCGCTACTTCCCGGTAAGGGGCTTCGATAAAGCCGAATTCATTTACCTTGGCGTATGTTGAAAGAGAAGCGATAAGCCCGATATTGGGACCTTCCGGCGTCTCTATAGGGCATATCCTTCCGTAGTGCGTGGGATGGACGTCCCGGACCTCGAAACCCGCCCTCTCTCTCGTGAGTCCTCCGGGCCCCAGCGCGCTCAATCTCCTCTTGTGAGTGATCTCGCTTAGGGGATTTGTCTGGTCCATAAACTGCGACAGCTGGCTGCTCGCAAAGAAATCCTTCACGGCCGTTG
The DNA here is from genome assembly GCA_002067975.1 of Syntrophorhabdus sp. PtaU1.Bin058. Taxonomy (GTDB): domain Bacteria; phylum Desulfobacterota; class Syntrophorhabdia; order Syntrophorhabdales; family Syntrophorhabdaceae; genus UBA5609. The sequence continues at coordinate 76,111 of MVRS01000047.1, forward strand.
CCACCGGTTTCGGATTCACAAGGTCGTGGGGCATTAGTGTTTCCATCTCCGGGAATGTAAGCCTCTCCTTGATCGCCCTCTCCATTCTCACAAGCCCCATCCTGAACTGGTTCTCGAGGAGCTCCCCGACCGTTCTTACCCTCCGGTTGCCGAGGTGGTCGATATCATCCCCGGCCCCTCTGGAATCTTTCAGTTTCAAAAGCTGCTTCACCACTTCAATGATGTCTTCCCTCCGGAGCACCGTAACATCGAGGGGTATGCCTACGCCGATCCTGTGGTTTATCTTAAGCCTGCCTACCTTTGAAAGATCATACCTCTCGGGGCTGAAAAACATGCTCTGGATGAGGTTTTCTGCAAACTCTATCGTAGGCGGGTCTCCTGGTCTCAGTTTTTTATATATCTCGATGAGGGCATCTTCTTTTGTATTTGCCTTGTCGGCAATCAGGGTATTCCTCAGGGAAGGGCTGACGTTGAGATTGTCGATGAATAATATGTCGAAGCTCTTTATCTTCTTCTCCGTGATCTTCGCAAGGTCTTCCTTGGTAATATCCTTATTGATCGGTATCAGGACCTCTTTTGTCTTCGGGTCAATGACGTCGAAGGCAGTGACCTTCCCGATGATGTCCTCTTCGTCTACGGGTATCTCCTTGATGTTGGCCTGTTCCATCTTTTTGATGATGGCCCTGGTGATCTTCTTATGTTTCTTCACGAGAACTTCGTCGGTCTTTTCGTTAACGATATCCGATGTGGCCTTCTGGCCTATCAGTAAGGCCGGGGAGGTCTGTTTATAAAATTGCTTTTCTTTAAAAATAATCTTTTCTTTCTCGTAGAAGTAGTCCAGGATCTCGTTCTCGTTATAACCCAGTGCCTTCAGCAACAGGGTAACGTGGATCTTTTTCTTCTTATCGATCCTCACGTAGACCAGTTCCTTATGATCGAACTCAAAGTCCAGCCACGAACCCCTGTAAGGTATTATCCTCGCCGTATATGAAAGGGTTCCGCTTAAGGGCGCCTTGGTGGTGTCGCAATCGAAGTAGACGCCGGGTGACCTGTGCAGCTGGCTGACGATTACCCTTTCGGTGCCGTTTATAATGAAGGTCCCCCGTTCGGTCATGAGAGGGATCTCCCCGAAGTAGACGTCCTGCTCTTTCACGGCCTTGATGTCTTTCGTCTTCGTATCAGGGTCAACGTTCCATACAACGAGCCTGATCGTCACCTTCATGGGCGCGGCATAGGTAATCCCCCTGAAGAGGCATTCCTCTTCTGCATTCTTGGGGTCGCCTATCTCGTACTTGACGAATTCAAGGGTCGTTGTCTCGTGGGAATCCCGTATCGGGAATACGCTGTTAAAAACAGCCTGCAGCCCGACATTTGCCCTCTTTTCCGCTGTAATATCCTGCTGTAGGAACTTCTCATAGGAGTCAAGTTGAATTTCAATAAGATTGGGGATCTCGAGGATCTCCTTTATTTTGCCATAATTCTTTCTGAAGATTTTATTACGGAAAGTTTCCCTCATAATGTCGTTCACCTCTTTAAAAAGGGAGTCTTTTACAGGAAACCGGGGATCTGCGCAAGGCCGATCCCCGGGCCCTGTTTCTTTTTCTATTCAACCTTGACCTGTCCACTCACTTCTTCAAGCTGTTTCTTTATATTTGCAGCCTCGTCCTTTGAAACGCTCTCTTTGACGGGTTTCGGGACGCCCTCAACAAGGTCTTTCGCCTCTTTAAGGCCAAGGCCGGTAATAGCCCTTACGACCTTGATGACCTGGATCTTTTTCTCCGCTTCATAACCGGTGAGCATTACGTTAAACTCCGTCTTCTCTTCCGCTGCAGCATCTGCTGCCGGCGCTGCTGCGCCGCCTGCTGCCGGGGCTGCGGCCATCATGGGCATTGCTGCCTGTACGCCGAACTTATCCTCCAGTTCCTTCACGAACTCCGAGAGTTCAAGCACCGTCATGTTCTCGATATACTGTATGACATCTTCTTTCGTAATTGCCATTGAATGCCTCCTTTATGCCTGTTCTTTTTTCGCTTTAATCGTGTTTAATACCAACATGAGCTTGTTGAGATTCCCCGAGAGAACATAGACGAGTCTCTGCGGCTGCCCCTTCAGTAAACCGATGAACTTGCCGATCAATACGTCCCTCGACGGCAATGTGGCAAGCCTGAGGATCTCTTCCGGCGTTATGACCTTGTCGCCGAGAAAGCCTGCCTTCAGTTTGAGATTGGGAATCTCCTTTGTAAGACCGGCGATCACCCGTGCTGCATTTATAGGATCTTTATAGATGCAGACGATCGCGTTGGGACCATCATACCTGTCTTTCAGCGCTTCAGCCTTTGTCCCGCTTGCGGCAATCTTCATGAGACTGTTCTTTATGACGGTAAATTCCGTATCAACGCTGCGCAGCTCTCTCCTGAGCTTCGTGATCTGGGCAACGCTCATGCCGCTGTAATCAGTAAGGAACATATAATTCAAGGCCTTAAGCCTGGTCCCTAATTCCTCAACAACCTTTTCTTTCTTCGACCGTTCCAATGGTTTTCATCCCTCCTTTCTCTGAAATATGTATGGAAAGTCAGGAAGAGACATCTTCAAAAAGTCTCGGCAGGCCGTATTCATTTAAGGGCGCTTAAAAGCGCCGCACCTGCTTTCTCTGACCCTTTCCCTATTTTGTTAAAGTCCTTGCATAGCCCGGATCAACCTTTATTCCGGGGCTCATTGATGTTGAAATGGCAATACCTTTTACGTATGTCCCTTTGCTTGAGGATGGTTTTAATCGGGTCACCGCATCGATGAGTGAGTTGAGATTATCCAAGAGTTTTTCTTTGCCGAAGCTGATCTTGCCCACAGGGACGTGCAGATTGCCGGCCTTGTCCACTCTGAACTCTACCCTTCCGGCCTTCATCTCCTTGACGGTTTTTGCTATATCAAAGGTGACGGTGCCTACCTTTGGGTTCGGCATAAGGCCTCTGGGACCCAAGATCTTGCCGAGTTTGCTTACCTGCCCCATCATGTCAGGAGTGGCGACCGCCTTGTCAAAATCCGTCCATCCCTTCTGGATCTTTTCGATCATGTCTTCTGCGCCGACAAAATCAGCACCTGCCTCCTGGGCCTCCTTTTCCTTCTGCCCCTTTGCAAAGACGAGGACCCGCACCTTCTTGCCGAGACCGTGGGGGAGCGCAACGCTTCCTCTCACCATCTGGTCTGCATGCCTCGGGTCAACGCCAAGCCTCATTGCCACTTCCACCGTCTCATCGAACTTTGCGAAAGAGACCTGCGGCAGGAGGTTAAGTGCTTCTTCCATGTCATATCTTTTTTCTCTGTCTATCTTATTTCTTGCCTCTGTGTATTTTTTGCCTGCGCTTGCCATATGCATTGCTCCTTGTAAACTATAAGCTGTCAGCACTCAGCTGTCAGCATTCAGCCTTTTTGTCGGTTAGCTGAAGGCTGATAGCTGTCGGCTGTAAGCTGCTTTGTCATCCTTCCACTACTTCCAATCCCATGCTTCTTACGGACCCCTCTATGATCCTTATGGCCCCCTCGAGGTCTTTTGCATTGAGATCGACCATCTTGAGCTGGGCAATCTCTTTAACGGAGGTCTTTGTTATGCTCCCCACAACCTCTTTTTTGGGGGTATGTGCCCCCTTTGCCAGCTTTGCAGCCCTTTTTATGAGAAAGGTCGCCGGCGGTGTCTTTGTAATAAAACTGAACGTCCTGTCCGAATAGATCGTTATCATTGCCGGGATGACCGTTCCTTCCTGGCTCTTCGTCTTTTCATTAAAGGCCTTGCAGAACTCCATGATATTGACACCGTGCTGACCAAGCGCCGGTCCTACAGGCGGTGATGGTGTTGCCTGTCCGGCCTGCAACTGCAACTTAACCAACGCAACAACTTTTTTTGCCATCGCTTAACTCCTTCAAATTTTTTCTATCTGAATAAAATCCAATTCTACCGGTGTCGTCCTGCCAAAGATATTCAGAAGCACTTTCACCTTGCCTTTTTCCGGTTTTATCTCCTCAACGTTACCGGTAAAGTTTGTAAAGGGCCCCTCGGTGACCTTTATTCCGTCACCCTTCTCGAACCGTATCTTGGGTTTGATCTTCCCTTTCCCCTCCTGGATGGCGTTGATGATCTCATCAACCTCCTTATCGGGCAGAGGGGGAGGGTTCATCTTATCATATCCTACAAAACCGGTAACCTTCGGGGTGTTCCTCACAAAATGCCATGTAATATCGTTCATGAGCATATTCACGATGATATAACCGGGGAAAACGGTCCTCTGCGACTTTTTTACCTGTCCCTTGACCTTTTCCATGATGACCTCTGAAGGTACAATGATCTCCCCGAAATATTCCTCCATCTTGTTGGTCCTGATATTTTCTTCCAGGAGTTCTCTGACCTTCTGCTCATAACCCGAGTATGTATGCACTACGTACCATTTTTTTTCCATAGATCTATCCGCGTAGCAATGTCTTTATTATGTTCGCCAATCCAATATCAACTATACCGAGAAATAATGCCGCAATGATTACCGTTATAAGCACAATATAGGTACCCTTTATCGCGTCTTTCTTCGAAGGCCAGGTAACGCGCTTTGCCTCCAGATATACCTCCCGGAAATATTCCTTGATCTGTTCTATCTTTTCTTTGAACTCCATGCCTTCTCCAGAATATATCAGGCCAGGAGGGATTCGAACCCCCAACACCCGGATTTGGAGTCCGGTGCTCTATCCGTTAGAGCTACTGGCCTTTTTTATTTTGTCTCCTTATGGCTGGTATGCTTCCTGCAATATTTACAGTACTTCTTCATTTCCAGTCTGTCCGGTGTCTTCTGCTTGTTTTTTGTGGTCGTATAGTTTCTGTTTTTGCACTCTGAACATGCCATGGTTATTAACTGCCTCATCCCTCCCCCTTTACTCGCTGATCTCGGTGACTACCCCAGCGCCTACGGTCTTGCCGCCTTCCCTGA
>MVRS01000048.1 GCA_002067975.1 Syntrophorhabdus sp. PtaU1.Bin058
CAGGGCGCTGACTTCCAGAACGCCTATGCAGGGAATTACAGCGACAGGGTGGTCATATCTATAGAGCCGTAAAGTCGTGTCGGTTTAACAATTATCTGCTTGACATCTACGTACAATAAGAGAAGAATGGGTAAAAAAGGGCGGTTATCCTTTTCCCGCGCACAATGGCGTAATCCCCGCAAAGCACACAGAGTGAAGACGGGATGATCTGTTCTCCGCCAAAAACAGCGAAACCTGCAGATAGCGGGGCCTGCTCGCTGCTTATCAAATTTTACGAGGTGTTACATGAGGTCTTTTTGCGTCGTGTTTCTGCTTGTTCTGTTGGCTGAAACAGCGTATGCGGGTTCTACGGCCTGCACGATAGAAAAAACAACCACTACCGGGTTTATTGTCGAGAAACGAACGGCAAGCACAGAAAAGATTACAATCGAAATGAAACCATCGGACAAAGGTTATACGTTCCCCCTCCTGTCGCCTGAAGTATGGTGCGAACTCCGGGTTCCGAATCCAAAAGGCGGGTCATTCCTCAGTTGCTGGACACCTGACAGAAAAATCGAATTCAGCTCCAACCGCACATTGATTGAAGGGGAACCAAAAAAAATGAACACCCTGACATATACCGACGAAAAGAAACATTTCAAAGCCCAGGTGACGGTGACGTGCGAATAGATACAACGCCATCATGCCATAATCCTGTACCTATCCTTGTAAACTGAGGAAAGAGGAGTTGTTGAGGGATGACACATTGACAGGTTGTTGGCATCATTGTATTTGACATATAAGACAGGTTTATCTATATTTATGACTAACGAAAGTAAGTTTTTATAAGAAGCAAATACGGTCTTGAAGGTAAAAGAAGGTCTTGATTTATTACAGCTAATATTCGCGCGATACTTTTTATGTTTGTTATTATGTATCGCCCTGTTTATTTCTCCCCGGATCGCCATCTCAGAGGAATCGGTCACGCTGCAAGAAAAACCTTTTAGTCGGAAACCGTTTGTTTCGTTAATAATCGGAGATGATCTCTCATGCGTGATTCCGGCTGACTGGTCGGGAGAAAGTGCAATCTTTTCGTTCCCGCCCGGGAAAAGGGAAACCTACGGGGTAAGGTTGTACGGGCCGTTGAGAGAGGCCGGATCCTCGTCGAGGCATCCCTTTACGCAAGACATTGAGAGAACGTGGATAGGAGGGATTTAGTGCATAGAATCTGGCTGACTATCGGGATTATTATTGTTCTGTTTCTTACGACTGCAGGAAATGCGGTGGCTGAGAAGCCGCCGAAGGCAATGTCCTCTTGGGGTATTATAATCGGCGACGCAGGGGGACAGGGAGTGGTGCTGATAGGTGTCAATAACAATTCGCCGGCCAGTACGGCTGGCCTGAAGATACAGGACATACTGCTGTCGATCAACGGTGTGCCCGTTCATTCGGCAGCCGAATTCAGGGCGGTAAAAAATGACTTTCCGCTCTACACGCCCTTGAAGTTAGTCGTAAGACGAAACGGTACCCTCATTGAACGTCAGATCCGTCTTTCCGGCATTATCCCGCTGGAAGTGAAGCCCATAAAGTCCGAGTTCATAATCCCGGGTGTACCGCCGTCTCCTACTCCGGGTGAGCTGTCGGCAATTGAGGCACTGGACCAGATCAACGTTCTCGATCAGATCGTCCTTGACCCCGGGACCGGCAAGATCGCCGTCCTGGGACACTATGACACCCGTTTTAACACCGGTCCGATCCCCTACCTGGATATGCTGAAAACGGCGATGCTTTATCCCAAACCAAAGTTCAATCTAAACCATTCCCCGGAAGTAAAGAAGTCGGAAGAGGAGAGCGAGGTCTGGCGATGGCCCGCTAATGAATTTATACTGGGACACCCTGCCTTGGAGCAAGAGAGGCAACTGCTGATCCGGCTGTGGGCAAAGGCCTGCGGTCTTTCTCCGGAAGAACTGGTCAGGCTTTACGACTACGTCCATTTTGATTCCAAGCAAGTGGTACCGCCGTCAGATGTGCAAACCATTCAGAGCAGGATCCTGAAAAATCTCGGTTTCACCGAGGCGGCAAAGGCCTACGACCTGATAAATCAAGGCAGCACGGATAACGCGATAAAGGCGCTGCAGGTGCTTGGCCGGGGCACCGAAGCCCAGGCTATCCTGTCCCGCAGCGGCGGCGACCCTTCTAAGGCACAGGGGGCGATGACGGCGGCCGTTTACTTAGCCATTCTGGAAAACATCCGCGCTCCGGAGGCTATAGTAGCGAATCTACGCGCCGGTTTAGACCAGGACCGGAGCACCTGGCAGGAAGTGGTAATGAAAGCCCAGGGGCGTATGCTGCCGACCATATCGAACATTGACAAGCGGGACATCGTGATGTTGGCAATCAACAAAATACTCATATCGTCAAAGGGCACAAGCGCGATAATGAAAAACCCTCTGGAAGGGGAGGTAGTGCTCGATCCCATAAACCTCGATCGGACTTCACAACTGACCCGCATTCTGTACGAAGCCGATTATTCACTTAAAAGCTTAGTGGTTATGCCCCAGCTATATTGGCACATACCCGGGAGCATGAGCCAACCGGAATACTACATACACAAAGGTTTGATCGACAAGAATCCATCAAAACCTGACCTGACAAACCACATTGGCTCGACAGACTTCTGGATCGAACCCAAGTTGGTAGCCATGACCGTTTCCCCGGATCACCGTGTGGTATCCTTCGGTTTGCCTCAGATGGATTTCAAGAGCATTACCTCCTTGGATAAAGAGTATGCGAAGGGGCATAGCGACGACGTCAGCAATTACTACAATGAATGGTGCGCCGTACTGATAAACCACTACGATGAATACGCCCGTATTACGCCGGCCTTTCATAAGGTCAGGGAAGCAGCAAAGATAATAGCGTTGGCCAACTGGCTGATCACCAACAAGGTGCCGGTGGACCTCAGCGGCCTGCGTCAGGAGAAATGGGATGCCCCGCAGAGGGTGCCCGGCTTTTGGAAGTCCAGTTTTATCTATGCACAAGCGGAAGACGGAACATATGCTTCATTTATCAGCGATAAGGCTTCTTTTTCCGGCGGTGTTGTCTTTACCAAACCCATGTCCAACTGGACAAAGGTGACTCCGGCGCCACAGACGGAAACGGCGGTATTAAGCCAACTGACGCTGAGCGCCGGCCTGGGGCAAAAGGCAGTACTGGCCGCTCAGGCCGGCAACCTGGAGGATGCCAGATATTTGGCAGAACTGAGTGCTCAGGCAATGAGCGGCAGGCTCGCACAGGGTGATCTGGCGAAGTTGAAGATCTCGGTACCGGAGGCCAAACCGATACCCGTTTCACCGGCAAACGTTCAACTGCAGAAGGAGATGATTAAAAAGACCTACCAGCAGATAACCGTCCTGAAGCAAAACCCTGCGTCCGCCCAGACCGCGACCGTTGCGCTGAATCAGTTGAGCAATCTCTACGATCAGGTCCGTGACAAACCGGCAGCGGCAAGCGATTACCTGATCCAGTTGCAGACAGGCAAGCTCCCTCCCCCTCCGGCGGTTAAGGCAACGGCAGCCAGGACGCCGGCGGAGACGATCTGCGGAGAAAGCTCGCTGGGAGACCTCGGGATGCCGGCTGAACGCCTGGAATACCTGACAAGGAGAATGAAGGATGCACAAGACCGGCTGAAGCATATTAATGAGGCGCTGAGAAAACTCATCGCGCTCAATATGGCGCAGCAGGCAGAGATCGACAAGCTGACCGCGGAGATTACAGAGGAGTACAACAAGGCCTGGGACCGTGTCGGGGATGTGGTCATTGACCTCCTGAAAGATGTGTCGATGGATGCCTTTGAAGCCGTGCACGCCAAACGGATAAAAGACCTTGACGATGCCATCAGCGGCAAAATTGCTGCGAAGACGGCAACCTGGTACAACGAGGCCGCTCAGAAGGCCATGGAAAAGAGCCTTGACGACGATATCAAGCTCCTTCAGTCTGCAAAATTCCATTTGGAGGAGGCTTATGAACCCACGAAGAACCTGATTGCCGTTTTCAAAGGGGCAAACTACTATAAGAACATCGATGAATGGATGGCGAAGAACAAGGACTCCATGGAACGGTTGAAGACAAGCTGGTCTTTGCTCGGTAACCTCGCACTTGAGCACCCGGCTCTGGAAAAATGGCTGGGTAAAAAGTCCTTCTTTTACGGCAACAGGCTCTGGCAGGTGGCAGCAATGGGCAGGATGGCCTATTACGCCTGGGGGTTCTTTGAGGACATTGCAGGTCAACTGTTAATCTGGAGACCTATGGTAAACAGGATGCAGAATTCACTGAAAGACAATATACAGGGTATGGAGCGTCTGAGGGAACGGGCAGCACAGACGTCGCAAGAGATCGATTGTCTGGAAAAGCTATTACACTGAGCGAATGTGATGAACATTAGAAAGATTAAGGAGGAAGCAGATATGCAGAAAAAACAACTGGTATTTATGATAATCATGGCCGTCTTTCTGGCGATGGGGGGCGTCACCGGCGCCGCAGGTGAAGATGGATGGCTTACAACCAAGGAAGGTGCAAAGGTCTGGTTGCTTGGAATAAATTCTGAGGATAGCGCCCAGTGGTCAGGCGGGCGGGATGCCGAAAACTACGCCAATGGACCGGGTGTCCTGCAGCGTTTTAACAAAGGTCATCTCAGCATCACCACGGAAGGCACTATGAAAAAGGGTAAATTTGAAGGCTTTGGCAAGTCCCGTACTGCTGACGGCACCACCTATGAAGGCGGCTTTGTTGGCGGCCTCCGTTCCGGCAAAGGCACCATGAAATGGCCGAACGGCCGCGTCTATGAAGGAGACTGGGCAAACAACATCTTTAACGGGAAAGGTTTTATGAAGATACCGGACGGCCGCACGTATGAAGGAGACTACGTCAATGGAGCACAACAAGGCAAGGGCATCATGAAATTCCCTAACGGCACGAGCCATGAAGGCGACTGGGTTAAAGGCGTCCCTAACGGTAAGGGTATCTTCAAGGATAAAAACGGAAAGGTAGTCTACGAAGGCGACTTCCTGAACGGCGACCGGACCGGCAAAGGCATTCAGCACTTCCCCGACGGCGCCCGCTATGAGGGAGATCACCTGAAGGGTGAGTTTCACGGCAACGGCACACTTTACGGCCCTGACGGCAAGATCATAATGCAGGGCAAATGGCAACATAATAAGTTTGTTTCGGGGTCGGTTGAGGCCGAGTAAACAATCGGCCGATGAACCGTTTAATGCGGTCAGGCGGATAACAACCAATGCCGCCTGACCGGTTTGTTGGTGGGGACAGATTATTTATATACTACCCGGCATCTCCATCAAAATTACGGATATCAGGCACATCTACTGTAATATTATAGAGTTTCCATTTTTCTTTTGCAGTGTCGTACGTGCTCTTCCTCGGGAGCGTCCTTACCCGGCGATACATAAAAACCTATTTGGTTCTTCGAGATCATCATCTGCCTTTATATACCCAGATTCAGATGCCCGTCATCAGGACTTCTCGTTATAACGATATCCGCAAGTAACTAGGACATTTCTATTTTGCGTTGGCACATCCGTAAATTTTTCTTGACAAAATAATCTGTCGATAATAGACTTACTGGTATGATGACTTACCAAATATACAGCACACAAAAAACACTATTTAGGGGAGGTCGCCATGAGCAATTTTCATCCCGTTAGTACTCCTAAGATAACCAATCTTATTATTGACCAGATACGTGAAATAATATTAAGCGGTGGATTGAAACCCAAGGACAAGCTCCCATCGGAGCGAGAACTTGGCGAGCGGTTCAAGGCAAGTAGGATTGCAGTCCGTGAGGCATTAAAAAATCTCGAAGCATCTGGCTTAATTGTTATAAAACCTGGTTCCGGGGTGTTTGTAGCTGAAACTAATTCAAAAACCATGAGTGATTCTCTTTATTCAATCCTCCGTATACAGAATACCTCCTTAAATGAGATCACCGAAGCACGTTTAATGTTCGAGCCTCGTGTGGCATATCTTGCTGCCGAACGGATTACCAACAAGGATATACAACTGCTGGAAGCGAACATCAAAAAAACCGAATCTGTCCTTAATTCCCGTATGCAGTCAACAAATGAAAATATTGAATTTCACTCGCTCGTTGCCGATTCAGTCCACAACACGCTTATTTCTCTTACAATGAGAACCATGCTTGAGGTTGCCAGGGTTATGACCTTGGAAAACTCGCGTAGTATAAAAAAAAGAGTTACCATTTCTATTGAGTCTTTTAATAGACATAAGCTTATTATTGAAGCGTTGCGTCAGCATGATTCGGACAAGGCATATCAATTGATGCGCGATCATATTGTTGAGGTTCAAGCGGCATTGAAAGGGGCAATATTAGGCAAATCAGCTTGAATGGTAAGGCAACATACAACAATCCATAAATTCTGTTAATAGTGAGGTAAATTTAGATTGAGGAGGTTTATGCAATGATAGAATGGAAAGACTTGAGAGGTTGGATTGCAGAAGTTGAAAAGATCGGGGAGTTGGCAAGAATCAAGGAAGAGACTGATTGGGACGAGGAGATCTCCGGTATCACATATCTTGTCGGTAAGAGAAAAGGCGGTCCTGCCCTTCTCTTTGACAACATAAAGGGGTACTCAGAGGGATACAGAGTCTTGTCAAACATTCTAGGGTCAAGCACAAAACGGATTGCGCTCGCCATGGGCTTACCTTTGAATTTGTCTGAACTCGAGATGATAAAAATGCTGCGGGATGTTTTCAAAAATAAAATTCCCCCCAAGATTGTGAGTGAGGAGTCTGCGCCGGTCAACGAAAATATTGTTATGGAAGGTGACGTGGATATCACAATATTCCCCGCGCTTAAAATGTGGCATCATGATGGTGGAAGATACATTGGGACCAGTGATGCCATAATTACCAAGGATCCAGAGACGGGGCACCACAATCTTGGTACTTATCGCCAGATGATAACGAATAAGAAACAGGTTGGCTTTTACGTTTCGCCAGGAAAAGATGCCCTCCTGCACCGGGAAAAATGGTGGCAACAGGGGAAGCCTTGTGAGGTAATAGCCGTATACGGCACCGATCCCGCAACTTTCATTTGCAGTGCTATGGGATTCCCCAGCAATGTTTCCGAATACGACGCCATCGGCGGTATTATGGGGAGACCTGTCGAAGTCTGTAAGGGCAAAGTAACAGACTTGCTCTACCCGGCAAATGCCGAGATTGTTATTGAAGGTATTGCCTACCCCGACAACTTGCAGCCGGAAGGCCCCTTTGGCGAGTTCCAAGGTTATTATGGCCGTCCAGGAGGACTCACTCCGGTAATTGACATCAAATGCATTCATTACAGAAACAATCCTATACTTACGGCAGCTCTGATGGCAGACCACCCCTCCTGCGAGCAGAACCTTTTTTTCGGCATCGCGCGTTCCGCCAAGATCTGGGATGATCTGGACAGAATGGGTGTTCCCGGAATAAAAGGTGTATATTCGGTCCCCAGTGCTGCTGGCGGCTTTGGTATGGTCTGCGTCTCCATTGAGCAGAGGCGGGCTGGTCATGCCGCTCAGGTACTGGCATTGGCAGCCCAATGTTCCGCGGCTTCTTATTATACAAAATGGATTATCGTTGTGGATGAAGATATAGATCCCACGGATATTGAGCAGGTAATTTGGGCCATGTCTACACGGTGCCATCCAGCCGATGACATCGATATACAGAGGAATACCTGGTCTACCTACCTTGATCCCACAAGGAACCCACCGGAGGAAAGACCCTATGGTTCAAAAACCCTGATCAATGCATGCAAAGAGCATAAGTACCTTAAGGCTTTCTCGAAAAGAACCCGGCTGACCGAGCAGACCTACAAAAAAGTGCAGAAAAAATGGGCAAAGTATGGTCTTTCCTTTGAAGTTCCTGCTATTGATGCCTTCGAGCCGGATATAAATTCATAAAGAGACAATATGTGGGTTTTCTTAGAATAACATAAAAGGTCTCAAGATCAGAACTGTAAGGCGGGTGTGGCTCATCGATGCAATAAAATTAGTTGGTGGAACAGCCATACCCGCCGAAATGGTGGATATTTATGACAGATTATAGAGATGCTTCGTAGGCGGCCTGCTTAATTTCATGGAAGGTCTGTATCCAGGAATACCTCATTGTGGCCATGCGGGAATATCGAGACAGTGATACGATACGCACCCCCCACTGCACACGGTTTACGTGTAAAAAACATGGCCGCCTCAGTATCAAAGGACATGGTGGAATGATGGGTAGGGTAGCTGATGGAATAATATTGTCATCTATCCCGGCTTTCTATAATTTCCCCCGAAGCGTCGAAGGTATCATTGATCACACTGCAGACAAGGTATTTGGGAAATCAATAAAGGACAGGTGATCCTAAAATAGAATTATTCACATCAAGAGGAGACATTATATGCCAATAGAGGGTTTTAGGGAATACGCCAAGGAAGATATTGAAAAATACAATAAAATGAGGTGGTGGCCCGGAATTACATGGGGAGACATGTTTGACAAGGCCACAGACCTCTACCCAAATAAAATCGGTCTAGTTGACGACGCAGGCAGTTGGACCTATTCTCAGCTTCGTGAAAAGGTAGACCGTTTGGCGATCAGTCTAATGAGGCTCGGGATAAAATCGCGCGACTGGGTGTTGCTCCAGCTTCCCAACTGGCACGAATATATTATTGCGTTTTACGCAATACAGAAAATCGGGGCTTTGACAGTCCTGCTCATTCCGAGACATAACCAGTCGGAGATCAACCACCTTACAAAACTGACTAAGCCTGTAGCGTGGATCGTACCGAGTCAGTACGGCAAGATAAACTACCAGCATATAATAGATGATGTATTGGAAGAAAATCCACAACTCAAACATGTAATCCAGGTGAGAACAGAAAAAGGCTGTAAATTTCTCACCATGGAGGAGTTGATTGAAAAAGCAGATCTGACGAAAGAGAACCTCAAGGCATTGGGGAAGAGAAGACCCGATCCCGACGAAGTCTCCCATATTATGCCTACGGGTGGTACAACCGGCCTACCTAAGGCAAGCGTCAGAACCCATAATTCGTATATTACAAATATCGAATATCACTCAAAGGCATGGGAAATTACAAGTAACGATACAATCATGGTAGTCACCCCCGTAGGTCACAGTATGGCCATGCATTGGGGCATCGGCGCAGCGTTGTTTAATTATGCTAAACTTGTCCTCCTTGACTCAACCCAGGCGGAGAATATATGCGAATGGATACAGAAAGAAAAGGTGACGGCCATTCCTTCGGTTCCAGCCCTAATTACAAGGATACTCACGATGAAGGATCTGGAACGGTACGACTTGACTTCCCTTAAGAAGATATGCCTCGGCGGCGCCCCCAGTACCCCTGAGATGCTTCGTGCTGCTCATACCAAACTCAAATGTCTGGTCATCAACGCCTTTGGTTCTTCTGAAGGCACCAATATCTCCACGAGACCCAGCGACAGCATTGACATCATTTGCAATAGTGTGGGCAGACCAGTCTGTCCCTACGATACGATCAAGGTCATTGATGATTCAGGAAATGAAGTGCCTCAAGGTCAGGAAGGCGAACTCGTGTCAAAAGGCCCCGGGGTTTTTACCGGATACTTCAAGTCTCCCGAAGAGAACAGCCAAATCTTCACCATGGACGGATTTTTCAAAACAGGCGACAAGGCAAGGAAAGATCCCTTCGGTAACATCACCATAACAGGCAGAATAAAAGACATCATCAACAGGGGTGGTGAAAAGATCAGCTCTGTCGAGATTGAGAACCGATTGGGTGCCCATCCGGGGATTGACGAATCGGCAGTAATCGGCATGCCGGATCAAGTACTGGGCGAGAGAATCTGCGCCTATGTGAAGCCGAAAACAGGTGAAAAACTCACCCTTGAAAAGATAGTGGCCTTTCTGAAAAAGAATGGTGCATCAGTACAGCAGCTCCCTGAAAGAGTCGAGTTTGTCGATGAACTACCCATGACAAAAGTCGGCAAAGTCGATAAGAAGGCCCTCAGAGAGGATATCAAGAAGCGACTTGGCTCATCAGCATTGTCAAGTACAGGTTGAATCTTTTTATTTTTGGTAAATTTGGTTTCAAGGGTAGGTGTGCAGGAGGTTTGTACGCTTCCGCTATTTATTAGAAGCTATCAGTCCGCAAGCTTATTTAGACATGAACCCAGTTTCTATGATGCCCAAACACTTGAAGCTTGGGCTCTTGCGAATACGTCCGCCTTGTCCGTACCATGTGCCTATGCCTCCTCATGGAACCCTCTTCTTATACCCCGGCGACAGGATAATGGCGATGGGAATGAAGATGTGTTCGGAACAGAAGTCAATACCGGCACGGGTAAGCAAACCGGACATTTCTATTTTGTGTGGACACACCCGTAATTTTTTCTTGACAAAATAATACACCCATAATAAGTTACTGGTATGATGACTTACCAAATATATAGTGGACAGAAGGACAATATTTTAAAAGGAGGTCACCATGAGCAATTTTTATCCCGTTGGTACTCCTAAAATAACCAATCTTATTATTGACCAGATCTTAAGGTTTATCCCAGGCCCTGCAGGAGATGAGAAGATTAGAAGAAGAGGGTATTGCCTGTAATACATCCCGGGACATA
>MVRS01000049.1 GCA_002067975.1 Syntrophorhabdus sp. PtaU1.Bin058
TCCGAGATGGTGAAGCGCCTCACGGAGCTCAAAGGCGATAAATTCCAGTGATTCCCCGTTTTCTACACATTCAATCGCGCGTTCGACATTGCCCTTTGCCTCTGCGAGGGCGTTCTTATGGCGTACGTTTGTTATGAGCGCCTTGCCTGTTCTCCTGCCGGTGCCCATGAGCTTGGCATAGACGGATTCTTTCAGCTTCTCAAGACCCATGTCCTTCAGGGCCGATATCTCAACCCATTGCAGCCCTTTCGACGCCAGCTCTTTTGTATCTATTGCCCGGGGGAGATCGATCTTATTGAGCGCGACAACAAAATTGCCGTCCCGGATCTCCCGGCAGACCTCGTCATCCTCTTTGGAATAGACCTCGGAGCCGTCGAGGACCCAGATAATAAGATCTGCCTCGGATATCTTCTGCTTCACCCTCGCAATACCTTCCTGTTCGATAATATCCGAGGGCGTCCTGATCCCGGCAGTGTCGATGATCTTTAGTTTGATGCCTTTTATATATATCGTATCCTCTATCATGTCCCTTGTCGTACCCGGAAGAGGGGTCACAATAGCCCGTTCTTTTACGAGAAGGGCGTTGAGCAGGCTCGATTTTCCCACGTTTGTTTTGCCGGCGATGAGGACTTCGAGACCCTGTTTGACGGCCCTCCCTTCTTCATAGGATCCGATGAGGGCCTCCATGTCCCTTTTTATTTTTTTAAAGACAGGGAGGAATTCGTTCTCATCGATATCGACGTCTTCTTCAGGGAAATCGATGAGCGCCTCCGTATCTGCAAGCGTTGTCCGTATGGCCTTCTGCATTGCGTGGGTCTTCTTTGAGATGGTGCCTTTCAGGTAGTTAAAGGCACACCGGAACTCTTCATCGGTCTCGCTCTGTATGATATC
This sequence comes from Syntrophorhabdus sp. PtaU1.Bin058, assembly GCA_002067975.1. Taxonomy (GTDB): domain Bacteria; phylum Desulfobacterota; class Syntrophorhabdia; order Syntrophorhabdales; family Syntrophorhabdaceae; genus UBA5609. The sequence continues at coordinate 892 of MVRS01000049.1, forward strand.
GAGGACCGATTCTGCCTGGAGGAGATCTATCCGTCCGTTGAGGAACGCGCGTTTCGTAAATTCGCCCGGCTCTGCAAGTCTTGCGCCGGACCGGATAATAAGGGAGAGGATGTTCTTCTGCGCCACGTAGCCGCCGTGGGCATATATCTCGACCATGTCTTCCCGCGTGTAGGTTTGCGGGGCGTTCATGAAAACGGCAAGTACTTCATCCAGCACCGCGTGATCCCCGGGTTCGACAACGTTGCCGAGGTAGAGCATTCTGGGTAAAAAGTCCCCGCGCTGTTTTCCTGGTTTGAATATCTGCTTCAGTATTGAATGGGCTTTAGTTCCGCTTATCCTTATTATGCCGATACCGCCCTCACCGGGAGGGGTGGATATGGCGCATATGGTATCAGCGTCTTCCATGGCGCGCAGGCCCTTGGCGCATAGACCCTGTCGGAGAGATAACGACCTTCTTGGTGTGCCCTTCACCTTCGCTCTTTGTGGTAACGTTTTTATTATATTTGAACAGGGTATGTATGATCCTCCGTTCATAGGGATTGAGCGGGTCCGTCTTTAGCCGTCTCCCCGTCCGTTTTGCCTTGTCTGCAAGCCTTTTCGCCATGACCGTGAGGGCGTTCCTTCTCTTCTCCCTGTATCCGTTGATATCGACGAGGACCTTCAGGTTCTGTTTATATTTTTTAGCGATGGCGAGTCTCAGTATGTGTTGCAGCGCCTCGAGCGTTTCACCGTCTTTTCCTATCAGGACATCACCGTCGTCACATTGGATAAGAAAGAGTATCCTCTCGGTCTTTTCATCTGCCTCTGTCGCTTTTACATTAAACGCAAGGCCTGCAAACCGGCCCAGATCCTGAAGGAGCTGTTTGCCGTAATCCTCAGGTGTTTCTTCTTTTTCGCGTATCTTTGCCGTTATCCTTACCTTCTTGCTGCCGAGCAGACCAAGGATACCTTTCGTATCTACTTCCGTTACCTCAATGTCGAGGTCCTTTTCGTCTACATTTAATGCAAGCGACGCCTTTTTAACTGCTTCCTCATAGGTCTTGCCTTCAACCTCAATAGCATCCATGTTGCCTCCTACGTCACCTTTTTGTTGATGTAATATTGCTGGCCGATGGAAATAACATTGTTCACAAGCCAGTACAGAACGAGCCCTGCCGGAAAACCCCAGAAGAGAAAGGTAAAGAATATGGGCATGAAGAGCATCATCTTTTCCTGCAACGGGTCAGCGCTTGTGGGGGTCATCTTTTGCTGTATGACCTGTGTGATCCCCATGATCAACGGGAGAATCCTCACCGGCACCGTGAACCCTATACCGGGGATAACAAACGAAAAGAGGTCTTCAGGCGCCGAAAGGTCGTTGATCCACCAGAAGAAAGGGGCGTGGCGGAGTTCGATGGCCCCTGAAAGCGCCTTGTACAGGGCGAAGAATACGGGGATCTGGATGACCATCGGCAGGCATCCTCCCATAGGGTTGACCCCTCGTGTCTTGTAGAGGCCCATCATCTCCTGGTTCAGTTTTGCCCTGTCGTTTTTGTATTTTTCTTTCAGCTTTGCGACCATGGGCTGCAGCTTCTGCATCTCTTTCATCGATTTATAGCTCTTGACGCTTAAAGGGTAGAAGATGATCTTGATGAGGATCGTCAGGATAATGATATCGATGCCGTAGTTATGGGTGAACCTGTATGTAAAGTTCATGAACATAATGAGGGGCTTTGCGATGATATCGAACCAGCCGAAATCGATGATCTTCTCGGCCTTGACATTGAGGCTCTTGAGGACATCCGACTGTTTCGGACCGAAAAAGAGTTTTCCTGAGAGTGTCCCTTTGTCGGGTGACAGTCTTACAACGGGCGTGCCGCTATCCGTCTTGTAGATAGAGAGAGGGGGTTTGGAGCCCTCGTCGGGTATCCAGATGAAGGCAAAAAAGCCGTCATCGAACCCCGCGTATGTATAATTTTTACTGAAGTCCATAGTCTTTTCTATCTTGTCGATCTGCTCAAGTTTTTTTCCGTTATATACAAAGGGACCTTTAAACACATAGCTCGATTCCTTCTTGCCGGAGATAACGGCGAACTCGACGGCAGTCTTGTCTTTATCGGTTATTTCGAATTCGGCCTTCATATCGATGAGGTAACTGTCGGGATGAAATGTGTAGATCTTCCGGACCTTTTTTCCGTCCTCGAGAGTGCCTGTAAATGTAAGGGTCTCAGGCTTGTCCGTGATCGTGATGTTCTCCCTGTCGGGTTTGAAATAGGTCCGGTCATCAATGGTCTCATTGTTGATCGAATCTGATATCTTTGGGATGTAGATGAAGGGTTTTACATCTTCTATGACCTCTTTGTTCCTGGTGCCCTTGACGGTTTCCTTATATTTTTTGAGCCAAACGCTGCGTATGCCGCCGCCAAGATCCGTAAGGGTTACCTTCAGGTAAGGTGTCTCGACATAAACATCCTTGGGATCCCTTTTTTCAACCTTGGCGAGGGGCCTTTCGGTTTTTTTTGCGGGCGCGGGAGCCGCTTCACTCTTTGCTGTCTTTGTTACTATCTTTTCATCTTTGGCCTGGGGTGTTTCTTTTGTCTGTACCCCCTCCGTAGCCTGGGGTTGCTTTGGCTGCTGTTTGGGGGCAAAATATGTCTGAAAGAAAAACAGAATAATAACCATTAAGACTAACGCTATGATGGTCCTTTTTTCCATTCACTACCTCCGTCATTTCACAGGGTCATATCCGCCATGGCAAAAGGGGTTGCACCGGATGATCCTTCCGAGCCCTGACCAGAGACCTCTCAGGATACCTTTCTTATCGATTGCTTCCGCCATATAATGTGAACAGGTCGGATAAAATCTGCACTGAGTGGGGATATATGGCGAGATAAGTGCGATATATGAATGTATGATAAATAAGATAATTTTTTTCATTAATCCGGTTTTCAGTAAATTCACCTGCCGAGCAGGAGCTTCAGTTCTTTGCCCGCCTTATCCAAGGTCAGCTTCGAGGGCATCTGTTTCACTTTTATCAGGTTGTCGGAATCTTTCACAAATATATCCTTATTGAGCCTGAAGAACTCTTTTACCAATCTTCTCATCCTGTTCCTTACCACAGCACTTCCGGTCTTTTTTCGAATAGTAACTGCTATCTTTCGAGTGGATAAGGTATTTTTATGTATCAGGAGTACAAAATTGTCGGTTTCCGAGTATCGTATCCATCGTGTGCCTCGAAAATCTCCCTTTTTCAACCGCTCGTTTTTTGTTAAGGTCATCCTCTTTTCAAGTAATAAGGAATAATGGGCTAAGGTTTTATACCCTCGAGTCAGACGGTGAGACTCTTTCTGCCTTTTGCACGCCTTCTCCTGATTACTTCTCTTCCCGAAGCAGTCTTCATCCTCACAAGAAAACCGTGTGTTCTTTTCCTGCTTTTGTTGTGAGGCTGGTATGTCCTTTTCATTCTTTCACCTCAGTAGTCGTTTGAAGTTATTACTTAACCATACAATGCTGAATAATGTCAATAATTACCGAACTGCAGCAATCAACTTTCAGCTATCAGCAGTTAGCTTGCAGCTAAAACAACCGTAAGGCGTGAGAGGAAATGCCGTTCAACGTTCTATGTTCAACGTTCAACGTAACGACAAAACAGTCCAGATAGACCAGACAGACTAAACAGACGGGGTTCGCAGCTGATAGCTGAACGCTGATAGCTGAACGCTGAGTGTTTTAGCTCTTGATTTTTTTGAAAAGTCCATGTTAAATTCACTGGATTCAATCAATTTCCATAGGATCGTCGAAAGGAGTCCATAATGAAAAAGTATGAGCCTGATGCCATACGGAACATAGGTATTTTTTCTCACGGGGGTGAAGGTAAGACGTCAATAGTCGAGGCCATGCTTTTTCTTGCAGGGGAAAACAACAGGCTCGGACGGGTTGATGACGGTACATCCCTGATGGATTATGAGCCTGAGGAGATTGAGAGAAAGATCACGATTTCATCATCCCTCGCCTGTTTTGAGTGGGCCAAACACAAGATAAACATGCTCGATACCCCGGGCGATGACAATTTTATATCTGATGCAAAACTCTGTATGCGCGTCGTTGACGGGGCGATTATCGTGGTGAGCGCCGTCTCCACCGTAAAGGTCCAGACGGAAAAGGTATGGCAGTATGCCAATGAATTTTCCATACCGGTCTCGATCTTTGTCAACAAGGTCGATAGGGAGCGGGCGGATTTTGAAAGGACCGTTGAGGATGTCAGGAAGAATTTCGCAGACAAAAACTGTCTTATCGTTCAGTTGCCCATGGGAAAGGAAGAGAATTTCAAGGGTGTAGTCGACCTCCTTACCATGAAGGCCTACGTCTACAAGGATGATATGTCCGGTGATTTTGAAATAACGGAGATACCCAAGGAATATGAGGGTGAAGCGAAAAAGCACAGGGAAAAACTTGTTGAGATAGCGATCGAGATGGAAGATGAGGTGATGGAGCGGTATCTGAATGGGGAAGATGTGAAGGATGAAGAGGTTGAGCGTTGCCTGAGGGCCGCCATCTGGGCCGGGAAGATCGTGCCGATCATGTGTGGGTCTGCTGCGAAGAATATGGGCATACAGGTCCTTCTTGACAGCCTCGTGAAGTATTTCCCGCCGCCCGCGTTCAAGAAAGAGGTGGAAGGTATTGACCCGAAAACAGGCAACGCCGTGAAGCGCGAGATGGTGTCCGATAAGCCCTTCAGCGCCCTCGTATTCAAGACCATAACAGACCCCTTTGCCGGGAAGCTGACGCTTTTCAGGGTCTACTCAGGCGAGATCCATCCTGATATGACTGTCCTTGATGTCTCGAAAGACGAGAAAGAGAGGATAGGCCAGGTATTCTCTCTTGTAGGCAAGAAGCAGAAACCTGCTGGTTTTGCGTCGGCAGGCGACATCGCCGTTGTGGCAAAACTCAAAGAAGTGGGTACCGGTGATACGATCTGCGACGAGAAGACGCTTATCAAGTACGAACCGGTGGCCCTGCCTAATCCGCTTATCTCCTTTTCGCTCCATCCGAAGGCAAAGGGGGACGAGGATAAACTGAACACCTCCCTCGCGCGGCTCATCGAAGAGGACCAGACAATACGGTATTCGAGGGACGAGCAGACAAAAGAGTTTATCCTGTCGGGTATGGGGCAGGTTCACATCGAAGTCGTGGTAGAGAGGATGAAGAGGAAATTCGGTGTGGAAGTGGAGCTGAAGGAACCGAAGGTCCCTTATAAAGAAACGATCAAAGGCACCACGAAGGTACAGGGAAAATACAAGAAACAATCAGGCGGCAAAGGCCAGTACGGTGATACATGGCTTGAGCTGGGTCCCCTGCCGAGAGGCACGGGGTTTGAGTTTGTCGACAAGATAGTCGGCGGGGCGATCCCGAGGCAATATATACCGGCGGTCGAAAAGGGCATCGTTGAGGCCATGAACCAGGGGATGCTCGCAGGCTTTCCGGTGACGGACTTCAGGGCGACGCTGTATGACGGGTCGTACCACGATGTCGATTCCTCGGAAATGGCATTCAAGATCGCTGCGTCAATGGGTTTTAAAAAGGGTATGGAACAGGCGCAGCCGACCCTCCTTGAGCCGATCATGAAGATGGAGATCATAGTGCCCGATGACAATATGGGTGATGTGATGGGCGACATGAACTCGAGGAGAGGTAAGATCATGGGCGTAGAGACAAAAGGGAGCAACCAGGTCGTAAAGGCCGTTGTCCCTATGGCGGAGATACTGAAATATGCCCCTGACCTGAGGTCTATGACAGGCGGCAGAGGCACATTCACTGTTGAATTTTCCCACTACGAAGAGGTGCCCGCGCACATTGCCCAGAAGATCATAGAGGCAGCAAAGAAGGAAAAGGAACAGGAGAAGTAGCGGAAACCCGCTGGCTCATAGTTCATAGCTCATGGCTCATAGCAAGCCGTATATCGTATATCGTAGTTCCCTCAATATATTACTACCTGGCGTTTGTCAATGAAGGCTGTTATACAGCGCGTCAAGAGCGCATCGGTTGAAGTCGACGGAAAGACCGTGGGACGGATCGGGCGTGGTCTCCTTGTCCTCCTCGGTATCGGCCAGGGTGACACCGAAGAGGACATACGGTGGATGGTCGAAAAGATCGTCAATCTCAGGATATTCGAAAAAGAGGACGGGAAGTTCGATGAATCGCTCCTCGATATCAGGGGCGGACTGCTCATTGTCTCCCAGTTTACCCTTTACGGCGACGCCTCGAAGGGGAGACGTCCTTCATTCTCGGACGCGATGGGGGCAAGGGAGGCGCGTGAGCTCTTCGAGGTCTTTGTAAAAAAGGCGCGGGAAAAGGTAGAGAAGGTTGAAACCGGTATATTCCAGGCCTCCATGGACGTCCACCTTGTCAACGATGGCCCGGTAACGCTGATCGTTGATTCGAAAAAATAACTCATAATTGATAGCTCATAGTAAACCGCATTGATCATACCCCAATTTTCCATCCTTAAAGATTTATCTCAAATTATGCCTGTTGTCTTCTTTTAGCAAATAAAATGTATTTTTATGTTGACAAAGTTTGCTAATAGTGTAATTATCATAATTATGATGAAAGATGCTGAACTGAAAACAAAAGAGATATGGAAATCGATAGCCAACAGAATAAGGACATTAAGGCGAGATCGGGGTATTACCTTAGAAGAATTAGCAAAGAAAACAGGGTTTGCTAAAAGTTATCTTTCTCAGATAGAGAATATGAGAAGGGAGCCGCCGATCAGTACGCTGACAAAGATAGCATACGTATTAAATATTGATGTCTTTTTTTTACTAACAGGTGAAATTCCAAGGGAGAATGAAGAACATCTTTCCATCGTCAAACCGGTGGACCGCAGAACGGTCATCAGGCCGAACGGAAGTCCCGAATACAAGTATGAATCCCTGACGTACAAAAAGGTGAGTAGGTTGATGGATGCCTTTATGCTGACCGCTGGTTTTGAGTTTCCGAAGGAACCATTGGTACATGAAGGAGAGGAGTTGACCTTTATGTTGGAAGGCAAGCAGGAGTTTGTCTATGACGGTAAAAGTTATATCGTTGAAGAGGGTGACTGCTATCTGTTCGATTCCAGCAAACCTCATTACTCAAGGAGCATTGGGAATAAACCTTGCCGGTTTCTGGTTGTGTTTACCACAAAAAACTGATCCGGGGTATTACAGGATACCGGGTCGGATTACGAGGAGGGAACTATGAAAATAGCAAGAACCTTAGGGAGCGGAGGTAATCCGGGATTCGTTGCAGGTTGGGGAAGCTGTCTGGTATTGTGTGCGCTCGTAGTGGCGTTGTTTTTTGCCGGAACGGCTCCATCCTACGGGGAAACAAAGACGATCCGTTTTGCAATTTATACCCCTCAGAGGGGGCTTGAAGGCGAGGCAATGACATGGCTCACCAATGAGATCGAAAAAAGAACAAAAGGGGCAGTAAAATTTCAAAATTACTTTGCCGGGTCGTTATTGAAGGAGAGAGAAACGCTTCGGGGGGTCCAGTCGGGAGCAGCCGATATGGGATACATATTTGTGCCGTATTTTCCCCGGGAACTGACACTGTGGAGCATCGGCGAGCCCTTCTTGCTCGGCCCCGTCGACCCTGTAAAAAAGGCTGAATTCTTTTCTGAACTATACGAGCAATCTCCGGAGTTGCAGGCTGCCCTGAAGGCATATAATCAGAAGCTTGTCGCCATTCATTTCTTCGGCCAGATGGCGGCCGGAGGACCGAGACCCCTCAAATCTCTGAACGACCTGAAGGGTCTAAGGGTCCGCTGTGCAGGCGGCTATGACGCGGAGCATATGACGGCGCTGGGCGCCAAAGTGGTCTTCCTGCCCGGAACGGAAATCTACTCGGCAATGGAAAAAGGCGCTGTCCAGGCAAACTATACAGCCTTTATCTCCTACTTTAAATACAGACTTTTTGAGATCGGCAAACAGCATACGGTCCTCGTCGTTCCTCAATTTACCGGCTCTGTGGCCCTTATTACGATCAATCAGAAGGTGTGGGATGGTCTGAGCCCCGAGGTGCAGAAGGTGATATCGGATGTGGGTAAGGAATACGGGAAAAAGCTTGCGGGCGATATCAAGACGCTGGAAACCGACATCAGAAGCAAGATGAAGAGCGCAGGAGCTACCGTTCTTGACCTCCCGGTCTCAGAGGTGAACACATGGGCTGCTGCGTGCGAAAAAGAGTCGCTGGAAAAATGGGTCAAGAAGGCCGAGGAGCAGAAACAGCCGGGAAAGGCCTTGATGGATCGGACGAAGAAGCTGGTCGAAAAATATTCAAAGTAGCCACCTCTGATACATACCGGAGGCCTGCAAAATATAAACGGCTTATGCGAATAGCGGGGTGGAGAGATGACGATCCGTAACAGAATACTGGCGACAATAGGCAGTTTGCTGATATTCCTCATCATGATTCTCCTGGTGATCGAGGTGGTAAGCAGGTTCGTTTTCGGTGCCTCGATTGAGGGCGTTATCGAGATTGTGGGTATTTTTCTTGCCCTCTCCGTGTTTGCCGGATTTTCTCCATGCGAAGAGGGAAGGCAGCATGTCTCCGCGCAACTGGTGGTCAAGTGGTTGCCGGCCAGGGTGGCCCGTATCGTCAGAATACTCGTTTATATCCTGGCGATTATAACCGTGGCCGTGATGTCCTGGCAGACTGCACTTAACTTCTACGATTCATACAGCATCAGGGAAGCCTTGCCCGGCGCAAAATTTCAGATGCCCGTATATTGGGCGAAGGCCGGGGTTTTTATCGGGTTCGTCATGTTCCTGATCCAGTTGATCGTCAGTTTGGTGATGCCGGAAGGAAAATCAAAAACTGTAACAGACAAGAAGAGTTGAGGTGATTATGGACCCGACAATTGTAGGAACCGCAGGTGTAGCAGCCCTTCTTGTGTTTATCTTTTCAGGCCTCCACATAGGATTGGCGTTGAGCCTTGTGGGTGGGCTTGGCATGTGTCTTCTGATGGGAGTAAGAGGCGGCCTCGATATACTTGGATCGAGCCCTTTTGCAGTGGCAGCCTCCTACGATCTCAGCCCTTTGCCGCTTTTTCTTCTTATGGGGTCCTTCGCCCTCAACGGCGGCATTGGGGGAATGGTGTATGAGGCTATGAGTAAGCTTCTGGGCAGGCTGCACGGCGGCCTTGCCATTGCCACAACCTTTGCATGCGCATTCTTCGGGATGATCTGCGGATCTTCCCTTGCAACCGCAGGTATCTTTACAAAGATTGCCTTACCGGAGATGCTGAAGCGCGGAATGGACAAAAGGCTCTCAATCGGCACGATCAGTTCTGCCGGTACCTTTGCCACCTTGATCCCGCCAAGCGGCTTGATGATCATCTACTGTATACTGACAGAACAGTCGATCGGCAGGATGTTCATGGCAGGGTTCGTCCCCGGTTTCATATCGGCATTTGCTTTCTCGGCTCTCACCTACATAAGGGTTAAAAGAAAGCCCGCACTGGCGCCTCTGGTCAAGGAAGGTTACAAACTGAGCGAAAAGGTGCGTGCGGTCATCTCGATATGGCCTATAATATTTTTTGCAGCCCTTGTTCTTGGCGGCATTTTTGCAGGCTGGTTCACGGCCACAGAGGGGGCTGCCGTAGGCGCCTTCGGCACCCTTATTTTTGCCGTGGCAAAAAAGGGAGTTCGTCAGACCCAAATACCCTCTGCCCTTATAGATTGTATGAAGGCAACAGGCATGATCTTCCTTGTTATCATCGGTGCAATAATATTCGGACGATTCCTGAGCGTGACCCAACTGCCGGTCAATGTGGCATCCTTTCTCGGCGATGCCCACATATCACGCACGGTATTTCTGGCGAGCCTCGTCCTGCTTTACTTTGTGCTCGGCATGCTCCTTGATTCGGTGGCAATCCTGTGCATTACCATTCCGGTTGTCTTCCCCGTCGTTACGCAGCTTGGATTCGACCCCATCTGGTTCGGGATATTCCTCATCAAGATGTGCGAGATAGGGCAGATCACACCGCCGGTCGGGATGAACGTATATGTGGCGGTGGCTGCCTCCGAAGGCTTGGTATCCCTTGAGGATGCCTTCAAGGGGATTACGCCTTTTTTAGCGTGTGATCTGTGCGTACTGTTTATCCTTATAGTCTTCCCGGAATTGAGCTTGTGGCTGCCCAATCTTGTATTCGGTTCATAACGGAAGCGGAGTATGAGACTTAAGGCGCGTCAGCGGGATTTGGACAAAAATGGAGGTAAGAAAAATGGCAAAACTTAAATGCGTTATCATGAGAGGCGGCACGAGCAAAGGGATCTTCTTCCACGAAAATGAATTGCCCGAAAACATCGAGGAAAGAACGAAAACAGCCCTCAGGGTCCTGGGGAGTCCCGACAAGAGACAGATAGACGGTCTCGGCGGCGCCGATATACTGACGAGCAAGGTGGCCATTGTGGGGCCGCCCAGCCGCAAGGATGCAGACGTGGACTATATTTTCGGACAGGCCAGCGTCACGGAACCGATCATCGATTGGGGTACGATCTGCGGCAACCTGTCCGCAGCCGTGGGCCCCTTTGCCGTGGACGAAGGATTGGCAAGGGCCCAGGGTCCGCGAACGGCCGTGAGGGTTTTCTGCAAGAACGTAGGAAAGTATCTTGGCCTTGAATTTGAAACACGCGCCGGCAAAGCGGTCTACGAGGGCGACTACGCAATTGACGGCGTGCCGGGCACCGGCTCGAAGATATCCCTGGACTATTCAG
>MVRS01000050.1 GCA_002067975.1 Syntrophorhabdus sp. PtaU1.Bin058
CTCGCCGTCATCTGACTGTTCGCATAGATCTTCTTGTCGCGGAATCTCTCTTCCTGGATGGTCCGCGCGTCAGTGACCCTTTTTCGTATCCTTTCCGAAGACTCTTCCGCCCTGTCAAGGGAAAGCTCCCGTATTGTAACGGGGGGCACCTCGATATGTATGTCCATCCTGTCAAGGAGCGGCCCCGAGACCTTTGATCTGTAGCGGTGTATCTGGGATCCGCTGCACACGCAGGTCTTTCGCGTGTCCCCGAAGTAACCGCAGGGACATGGGTTCATGGCTGCTACGAGCATAAACCGCGCAGGAAACGTGATGGCGTGGGTAACCCTTGAGATCGTCACGTGCCCGTCTTCCATCGGCTGGCGGAGGGCGTCGAGGGCATTCCTCTTGAACTCGGGAAATTCGTCGAGGAACAGAACGCCGCCGTGGGCAAGACTGACCTCCCCGGGTTTCGGTATGTGGCCGCCGCCTATCAGGCCGGCATCGGAGATGGTATGATGGGGTGCCCTGAAGGGCCTGTCGGTGAGGAGAGACCCGTGGGAGCTTAAGCAGCCGGCGATACTGTGGATCTTTGTCGCCTCGATCGCCTCTTCATAGTGCAACCGGGGGAGGATCGTGGGGATCCTCCTGGCAAGCATCGTCTTGCCTGAGCCCGGAGGGCCGATCATGAGGACATTATGACCCCCGCTTGCGGCGATCTCAAGGGCCCTCTTTGCCTGCGGCTGCCCCTTGATGTCGGAAAAATCAAGACCGTCTTTGCGCGTGTCCATATCCCCGGACCCGCCATGGGAAGCAAAACCCTGCAAGGTCATCTCCCCTTTGAAAAAATGGACGATGTCGAGTATATGGCCGGTGCCGTAAACCTGTATGCCCTGTACGATAGACGCTTCGTGTCCGTTCTCCATGGGGACGATTATCTTCCTGTACCCTTCCTTGTTCGCAAGCATTGCGATAGGCAGAACACCGCGGACGCCCTTGATCCTTCCGTCGAGCGACAGCTCACCGGCAATGAGATAACCTCTGATCTCCTCTTCTTTCATGATCCCCATTGCAGCGAGGATGCCGATGGCGATCGGCAGGTCAAAAGAGGAGCCTTCCTTTCTGACATCCGCCGGGGCAAGGTTTATCGTAATACGATCACCGGGGAACTCAAAGCCGCTGTTTTTTATAGCAGCCCTGACCCGTTCCTTGCTCTCCCTGACAGAGGTCTCAGGCAGACCCACAATGTTGAACGCAGGCAGCCCGTAGGATATGTCAACCTCCACGTCGATCTTGATGCCGTCTATACCATATAGTGTGGCTGTAGTAACCTTTGAAATCACCCGAACCCCCCCTTGTTTTTTAAGACTGAATAATCACCGAAAGACGATTGCTTCGCCGGCACGACGGACGAAAAGGTTAACGTCCCCGGTCCTTCGTCCCTCGTCCTTCACCGATCTTTTTTGAGTTCAACCTCTGGGCTATCTCCCTCACCTCCTGTACCCTGTCGATATCACAGACAAGGACACTGTCTTTCGTGGCAACGATGACAAGGTCGGATACCCCTATGGTACCTATTGCCACGTCGCTGCCGTTGATCACGCAACCCTTTGTATCAATGCTGGCGATGCTGCCCTTTTTGAAATTACCGTTCCCGTCCGGATCGGACACCCTCAGGAGCGAGGCCCAGGTGCCGATATCGTCCCACATAAAACGCGCAGGGACCATCGCCACATTGCCGGCCTTTTGCATCAGTCCGTAATCGATTGAGAGCTTCGTGAAACCTTTGAAGACCCTGTTGATCACTGCATTTTTATTTACATCCATGCTACTGCTGATTTGCTGCAACCCCTTATAAAGCTCCGGCATGTAATGTTTCATAGACTCCATAACTGTCTTTGCCTGCCATATGAAGACCCCCGTATTCCAGTAATAGCGGCTGTCTTTGCAATATGTCCTTGCGCGCCTGATATCCGGCTTTTCCACGTAACGCTCCACGCTGTAATATCGGGCATCCTCTGCCGGATAAGGCTTTCCGGAGACACGGATGTAGCCGTATCCTGTTTCAGGCCTTGTGGGCCTTGTCCCGATGGTAACAAGATGGTCGCCTGCCCGCGCAACCTTCACCCCGTCTTTGACGGTCTTTTTAAACCCATCGATATCGGTTATGTAATGGTCTGCCGGCAGGACGATCATGACGGCCTTGCTGTCCTTCCGCAGGAGGGTCATCGCCGCGAGGCCGATGCAGGGCGCCGTGTCCCTCTCTTCAGGCTCAACAATGAAATTGTCTGCCGGCAAAAAAGGGAGTTTCCGTCGTGCAAAGGCGATGTGTTCCCTTTCGAGGGCAATATATATCTTCGTTATGGGGACGATCCTCATCGCCCTTTCGATAGTCAAACGGATGAGGGTCTTATCTCCGGTTATGTTCAGGAACGGCTTGGGGACCCTGCCGATACTCATGGGCCAGAACCGTTCTCCCTTGCCCCCTGCCATGATTACAACGTATGTGTGTTTCATAATGAAAAATGTCTATTTCATCAGTTCCACGATCTTCGGCAATACCTGGGATGCTGTTCCGGAGAAAAAGTAATCGGTGATCGACGAGGTGAACGGCGTTGACTCAACGTTGATCTCAACGATCGTCGCCCCGTTTGATTTGGCCATATAGGGGATATCGGCAGCAGGATAGACAACGCCCGAAGTGCCTATGATAAACATGACCCTGCACCTGTTTGCCTCTTCATTTGCCTTGATCATCTCGACCATAGGGATGCCTTCGCCGAAGAATACCACATCCGGCTTCAGGGCCTTGTTGCACCTCTCGCACCTGGGATAGGGATGAACATCCACCAGTTCAGGGGTAAGGGGAACGCGCTTCCCGCAGCTCATACAGATGAGCCACCGGTGATTACCGTGATATTCTATCACGTTCGTATTGCCGGCAATGCGGTGAAGGCCGTCAACGTTCTGGGTGATCACCGCCTTCAGGAAACCCTTTTGCTCAAGGTCGCTCAGGGCAACATGCGCAGGGCTCGGCCCTGATTGAAAGATAACCTCCGACATCTCTCTGAGCATGACCCAGACCTTTTCCGGATTGTGGGCGAATGCGCTGATGTGGGCATATTCCATCGGGTCGTACTTTTCCCATAATCCCTGGCCGCCACGGAATGCGGGTATACCACTATCTACGGATATGCCGGCGCCGGTAAATGCGACAACATACCCGCGCTCTTTTATCAATCCCGCCACCTTTCGATAATCATCCATTCCGTTGTCTCTTCCCCGCCCTCACGTTGTCTTCCAGCCCTTGGTAATATCCTTGAAGGCCGGGATAATCCCAAAGCCGTCTGCCTTTTTGACCGCCCTTTTAATCGCCTCGGCAATGACGAACTCACCGAGGACGCCGACCTTGTTTATGTCCGCCTCAACGCTCCCTGCAGAGATCCCAAAGACAAGGTCCCCGTCGAACGTCGTATGCACGGGACTTATTGTCTTGATGAGCCCGCCCTGGGCCATCTGCGCGACCTTCGTGATCTCCCGCTTGTTAAAACGTGCGTTTGTCGCCACAACGCCGAGCGTTGTATTCACGATGCCAAACTGCTTTTTCACATGTCCCTGCTTTATACTGTTGACCGTATTTGCAAACTCCAAGCTCTTTTCCTCGGTCCTGGCCCCGACGATGATCTTCCCGGTAATATTATCGATGATATCCCCGAAGGCGTTGACAACAACAAGGGCGGCCACCTTCAGACCGTCGGGCATGCCGATGCTGCATGTCCCGAGCCCTCCCTTCATTGCCCTTGAGAGATCGAAGAGCTTGCCTACCGTGGCCCCCGTACCCGCTCCGATGCTCCCTTCCCCTACCTCCGGTCCGGCGTTCAGACAGGCCTGATAGCCCATCTCAGGGGTCGGCCTTGCCTTCGGGCTGCCCATAAAGAGGTCAAATATCACTGCCGTGGGGACGATGGGGATCTTTGCAATGCCGACATCAAAACCGACACCCTTCTCTTCGAGGTAGCGGACAACGCCTGTTGCAGCATCGAGGCCGAAGGAACTGCCGCCGGAGAGCAGGATTGCATGCACCTGTTCGACGATATGGCTGATGTTGAGCGCGTCCACCTGCCGCGTGCCCGATGCGCTCCCGCGTACGTCTATCCCGCATACCGCACCGCCTTCACAGAGAATGACCGTGCAGCCCGTGCAGCCGACGGGGTCGGACACGTGCCCTACCTTTATACCCTCAATATCCGTTATGGCGTTTAACATGTAAGAAACCTTATCAGATGGCTAATACCTTGTCAATCCTTTGCATACGTCTGAAGCATGCAAAGAGATCCCCGGTGCCATGCTATCGTTATTTTTTAAAAGACCTCTTCAGTTTTGCAGCCTTTTTCTCATTCTCCTTTTTCAGGACGTCTTTCATCTTCTTGATCTTCTGGTATATCTCATCGTCCTTGATGGAGAGTATTGTGCAGGCAAGAATGGCTGCATTTTTTCCTGCGTCAAGGCCCACCGTTGCCACCGGGATACCCTTCGGCATCTGTACGATCGAGAGGAGGGCGTCTATGCCTTTAAGGGCGCCGCCGCTTGTCGGGACCCCTATGACGGGCAGGGTCGTGTGCGATGCAATGACGCCGGGCAGGTGAGCTGCCATGCCGGCAACGGCGATGATAACCTCAACACCCTCCGAACGGGCATTCTTTGCATACCTGACCGTTTTATCCGGATTTCGGTGCGCAGAGGATATATCCACCTTGAAAGGTACGCCGGCCTCTTCAAGAAATTGCAGCCCCTCTTCGATAACGGGGAGGTCGCTTTCACTCCCCATCAGGATAAGGACCTTCGGTTTTTTCATGATCTCTCCTTTTGCGTGCATCGCATATGCACCCTATGTCGGCGCGCACTAATCATCATACATGAAACAATAGTTTTTTTCTATAATGATATGAAGGCAAGCTTCATGTTGTAATTTTTTTTCACCGGTTGTATAAAGGGGTTAGGATGAGGGTCCACGATTTTCTCGCAAAGAACCCGCTCTTTCAGGGACTGCCCGAGCCGCAGATCGATAAGCTGGCCAGGATAGTTACGGAACATTCTTTTACGGGCGGACAGGTGATCTTTACCGAAGGTGATAAGGCAGATGGTTTTTACATCGTTGTCTCGGGCCGCGTGAAGATCTACAAACTGTCGCCGGAGGGCAAAGAGCAGATACTCCACGTTATCGAACCCGGGGAACCTTTTGCGGAGGTTGCCATGTTTCTGGGAGGAGCGCTCCCTGCGCACGCCGAGGCCCTCAGGGAAAGCAGGGTTATCTTCATACCGAGGGCGGCATTTACAGCGCTCATCCGGGAGGACCCGTCCCTTGCAATGAATATGTTCGGGACGCTTTCCATACGCCTCAAGCAATTCACCAGCCTCATCGAAGACCTCTCTCTGAAGGAGGTGCCCCAGAGGCTGGCGGCATATCTTCTCTATCTCGACGCAGAGAAAGGTATTCGCGGGAACCTCGAACTGACCATCTCCAAGGGACAACTGGCAAGCCTCCTGGGGACCATCCCCGAAACGTTATCGCGGATCCTCAAAAAGATGGTTGACCAGGGTTGCATTGCCATGAAGGGGCGTACGATAGAGATACGGGACAGGGAGATGCTGGAGGCGCTTGCC
>MVRS01000051.1 GCA_002067975.1 Syntrophorhabdus sp. PtaU1.Bin058
CGTGAGGCGTGAGGCGAAAAGCTGTTCAACGTTCTATGTTCAAGGTTATGCTGTAGTCCCCTTACGACTCACGCCTTACGACTTACGGGTGTTTCACTTGTCGTGCTAATATTTAAAGACACCCTTTTCGTATATGACGACATTCCTGCCTGATGCAAGATGGGCAGTTACTGTTTTGTCCTCTGTATTGACGAGGTCCCAGTGGAGCGCGGAATCGTTGAACCCGAGCTTCTTCTTCAATGCCCCGGTCATTGCAGCAGGATTGCCTTTGTACGTATCGGTGTACGAGGCGCCGAGGGCGACGTGACAGTTCCCGTATTCTCCTCCGAAATTTTCATCGAATAACGTGTCCGCCATGAACCTGTCGATGCGTGAGAAACGCCTGTCCGTGAGGGAGAATTCGCCGACCCTGCAGGCCCCTTTGTCCATGGAAAGCTGCTTCCGGGCAAAGTCCTCCCCTTTCGCGGCCTCCATCTTTACGACGGAGCCTTTCTGAAAGGTGATGCGTATCTTCTCGACGTAATTCCCGCTCCTGAAGGACGGGAGGTTTGCATAATAGACGCCTTCGGTGCCGTGCCAGTCAGGGGAGAGGAAGACCTCGAAGCTCGGTATGTTGTGGCCTGAGATGCCCTTCCATTGCCTTTTTTCTCCCGGGGCGATCTTCAGGTCAACGTGTTCGGACTCGACGTGGAAGTAGCTCACCTTCAGACTGCTCAGCCATTGTTTGATGATGCCGGCCTGTTTATGTACCTTCTTCCATTCCCCCACAGGGTCTTTCCTGTCGAGGTAGCAGGCCCGTATGATCTGTTGTGCGTATTCCTGCGGACTTGCCTTGGCCTGCCTTGCCAGTTCTGTGGTGGGGAACGTACAGAGCGTCCAGCTATAGCGACCCTGTTCCTCCCGTTTATCGAGGATGTCGCGGAGCGGTTTTCGCGAAACGAGGACCTTGCCGATCCTGGCGGGGTCGATCTCTTTCAAATGGGTCAGTGATGCCGGCGCCCTCACGAATATCCTCCCGTTCAGGTTTGCGTATAGCTCCCGGTCGCCCGGCGTAATGAACGTGAGCTGTTTCCCCTTTGATCTTTTATAGAAGTCCTTTTCCATGCCGAAGGTAAGGCCCATCCGCTGAACAGGGTGCATGCCAAGATCGAGGATCCTCCCGTAGAGTATCTCTGCAAGCCTCGTTGCCGGCGCCTCATACTGGAGAAGCACGCAGTCATTCTTCTTGAAAGGTTTTTTTCTGGCCGTCTCCAATCCCCAGAGAAGGACCTCCGCGTATTGTGATAACTGTTTGTCTGTGAGCATTGAGCTGCCTCCTTGTCTGTCAATATCGTCAAAGGTTTATGTTCATTCCGAAAATATCTGGGCGGAGAAACTATAGATCTTTGTCCCCTTTTCCCTCCAGGCCTCCGGCGGCAGGCCTGCCTTGAGGCAGGTCTGTTTCAGGAATTCTTCTCTGTTCCACATATATTCCGTGGCCACCTGCGGGAGGAGGAGCCCCTGGTTGTCCCCCCTTACAATGAACAGGCCGTGTTTCCCTATCTCGATCTCCTGCGGGTCATCGATGTTCTTCAACGGGCTGAGTACCGATATCTCAATGTGTATCTCTTTCAACTCCTCTTTTGTGACGGGCCGGAAACGGGGATCGCGGATCGCCGCAGCGACGGCCATGTCGGAGACTGCTTTATATAACGGCATGACGGGTATGATATATCCGATGCAGCCTCTTAACCTCCCGTTCCTTGTGAGGGTGACAAAGACGCCCCGCTTTTCGAGCAATGCCCTGTCCTTAGTATCTACCGGGGTGATGTTCCCTTTTGTAACCGCCTCCTCAAGGGTCTTCCGGGCGATCGCGAGGAGCGCCTTCTGTTCCTTTTTACTGAGACCTGCGCCCTTCTCGCTGAGAGAAAATGCGACAGCGCCGTATCCCACGACCCTGCTCCGGTCGCCTGTCGCGTCCCCCGAGTTTGCATAGTGCAGGATCGTTGCCTCTCCGCCGATCTTTTTGGCAACCATCATAAGGGTCAGCACTGCCTGCGAGCCGCACAGCTCATAGTCCCCCTTTGCCAGGCCGGCAGCGAGACGCCCTGTATCGAGCGCCCCTATCTCCTTTAGGGTGCGCGCATCCATCTCGTTTGCCTCGCGGTAGGCGTGGAAGTGGGACATGTCCGAGGAGGCGACGATCAGTATCTTTCCGGCATGCTGCTGCAACAATTCGCAGAGCGCGTCGGCGAGGACCCTGTAGTCATTTTCCCCCATCATGCCCATGACCATGGGGACTATCCTGAAATCTTTCAGCGTCCGTTGAAGAAAGGGGACCTGAACCTCAAGTGAGTGCTCGCGCTCAAAGGCAACGGGATAGTTTCTGATGACCGGGCATTTCTCCATCAGCCTTTTGGTTATTTCGTGGTCAACCTGAACATTTCCAAGCGGTGTCTCCCATGACCCCGAAGGATATATCGCTACGCCGTTGAATGGTACGCGATGCGTGGGACCCATGAGGATGACGGTCGTGTAAGGCCTCCCTTTTATCTGGTTATAGGCATAGGCCGCGGTCCTTCCGGAGTACTCGTATCCTGCATGGGGTGCCATAATGCCGAAGATGCGGGCGCTTATCCTGTCCTTTTTCGGTTCCGTTTCCTTCAGGTAGCCGTCTATCATTCCTGCGAGCACAGACCTTTCGCCGGGGTAGAAAGACCCTGCGAATACCGGTTTTTTGACCCTGGCAAGGACATCCTCCGCAAAACAGCCGGTAGACAGCAACACAGCACATATTATGCACGATACGACAGAGACGATATTGAAGTTGTGTTTATAGTTTGAAACTCCTAACTCCGAACTCCGAACTAATTTCTTGTCGTCCATATCCCTCCTATCTTTTTCCCGCAGCCGGGGCAGGCGCCGTTCTTCAGCGTGTATTCCAGGACATTGTATCCTGACCTGCGGATCACCATCCTTTTACATGCAGGACAATAGGTATTTTCTCCCGGGTGGCCCGGGACGTTCCCGATATAGGCAAATTGAAGACCTGTCTTCAGGGCTATGCCGTGTGCCTTTTCAAGGGTGCTCACCGGTGTGGGAGATACGCCGGTCATCCTGTACATGGGGAAGAAACGGGAGAAGTGGAGCGGGACATCAGCGCCGGCATTCTGATACACCCAGCGGCACATGTCTGAGAGCATCTTCTGGTCGTCGTTGTAACCCGGTATGACGAGATTAGTGATCTCCACCCAGACACCCGACCTCTTGAGGGTCTTGATCGTTTCCAGGACGGGCTCAAGCTCTGCCTCGCAGAGTTTGTTGTAAAAGGACCCGCTGAACCCCTTGAGGTCTATGTTCGCCGCGTCGAGATATTTGCAGAGCGCCTTGAGGGGTTCCGGGTTGATATATCCGTTCGAGTGACAGACGTTGAGGATACCCTTGCCGGAGGCTGTCTTTGCAGTGTCCAGCATGTATTCGAAGAAGTTCGTCGGTTCCGTGTAGGTATATGCTATGCTCCTGCACCGGTTCTGTTGTGCGAGCGTTACGAGCCTTTCAGGGGTCAGGGACTGGTTGGCGGTGTCTTCGGGAGAGACCTGCGATATCTGCCAGTTCTGGCAGAACCTGCATCGCAGGTTACAGCCTGCGCTGGCAATGGAGAAGCTCAGAGTCCCCGGGTAGATGTTGAAGAACGGCTTTTTCTCTATGGGGTCGATATGGACCGCGCAGGGCGCTGCGTAGCCGAGGGAATAGAGCCTTCCCTTTATATTCTTCCTCGCACGGCAGAAACCGGACTCGCCTTCGGGGATCGTACAGCCCCTGGGACATAGCCGGCATTCGACAATGCCCTTTTTTGCGTCAGAGACCTGATAGTAGAGGGCCTCTTTCAGCGACGGGGAATCCTTCCGGACAAGCTCCCTTGCCTCAAGCTGCAGTGCAGCGGGGGTCAGGAAGGCTATCTTGATGAAATCTCTTCGTGTAAACATGGAAAGTAACCGGTGTTGAATCTTTTCATTATACTACTTTCTCCGGCAGATTAACAGGAGAAGGCTCGCAGCCTTCAGCATGGCGATGAGGATGCAGCCGTTCAAAAGGCCGAGGATGGGCAGGAGTATAAAACCGCCTGCTACCCCTCCGATACAGCCGCCGAGGAGGTCGGCGCCATAGATAAGACCGGCTGTCCTTCCTACGGTCCCATCTTTGAAATAGAGTGCGTTTGCCAGGGGGAATTCTGCGCCGGTGATGATGCCTGATATGAAGAGGAGAACGATGAAGAGGAGATGTATGAGCGCCGGGCTGTAGACGAAGCTCACCTTGAGTGAAGAGAAGACAAGAAGAAGGAGGAGGGCGAAGAGGACCATCGCTGCCTCAATGGACAGGAATACACCGGTACGGCTTCTCATGTCCTTCAAGCGCGTGGTTATGATAATGGCCCCCAGGGCCATGCCGCCGAGGAACGCGGTGATGAGGATGCCGATCTCATAGAAGATATACCCGTAAAATACCTGAAAGCTGAATAAGAGCACCAGCTCGAATATCATGGCAGTAAAGCCGGTCGTTCCAACGACGAAGGGGATGGTGAGCCTTTTGTAAAACCGTGTCAGAAAAAGGGCAAGAAGAAGGAGGCCGGCTACGGATAGCGACGCGGTGAGAAGACTGATGCCTTTCATGGATTCCAGCGGTTTCTTCAGCGACGGCGTGAAGAGGACGTTCTGATAGACGATATTGAGGAAAAGGGCTTCAGGAGAGAGGTCCCTGTTTATCAGCACATCGGGGGTCTTTATGGAGGACGCAAACCAGGCCCTCCTGTCCCGGTCGAGGCGGTATGCAAGGTGGGGAAGGGTGATGAGCTTCGTTTTGAGACCGTAGCCCGCGATCCTGTTGCAGAGGACCGCAGGCGAGCCGTGCAGGATATCCGCTGACCGCGAGGCAAGGATGATGTTCACGTCCCCGGGGATAACGAAGAGGTTCGGGAAGACCCTGGCGATAGTGTTCATGATGCAGCTGTTGATATCCCGGAGTTCCTTGCTGTAATATGCGAGCGAACCGGTCATGGTGAAGGCGAATATCCCTTTCTCGTTCAGGATGTCTCTGACTGAGCCGAAGAATTCCTCCGTGAAGAACCTGTTTGCCCGGAGCGTGGCGGGAGGAGGCAGGCCGAGGAGGATTACGTCGTATTTTCCATGTCTCTCTTTTACGAAGATCCTTCCGTCAATGTAGTGCAGGTGAACCAGGGGGTTATTGAGTTCCTTCTCCGTAAGGTCGGTCGGAAACCTTTTTATGGTTTTCAGGAGAAGGGGGTCGGTTTCGATGTAATCCACCTGCTTCACCGTGGGGTATTTCAGTATCTCGTTGATTACGCCGCCTGCCCCGTTGTGGAGCACGAGGATTGTCTTTGGGGAAGGGTGATACAGCAAGGGGAAATGGACGAACTCTTCGACAAAGGCAATATCCGGCACCGGTGTAGTAATAAGCGGGATCCCGTCGGAAAAAAAGGTATACTGGTTGTCGTTCCTGATGACGACTATGTTCTGGTAAATGGAGTTTGCATAACAGACGACGTCTTTTCCCTGCCACTGGCGCCTGACGGCATTGCCGTGCATTGCATCGGCGCTGCCCCCGATGAGCATCACGAAGGGGACGATGACGGACAGAAGACCCGCTGTTACCTGAAGCGTCTTTTTTCTTTCAAAGCAAGACAGTGCAATGAAGAGGCAGGCGACACCGTTCAGGATCGCCATGGACAGTGCGATCTGAAATGACTGAAAATAGGGGATGAAGAGATAGTTCACACAGATACCGCCCAGGACCGTTCCCAGCATCTCATAGAAATAGACCTTGCCGATAGATGCAGGACCCCCGCCCGTGGCCTGGTCATGTATCGTGCACATGAGCGTGAAAAGGAAACCGTGGAGAAGACCGGCGGGAAGAAGAACGGAGAATGACGTGTAGAGGATGGGTATAATGCCGGTGCCTATTTCCGGCGGTATCCCTGCGATGACCTTGGCAATACGTATCCCGTAGATGGAGGCGGTAAAAAAGAACGAGAAGAGGATCGTTGCAACAAGGAAGAGGTTGAGGCTGTTCCGGTCGCCGGCCTTCCAACGGCCACCCGTATATGCGCCCGCCGCCTCCCAGATTACCCATGCACCGATGATGATCCCGATGGAGAATTCGTTTCCCGAAAAGATAATCAACAGTTCCCTGAGCAGTATTGTCTGGGCTACGATCCCGCCGAAGCCGGTGATCAGCAATACCGGTATGAGGTAAGGAGACCT
>MVRS01000052.1 GCA_002067975.1 Syntrophorhabdus sp. PtaU1.Bin058
CCGCGATAACGGCGGAACGCGTTGTCGATGAATGGGCATTGAGATCGCTGAGAGACGTTGATTTCGGGGCAGCTATTCTGATGATATCCATGACCGGCAGGATAAGAGGCCGAAGCGGTTTTGCCGTAGGATTGCCTTCGCTGAACAGGGTGCTCGCAAGGCGCCTGATAGAGGAGGCGGAATTTTCCACGACCGGCGGGTCCGCGGCGAGACGCATGGAGGAGGTCCTGATACATTTTGCAGAGCTCATCGGCGACTTCCCCGAGATCGCCGAGATAGAGATAGAGTGCGTTGTGACGGACAACGGAGAGGTCTGCGCGAGGCATGCGACGATCCAGGTAGACAAAGACTACCGGAAAGGCATCGTTCAATACCCGCACTTGGTCATCATGCCTTATCCGTCGCGCTATACCATGCCCTGGAAGATCCGCGACGGCAGGGACGTGCTGCTTCGGCCCCTCAGGGCTGAGGACGAGCCTTTGATAAGGGAGATGCTCTCCTCGTTGTCGGAAGAGACGCTCAGGGTGCGGTTTTTCGTGGTCATGGAGATCACCCACAGGATGCTCATGCACTTCTGCAACATAGATTACGACAGGGAAATAGCCATCGTGGCCGAACTGAAGGAAGAGGGCGGCAGAAGGATCATAGGCGGCTGCCGGCTCATCGTTGAGCCCGATTCGGGGAAAGGTCAATTCGCAATCCTTATTCACGATGAATTCCAGAGGCAGGGTCTGGGAGAGAAGCTTCTCGATGCTGCCATAGGGATCGCCAGGGACAAGGGGCTGCGGGAGGTTTACGGGCTCGTGCTCACGGAGAACGACAAGATGTTGAAGCTGGCAGGAAGAATGGGGTTCAGGTCCGCCATTCTCCCCGACGGCATTACCAGGGTCAGCCTGCAGCTCGAATAGAACGCAGAACAGTAAATAAAAGACCAGACGCTGAATGCGAATGTTTTTTTCTATTCCCTCCCCTTTGAAACAACATCATAGATGTCTTTTCTGTGCAGGATGGCAAGGATAATGATCTCGTTGCCTTTTACTTTAAAGACAATCCGGTAATCCCCCACCCTTAGTTTCCAGTAGCCCTTGAGGGTTCTCCGCAACGGTGCACCATACTCTTCCGGAGCCACCAGGAGCTTTGACTCAATCGCCTTTTTTATTCTTGTTTTTGCCTTGTTGTCAAGCTTCGGCAGGTCTTTTTCTTTTACGAACGGGTGGTACGAAAGGGTATATCCCACATCAGCCCCAGATGTCTTTGTGGGAAAGTTTCTTTGTGTCGGTCAGCGATCTTTCCCTCTGTTCCGCGATCTTTACAAGCTCGATGTCCTCCCGTAACTCAATGGCCTCCTTTACGAGATCCCTTACTACCATCGACATCGACACACCTTCTTTTTTTGCAAGCCCGCTCACTGCCGTATAAAGCGGTTTTTCCATAACGACATTTACCCGGGCGTTCTTCGTAGGCATTGCGTATCTCCTTTCAATAATCAGTGTAACACTTATGCTACACCATGTCAATCATACCATAAAGGCAGTCGATAGTCGTCGGTAGATAGTAGATAGCGAAAACTTGTTCCTCGTATCTCGTTCCTTGTTGCTTGTTTTGGACAACCGGTATCAAGCATCCAGCCACAAGCGACGATTAACCAGTATCCGGCATCAAGCGACCAGTATCGAGGATCGAGATTGTAAAAAATTTGAATTTATGATTCCATAGCGATAAAATGGCTTTATAGCAACAGGTGGGATTCAATAAAGAACAGACTGAGATTGAGGCTCGTAGCTCTTCGCTCTCAGCTCTAAGCTGCTTTTATGGTGGGATATTTCCAACAATATAGTTATCGAGCTTATTGAGTCTTTCCCGTTCCTTTGGTTGTTAACCATATGAACCAGATAAACGTTCCCCGTGCCGGGGCCGACGAACCTGACGATAAACAACGGAGACCTAAAAGGATCACACCTTTTGACATGATCAGGGCGGCCACCGCCGTCATCGTTTTCGGCGTCCCTCTGATCGTCGGCACTGCCGCCATACTCGGGTATGGGGCATACAAGGCATATGAGAGGATGAAGAGATGAATGTATACTTCGCACACCCCTGTTTCAATGATGCACAAGAGGCGTTCAAAACGGAGTTTCTCAGTAAGCTCTCCTCCGCCTTGTCCCACAGGCAGGATATAATCATCATGGACCCCTTTGACCATACCCCCAACATAGAAGGGGACAGAGAGACAAAGCTGAAGATGGCAGAGGACGTGAAGATCGAGTGCATACGGCTCCTGGAGGAATGCGACGTTGTCATTGCCCTCGTTGACGGCAGCGATACGGGCGTTGCCTTCGAGGCGGGATATGCCCACGCGGTCAATAAGCCGGTGATACTAATCTCGCAGGGAGACTGTTCGACGGCAAACGCCATGCTTATCGGGGCGGCGAAGATGATGTTCGACAATATCCTGGATAAAGAACAGATGGAAAAGCTTGCGGGAATGCTGGAGTGGTTCGACGCAACGATCAGCAAATATCCGGGAAAGCCGTGGGATAATTAAAAACTGTTCTATGTTCAACGTTCTATGTTCAACGTTAAAACGAGACAGATTAAAGAGGCCGGGTAAAGGCAGTGGATAGTGAATAGCATAAAGGCAGTGGATAGTCGATAGTGAATGGTGAATAGCAAGAAGCATGTTAATTCCGTAAAAGGTAAAAGGTTAAAGCGGTTTGAACCAGTACCCAGCATCGAGTATCAAGCAACCAGTATCAAGAATCGATCATTGCCGCGGGCCGTGGGCTTTGAGATCGTTGGAACGACATTATCCTTGAAAAAATCTTCTGCAACAGATACTATCCTAACTATGGACACAGGCAATAAAGTCCTCATGAAATATATGGGGAGCAGGGAGGGAGCGCAATGAAGAGTATCATATATATAGTGTGCGCGGGAATGGTGCTTGGGATGTTCGTTATTCCGTGCAACACAACGGCATATGATCCGGACGACCTGCAAAGACTGCTGGCCACAAAGAACTGTCCGGCATGCGACCTGAGCAATGCAGACTTAAGCGGCGCGAACCTGACCTATGCATACGTAGGCGGCGCGATCCTGATAGGCGCGAACCTTACCAGGGCATACCTGTACTGGGCAAACCTGAGCAACGCAGACTTAAGCGGCGCGAACCTGACAGTGGCATTTCTGGCCAATGCAAACCTCACCCGGGCGAACCTAACAGGCGCGGACCTCACCCGGGCGAACCTTGCGGGGGCGAACTTAAGCGGGGCGGTGTGGGTTGACGGGTCCATGTGCCAGGAAGGGTCAATAGGGGAGTGCCTGCGATAAACGGCTTCATCCAATTGCCCCCTATGCCTTTGTTTCTTGCTCCTCGCTCCTCGTCCCTTCAGTCTTTACGGTTTGATTGAACATAGAACATTAAACATGATTTCGCAGATATAGAATAGTTTCAAAATGAATCGATTCAATAAAAGGAGATTGACCATGGCAAAAAGGGTTATCGCATTTTTACTGTTTTCCGCGATACTTCTGGCAACTACCCCGGTGTTCGCCGATACGTGCTTATGCGTAGGACTGGGCTCTGTTGGCTGCGGGAATGGCGGCCCCGGTGGCAGCAAGATCGCGATAGACAGCGTAGACAGCTCGAGGATATCATCTTATCTCATCAACTCTCAGGCGCTGAGCCAATTCCTATCACAAGGAAAGGCTTACGATTCCGGGACCGGGTGGTTTTGCTGGAAAGGCTGCCCCCAATAGAACGAGCCCTCAGCCATCCGGCTTTTTCCTTGTTGTCATTGCGAGCCATCTCATTCCTTTAGTTTCTCTGGTTTTAACCTTGAAC
>MVRS01000053.1 GCA_002067975.1 Syntrophorhabdus sp. PtaU1.Bin058
CATGTTCTTATGGACGAGGGACTTCCTTTTCTTGCAGTAAAGCGCCGCGAAGGTCCTGCAACTCCCCGATCCGTCAATTGCAGTCTCCTTCGGCATCGTCGCGTATATACACATGAGATCGCAGAAATCCGGCAGCACCTGCACCGCCTTCTTATCCTCCTCACGCCTCACGCCTTACGCCTCACGTGTTTTGGACTTTGTACGGCCTTTATCATATCTCCAGCCAGGAATCGGAATAGAGTGTCTGGCCGAGGAGCACCTTCGCGGTCTTTATGTACTGCACCTCTTCACCGGACAGTGCCGCCGTGTCTACGGGTTCTCCGTCCATCACCCTGTGGATAAGGGCTTCGAGCCCCGGCCTCTGGCCCTTCGCGATAGCCTTGAGCTCACCGTCAAAGGCATCGACGATCGCAGAGTACATGCCGTACCGTTTTATCATGATCAGGTATGTCCTGTTCATGATCCCCCGCAGGTGCTTCGGCATACCGTTCGAAACATTCGACAGACCGCAGGTTGATCTGCAATCCGGGGCGAGCTCATTGAGCATCATGACGAATTCCGTACACCCCTGGACCTGCACCTGCTGTGAATTGATGGGGAGCACGATAGGGTCGAGCCATATATCTTCATCGGGTATATTGTGCTGTGACGCAGACGCTATGATCTCTGCCGCAAACAGACCCCGTTCGTTCGCGTCCCTGGGGATGCCTTCCGCGCCGAGCGTAAGCCCTATGAAGGATGCGTTATATCTTTTCGCAAGGGGCAGCAGTGCCTCCATCCTCTCCGGACGCGCTGAAACGGAGTTTATGAGGGCCTTTCCCTTGCATTCCTTTAAACCTGCCTCCATGGCCTCAATGTTCGTTGTATCCAGCGAAAGCGGGATATCTGAAACCTCCCCGACGGTCCTGACGATCCATTCCATGAATTCCGGGCCTGTCTTGCGTGCAGGACCGATATTCACGTCGATCATATCCATCCCTGCCTTGATCTCCGCCTCCACCATCTTCCGGACAGGGCCTGCTTCTCTCGCAAAAAAGGCTTCGGAGAGCTTCTTTGACATAACGTTGAGGTTCTCACCAATTAGCAACATGGTTACCTCCTCTGAGGAAATACGGTATCCTGGATGTCAAAACATAATCTACGATCTCAACATTCTCAGATACGCAGGCAGGTGCGCCGCTTCACGCGGGCCCACGAGGACCTCCCATCCCGGCAGTTCTTCCTCGAGGTCGCCGAGGATCGCTGCGGCATATCCCGGGATGATGACCTTTTTGTGCTGCACCTTTTCGGTGATCCCGCACCTTTTCATAAAGGCACCGACAAGATCGCCGACAAATTTCCCTGCTGCCCAGGCCGTCATGACCGACAGCCCTTCCGTGTCCATCACGCAGAGCCAGCTTGGTATCCTTGAGTTCTCTATCTCTCCGCTCACGATAAAGTAGGTAAGAGAGAAGTTGCAGGTGATGAGTATTGGTGAGTTTTCATCGGGATTATTGATAGGGTATACGCCTTCCTTTGTCGTCATCGGTCTCTGCGGGTCGGTATAGATGTTCAGCCTCTGGAGGAGGAGCGGGAAGACGGTTTCGCCCGTGAAATCACTCATTACTATGATGCCCGCGTACTTTGCGATAAAGGACGATGCGATAAGGGCCTCTTTCAT
The DNA here is from genome assembly GCA_002067975.1 of Syntrophorhabdus sp. PtaU1.Bin058. GTDB lineage: Bacteria > Desulfobacterota > Syntrophorhabdia > Syntrophorhabdales > Syntrophorhabdaceae > UBA5609. The sequence continues at coordinate 1,661 of MVRS01000053.1, forward strand.
CGGGTCGTCCGTCATCTCGCAGGGGAATGTAATAGTCGGAAAGCCAAGCGGTTTATACTTGTTCAGGAGCGCTGCCCGGCGTATGTATACCTGGTCGTAAAAACTATCCCTGACAGAGCGCGAACCTGTATCGAGGACAAGGTCCTTGAGTCCCATGCCGGTCAGTTTATCGGAAAGCATCACCGTCTCTTCGATACCCTGCCCTTTTATTGCAAGCGGCACTCCGTAGTCCTTTGCGAGATTGCCGAACCCTTCATAATTCTCCTGCGTCGCAGCATAGACGAGGGGTCTTCTCTCTTTTGCGATATCCAGCGCCTCTTTCATCAGGGCGGCATCGTAAGACATGAGGATAATACCGTAAGGCGTACCGCATGCCTTTTTCACGAGATTGAGGAATCTTTCCCTGTTCCCCGTCTCCTTGAGGGCCACAAGCTCGGGACGGAGCGTCAGGCCGACACGCTCATACTGGTACAGGGATAATGCGGCGAACCTCCTGTCTGCCTCTGCGTCGTCCATGGCATCGGTGATGAGTATAGCAAGACCGGGTTTATTGAAAAAGGTCTTTTCATGCCGGAACAAAACCGTCTCTCCGCCAATCCTTACCTCGTAATCCCCAACCCCAATCCCCAGTTGCCTGATCGGCGGGGCGCTCGCATCGGACAGCTCTGCCTTCGCCTCAGGCGATACGTACGGGCACGCGTCGAGTTCGGCCTTGCCCGAGGCAAGGGCCATTGCAAAGGCGAGGCAGGTCGGAAATTTGCACTCACCGCAGTTCGTTTTCGGCAACAGTTTCAATATCTGTATTCCAGTCAATGCCATACAATCTCCTTCTTTTTTTATAGGTCCTATACGACTTATAAGACCTATTTTCTGCTCTCAGCAGTCAGCTATAAGCAACTACCTTGTCCCTCGTCACTCGATGCTCGATACTGGTTTGAACCAGCATCCAGTAACCAGCGACCAGCATCGGGTCTTTCTCCCCTCACGCCTTGCGGGTGTTCCGCTATGCGCTATGCGCTATGCTGATCTCGCATCCAACATCTGTTTTGCCATGAGCTATCAGCCATGAACTATGAGCTCTCATTTATAACAGCGGTTCCATGGTCAGACAGGGGTGACCCTTCTGCGTGATATACTCGATCACCTCTTCCTCGGTTTTGGCTACCGTTTCATCGGCTATCATATCGGGAAAATCGGGTATGCCGAGCTCTTCACCCCTTTTTTTAAGACGATCCATTATTTCTTCCTTCAGTCTCCTGGGCATCCACGCTATCCTCAGGAGCCCTCCGTCTCCCTTCAGGAATTTCTTCTGGGTGATGTTATATTTGCTGTGGCCGAGAAAACCCGGGGTCTGCGCGCCGCCTCCAACAGAGCCGGCAAGCGTCGTGAATTTCATACCGCATGGCGTCATATCGGTAAAATCCCTGTCAACGGTCATGATCCCGTTGCACATGGGCAGTATCGCCGCAATGCACTCGCAACAGCCGCATGTTGTCATGGGGTCTACCATGAGGCTGTAGAGGCTCACGTTCTCTATCTTCTGTCTCGATGCCTTCCTGACATATTCGTTGCATCCTTTGAACTGTCCGTAACGGTCATCGGTACACTCGCCTTTCTGTATCGGCTGGTTCGGACCTTCAGGGTTGATCTCATAGGCGGCCCTGCAGTCAAGCCAGTTATACGCGCCGCAGAGACCGGTCCTCTCGGGGCTGATAACGCAGACATGGTTCGGTGCGAATGACTGGCAGAGTATGCATGAATAGAATGTATCGATGCTTTCATCGGTCATGCCCTCAATGCGCGTGTCCCTGTGATCGTATGCAACGCGGGCCTTTTCAAGGACCTCCCTGACCTTTTCCTCTTCGGTGTATATCTTTATCTGGACCTTATCGAAGATGGCGCCGAAATCCTGATGGTATTTCGCGTGGATGATCTTCCCGATATGCTCGAGGCGAAAACCCTTTTCCACTGCCTGTTTCGAGATCCGTATCCATGCAATGTCCCTCTGCCCGATATGCATGATCCCCTGGGCCTGGTTGATCAGGTGATGGTTCTGCCTCTCCAGGATAGGCTCAAAATCCTCCTGGAAATTCCTCCCGGCCACCTCCGCCACCATGGCAAAATGGAGCCTCGCTCCCGGTTGGATATCGCCCACGTCAGGGCCCACCACCTCTACCTTGCCGTCTTCCACCTCTTCCATCCTTTTTGTGGTCGTCCATTCAACGGCGACCGTCCTTCCTCCTCCCATCTCAAGGTAGATGTCCTCTCCGCGGACCCTTTCACCTTCAAATGCTGGTCCGTAGGATACGGGGATCGGCACGGCAGCCACCTGCACCTTCAGTCCCCTGACCTCAACCGCCTTCTGCACTATCTGGTCATGGGGGATATTGGAGACAACGTGTTCGTAGGTGCATATGCCCGTGGGCAGTACCTCGGGGATCGGCGTATCGGCGATGGTGGGGAACCCCCAGTTGATCGCCCCTGCTGCATTGGCATACCACTCGTCGGTGACATCTCCGAGGGCGAGCACGAATGCATAGGTCCTGTCCTTGTTATAGATGAGGTTTCTCCGGTAATCGCCCGGCTTGATGCCTCCGAAGGCCATGGCAACGCGGCATGCAAAGCCTATGGCAAAGACCGCCTGGTATATGTCCGGCCCGAAGGAGACAAGCCTTGTGGGCCAGCCTATCTGGATGTTCGCCTCAACAAGCTGCTGCGAGAACCTCTTCCCTTCATTCTCCGCGCACATAAAGACATAGAGGTTTTTCTCCTGCAGTTCAAGGGCGATCCTCGCCGCTGTCTGCGGATCCGGCGCAGCCCCGACAATGGCTGCAAAGCCCGGTGCAGTTCCGTCAACGAACTCGACCCCTCTTTTCCGGAATATGACGTCGTTCGCCGCGCCGAGCCAGATCGTTGCATCCGTCGGGTCTTCGCTGTTTGCCGCATAGGAGCCTGGTTCCTCGAGATAACGGACCGCCTCGATGATCTCCTCAGCGAAAAATGTCGCCATCCCTGCATCCAGCGCAGGTGCAAGATACGGA
>MVRS01000054.1 GCA_002067975.1 Syntrophorhabdus sp. PtaU1.Bin058
AAAGGAATGGGCATCGGACCTCGCCTCCCTGAGCCCGGTGTCGGTCCGTCTCGAGCTGGAACTGCTTCTCAAGACAGGGGGCGTTGGTTTTGATGAAGGGCTTGCGCTGGAATCGGCCCTCGCGGCCCTCGCTGTGGCATCCCCTGAGGCAAAGGATCTTCTCGGACGTTTTACAGCCGAAAGGAAAAAGAAATAAAGGGGAAGACATGAGGCCTGCGGAGCAGCCTTCAGCCGATACGGGCAAATGTTAAAAGGAGGAGGAATATCATGACGGAGTCAATCCCGTGCAGGGCGACGGGTTGTTGATTAACAGGAGAAGCTGATGAAACTGGTAGAGCAAATGCTGAACGGGGAACCGAAGGCCCTGGCGCGGCTGATAACATTGGTGGAACAGGAGACGCCGGAGACGGGTGAAATAATGAGGACGATCCACCCTTACCTTGGAACCGCGTACGTGATAGGGATTACAGGACTTCCGGGAAGCGGCAAAAGCTCGATCGTGGATCAGTTGACCGGCATCGCGAGACGCAGAGGATATTCGGTAGGGATCATAGCGGTTGACCCCACCAGCCCTTTTACGGGAGGGGCATTATTGGGAGACAGGATTCGCATGCAGCAGCACAGCTCAGACCCCGGTGTCTTCATACGCAGCATGGCCTCTAAATCAAGCTGGGGAGGTCTCCCGGAATCGGCAACGTGCGCAAGGGACCTTCTTGACGCCTTCGGAAAGGACTTGATCATAATTGAAACCGTCGGCGTCGGACAGACCGAACTCGATATCATTCATGTCGTGGACACGGTCACAGTTGTCCTGGTGCCAGAAGCCGGCGACGCCGTTCAGGCGATGAAGGCAGGGTTGATGGAGATAGGGGATATATTCGTAATCAATAAAAGCGATCGTGATGGAGCGGCACGGCTCAGGGACGAGGTAGAATCGGTGATGAAGATCAGGGTGCGGGAGACCGGGTGGGAGCCCCCGGCAATTGCGATGCAGGCCGTAAATGGAATCGGCGTGGATGAGCTTTACAGGGCCATTGAGGAACACAGGCACTATCTTCTGAAGAGCGATAATTTAAACCGTGCAAGACAACAACGGCGCAGAGAAGAACTGCTGAAACGGGTGGAACAAAAGTTCTGCAGGCGCCTTCGGAAGACCGTAATGTCAAAAGGGTTGAGATCTATTGTCGAAAAGGTTGAAAATGGGGAAATGGATATTTGCACAGCAGCTGATGCCGTTGAGACGGAGATCTTATCTGATAAATAACATCACTTAACCATTAAGCAACAAGGAGGAGCCAGCATGTCGGAGACTGAAACAAACAAAAAGATTGCCGCAGAGTTCTTTGACCTCATCTTTAACAAAAAGGACTTTGAGTCTGCAAGAAGGTATATGGGCCGTTACAAGCAACATAATCCAAATGTGGCGGACGGCCCCGAGGGTCTCAGGGTCTATGTTGAATATCGCAAATCGATTTTTCCGGATTCGCGCAGCGAAATCAAAAGGATCATCGGGGAAGGAGATTACGTTGTACTCCATGTACATACGAAACGTACGCCAAAGACAGAACGGGCGACCATTGAAATATTCAGGTTTGAGAATGGCAAGATCGAGGAACACTGGGACGTTGCACAGGAGATTCCGGGCGACTTTGCCCATTCGAACGGGATGTTCTGACGGCAGCGCTGCCGGTGCGGACAGGTAATGCGTCAGTGCGGGATCGCATCCGCTGGGCATGAGGGGTGGGTGAACGCTGTAATTGCATTAGAATTGTTGCGACGGTTTTGTTTTTTGAGCGAGGATTGTAAAGGAGGGATGACATGGTAGGGCGGACAAAATTTGAGAAGCTCCTGGAACCCGGTTACATAGGCCGCGTGCGCACAAGGAACAGGATCATTAAAACGGCATCAGGCACGGGTTTAACGGAACCCGACGGCACCCAGGGCGAGGCGATCAAGGCATACTACGAGTCCCTTGCCAGGGGCGGCGTGGGGATGATCATCGAAGAATTCACCGTTGTCGAGTATCCTCGCGGTACCCGCCGCATGATGGGACAGTCGCGGATAGACGATGACAAGTTTATTAAGGGTTTCAGTGAGGTCGTAAAGGGCGTCCACAGACATGGCTGCCCCATATTTCTTCAGATCATGCATGCAGGGCCATGGTATCATCAGGCTGAACCGCCGGAAGCGCTTGGCGAGAGATTGTCTTCCTCCGCCCTCACCGAGGCTGAGTTTTTGCGGATAGGACAGCATTTGCCGCCGCACCCTATTGTACCGAGAGAGACGACCCTCGCTGATATCCAGGAAATTATAGACAGGTTCGGGCAGGCAGCGGAACGCTGCCAGAAGGCAGGATTTGACGGGGTTGAGGTCAACGGCTCCCACCACCACCTTATCAACTGTTTTTTTTCGCCTGTCTGGAATAAACGTCATGACCAATACGGTTGCGATAGTCTTGAGAACAGGGCAAGGTTTATGTGTGACATAATAAGGGAGATCAAAAGGCGTTGCGGCAACGACTATCCCGTGACGGCACTTTTTAATGCCGCTGAACTCGGGGAACCCAAGGCAACAACCCTGGAGGAAGGCAAGAGGTTCGGCCAACTCCTTCAGGAAGCAGGGGCGGATGCCTTACAGGTCAGAATGGCCGGCTATGGATTATTTAGTCTTAACCTCCTGCACGCTGATCGCCTTATGCATCCCGAACTCCCCAGGCACTTCATGATAAGGGAGTTTGACTGGAGCCGTAACGGAAGGGGGTTTCAGCTTCCATTGGCCGTAGCGCTGAAAGAAATTGCCACAGTCCCGGTTATCCTTGCGGGGAGGCTTGATGCCGAACTGGGGGAAGAGGCCCTCAGGGAGGGCAAGCTCGATTTTGTCGGCATGACAAGACGTCTGTTCGCCGACCCCGAGTATCCTAAAAAGGTTGCCGAGAAAAGGCTTGAAGATATTGCCCCCTGCGGCGGTTGTTTGTTGTGTTGGCACAAGCGGGGGCTCAATGAAAAGCTGACCTGCCGGATCAACCCTGCCCTGGGGAATGAGCTTGCATTTGAGATAAAACCGGCCGAGAAGAAGAAACAGGTAATGATTATCGGCGGAGGGCCCGCGGGAATGGAGGCGGCGCGGGTGGCCGCATTGCGAGGACACAAGGTCGTTCTTTTTGAGAAAGGCCACCAGCTGGGCGGGTTAATGCCTTTGGCGGCCATGGTTAAAGATAAGGAATGCGACCTTATTCTCGACCAGGTCCGCTACTTCAAAACCCAGATGAGCAAGCTTGGCGTCGTCACGGAAATCGGCAAAACGGCCGGTGAGTCTTCAATCAGCGATATAAGACCCGATGTCATTGTTATAGCCAGCGGGGGTTCCCCCGCTTCGCTGAATATACCGGGCATTGAAAGCGGCAATGTAGTCGATAGTTTCAAAATGCACGGAAAGCTTAAGACCGCCCTGAGGTTCCTCGGGGCAAAATCGCTCGAGCGGTTTACAAAGGTATGGATGCCCGTGGGCAAGAAAGTGCTCGTGATCGGCGGGGCGATACACGGCTGCCAGCTCGCCGAATTTCTCGTGAAGAGAGGCAAGCAGGTAACGATCGTGGATGAGTCTGAAAAGCTGGGCGAAGGGCTTTTGTCGGAAGACCCTGTACGCCTTTTCCCCTGGTTTGAACAGAAAAAGGTGGTCATGATGACAGGAGTAAGGTATGAGAAGATAACCGACAGGGGCCTTGTCGTTACCACAAGGGAGGGGAAAACCGAAACCCTTGAGGCGGAATCCATCATGATCGCCCTGCCTCTCACACCAAACCCGGATGCCGCAGGGTTAATGGAAGGCAAGGCGAGGGAAGTCTATGTAATCGGGGATTGCAGGCAGGCAGGCTTCATGCACAGCGCTATCATGGATGGCGCGACCGTAGGGCATAAAATATAAGCCCGGCACGCAGCTGAATATTGCGGCCGGCACATGGTCTGATGCCGGTCTTATCCGTTGAGTATGTTCCCGGCAGGACAGAGGACAAGAAGGTTTCCTGGAAAAGATTCGAATATAAAGGAGGCGTGGTTATGAAACTGACAGGGAAGGTAGCGCTCATCACGGGCGGTGGTATAGGGATCGGCCTGGCCGTCGCCGAACGTTTTGTCGCCGAAGGTGCGAGGGTCTGTATTACCGGGCGTCGTCAGGAGGTCCTCGATAAGGCCGCCCAACGGTTCCAGGCAGGCACCGTAACGACCTGCTGCGGGGATGTCTCGCGCAGCGAAGATGTGAAGCGGATGGTAGCGACAACAGTGGCCTTTGGGGGCAGATTAGACATACTCGTCAACAATGCAGCGATTACCGCACAGGGGTCGGTAACCGACCTCCCCGTTGAAGATTGGCAAAAGGTGCTTGACGTGAATTTAACGGGACCCTTTCTCTTAATGAAGGAGTCTATCCCACATATGCCCGGAGGCGGCTCCATCATAAACATATCTTCCATAGGGGGCGTGAGGTGCATAGCGGCCAGGCCGGCATACTGTTGCTCAAAGGCTGCCCTCATCATGCTCACACAGCAAGCTGCGCTTGACTATGGGCCGAACAATATCCGCTGCAATGTTGTCTGTCCGGGCGGTGTCGTAACGGAAGGAAGGATCGGTTCGCTCGCCGAAAGGCTTGGCACCGACGAAAAGAACGCCAGTATTATCGCATCCGCAGACGTGCCTCTCCAACGGATGGCGGAACCGTCTGAGATCTCCGGTATTTGCGTGTATTTGGCCAGCGATGATGCATCTTTTACCACAGGGTCCGTTTTCGTGATCGATGGCGGGGCGAATGTTGTAGAAACCGGTCGTCTCGCCGTCTGGAGAGCGTTGCGCGACGCAGGCGTTCGTTGAGAAGACCATTTTTTACTGCCAGGAATAGAGAAGACGCACCTCAACACACAATACGGAATATCTTTGCCGGTGATTTTGTTCGCGCATTTCTGGCATATTTTACCTTCCTGATTGCCTGTTTTGCCCTTATCCCTACCCTTCCTGTCTTTTTTGCACGATCAGGGTCCTCAGAAACGGAGATAGGGGTGCTTGTGGGGGTTTGCAGCATTTCATCTTTGGTTTTCAGGCTAATGGTGGGGAGGATCCTGCTCAAATACTCAGAAAAGAAGGTTATAATACACAGCGCCTTGCTCTTTGGCGCAACATTTCTTGCCTGTATAGCGCTTCGCTCCTTCTGGTCTTTTTTCGTCGTCAGGATCTTTCAGGGGATTGCGCTTGCAGGGACGGATACTGCGGTTCTGGCATTCATCCTCAACATTACTCCGCTGGCATACAGGGTACGAACCATCGGTTACTTCATGTTGGCACCTCCCTTCGCTACGGTTATAGCCCCCGCCCTGGGGATGTTTCTCGTCAATCAGTACAGCTTCACCGTCTTCTTCCTTTCTTGTGCGGGCATGTCTTTATGCGCATTTTTTTCTTCCTGCACGCTCAGAAGCCCGGCGGTTGAGAAACTCGACCAAGGCACTGCCCCTCACAATACCTCTTTTTTTCAATGGAAGATACTTGTTCCCGCCCTCAATGGCTTCCTGCATAATTTTATCTGGGGATCCGTGGGGGCCTTCTTCCCCCTTTATGCAATCCAGTGCGGGGTTGCAAACCCCGGATTTTTCTTTTCCGCTATTGCGGTTATGATGATCGCCGGCAGGGTTCTGGGAGGACGCATCTTTGATGCCTGGGGCAATGAGAAGATAATCCCGGCCTTCATTTTTGTCTCAATGATCGCCATGGTTATACTCTCCTTTTCGAGGACGCTCCCGATGTTTGTTGTTGCGGGCCTGCTCTGGGGGCTGTCATGCGCCTTTTTCTTCCCTGCATGCATGACCTATGCCCTTGATTATGCCAATTCTTCCGGTGGTCCCGCCGTAGGTACTTTCAGGGCGCTCCAGGACCTGGGATTGGCCCTCGGGCCGACGATTATGGGTATCATCATCCGGTTCACCGGGTACCAGGCAATGTTTTCCTGTCTGGCCCTTGTCTGCCTCATCAATCTGGGCTATTTTCAGTTTTATGTGAGGAAAAAGGCCCATGTGGCGTCCAACATCCTATAAACGGAGAATTGTGGGCTCGAATTATGGTACATTAGCAGGGTTATCGACGGAAAGGGTGCGGCAATTCTCATGAACCGCCTTATGTTCCGGTAAGCCTTATATTGGAGGCCAAAAAAACGCTTTTGAGAAGACAACAATAGGAAAAGCAACATGGTGAAGATATGATTGAAGAAATTGCAGAAGACCTCTACAGAATCGAGATGCCCCTTCCGGAGTTGTACCCGAAGTCTGTTAACGCTTATCTGGTCAGGGACAGGGAGCGAGACCTTATTATCGATGCCGGCCTGCAGGACGACAAATGTATGGACGCCATGGAGGCAGCCCTTAAAAAACTGCGCATCGACCTTAAGAGAACGGATTTTTTCATTACTCACGGCCATGGGGATCATGTCGGCCTTGTTCCCCGGATAATCCATACCGGCTCATCTGTATACCTCAACAGGCTCGAGGGGGACTTCATCCAAAAAATGGAATCCGGTGCGTATCTTCTGGAGCTCCAGGGGCTTTATCGAATGAACGGTCTTCCTGAAGAGGGTTTCGAAAAGATTGTACCTCGTCTTGTCAGGCATAACTTTACGTCGGGAGGCGTACCCCGGTTTCACTTCCTGGAAGACGGAGACACCATAACAAGGGGGGAATACCGGTTTGTATGCGTCGAAACGCCCGGCCACAACAAGGGTCATATGTGCCTGTACGAACCGGACAGGAAGATGTTTATTTCAGGCGACCATCTCCTGAAAGATTTTGTCCCTGTCATCCCCGGGAGAGCCAATAACGATAACCCGTTAAAGGAATATTTATCAAGCCTCGACAAAGTTTACGCGCTGGATATCGAAACAATATTGCCCGGCCACGGAGGAATATTCGGAAACAGCAGACAAAGGATTGAGGAGATAAAAGAACACCATTGCCAACAAAGCTGCAAAGTCCTTGCCGCGATACGGGAAGGGGACAAAAACATCTATGAAACCTCACTGAGAATAACCCGCAGGAGGAATAGCGACCCTACAACGCTTTTGTCTGTTTTGCAGTCCTTTCTCGTCAGTCAGGAGGCCTTTACGCACCTACGGTATCTTGAGGAAAAAGGTAAGGTAAAAAGAACGACGGAAGGACAGGCGGCCGTCTATTCATTGTGCGAAGCCCGTTGACCCTTGAGGCTACATACTGTGTGGACGTCACCGTCCGGGTGCATCCCTCTTCTCCAGCAAAGTCGGCAATCTTTTTATTGACAGATATGTTTCATAATGATATGTTTTGTACAATATAGACCGATGGGTCAGTCGTGACAGCAGGGTAAGGGGGTGCAGGCAACATCTCATGGGCGATAAATATGAAAATATAAAAGAAAAAATACTAACCAGCAGTATGAAACTGTTCCTGGCGAACGGGTATGTTGGAACATCGGTAAAGGATCTTACCGAGGCAGTTGGTATTGCAAGAGGCACCCTCTACTGGCATTTTAAGAGCAAAGACCAAATCCTGGATGAGATATTAGACAGATACTCAGAGAGGTTTGTGAAGGCTGCAATAGAAAAGATAAATAACAGTCAGGGAGATTTTCTGACCAAATTCAACGCATATTACAGGTTCGTTACTGAATTCTCACGAGACAACCCTGGCCTGGTAATGGTTTTCGACACGCTTCTCGGTGAAATAAGCAGGAACGGGACTGATGCAGCAACGAAAATGAAGGAGATCCGGTCAAGATTGAGGATAGCCATTGAGACGCTCCTTGCCCTGGGGCAAAGGGAAGGGACCGTGCGGAACGATATCGATGTAGAGTTGCATGCACATATAATAACTGCTACTTTTACGGGGATGCTCATTTATTGGTTTATCTATGAGGATGTGCTTGATGCCGTTGCATATTCGAAGGAATTCCGTAAAGAAATACTAAGAGGCTTGGGGATCGAAAAGATAAAGTAGCGCAGAAATCGTGAAAGACATACAAGATCAGCGCTCCACGGGGCACTGATTTATTTTGGATAACAATCGACTGACCCGTCGATCGTGTCCTTAAGGAAAATGAAATATATAAGACACAAAAAAGGGGCCTTAATGGGGCCTGCATTAAAAACTTGCTGAACGTGAGTTCCCAATCATGGCGCAGTAATATAATTAAGGAGGAAAACGGGAATGGACAAGAGAGATCCTATAGTGGTATCGGCAGTAAGAACGGCAATCGGTGACTTTGGAGGTGGTCTCAGGGATGTTAATCAGACTGAACTTGCAAGCCTCGTTATGGGCGAGGTATGCAGAAGGGTAAATTTTCCAAAGGAAGAGATTAACGATGTGTACTGGGGTACGGTTATGGTTCGGAGTGATGAAAACGGGCTTGCCCGTTGCGCAGCGCTGAATGCCGGTATTTCCATGGACGCATCGGCGGTTCAGGTTAATCGGGCTTGCTGTTCGTCCATGGAAGCGCTCCGTATCGCCTACATGACTATCCGTCTCGGGGAAGCTGACGCTGTGATCGCCGGCGGCGGCGAGAGCATGAGCAACGTGGCATACTCAGTAAAGGGCGCACGCTGGGGATTGCGTTTGCAGCATTCGGTATTTTCTGACGGGGTGTGGGACGGACTTTTTGACCAGCATACGGGTCTTCTGATGGGTCTTACGGCTGAAAACGTTGCCGAGGAGTTCCATATTTCCAGGGAAGAACAAGATCTCTTTGCGTTTACCAGTCAGATGCGCGCAAAGAAGGCGCTTGAAGGCGGTCGTTTCAAAGATGAAATCGTGCCTGTTGTCTTGCCCGGAAAACGCGGGGAGCCCGATAAGGTTTTTGATACGGACGAGCATCCGCGGCCCGCAACTACCCTCGAGGCATTGGCGCGCCTGCAACCTGCATTTAAGAAGGGCGGTACCGTCACTGCAGGGAATTCATCGGGGCTTAATGACGGCGCCTCGGCAGTTCTGGTAGTCTCGCGAGAACTGGCAGACAGGTTGAACCTCCGGAGACGATGGAGAATAGTGGGTTCGGCAGCAGTCGGTGTGGAGCCGCGGATCATGGGTATCGGACCCATTCCGGCAGTGAGGAAAATTATGAGGCAGACGGGCTATCGAATAGAAGATATGCAACTCATCGAGATGAACGAAGCCTTCGCTGCACCTTGCGTTGCAGTAGAAAAAGAGCTCGGGTTAAATCGGGATATCATGAATGTAAACGGAGGAGGCATCGCGCTTGGGCACCCCATAGGCAATACCGGGTGCAGGCTTGTGGTGAGCCTTATTCATGAAATGGAGAAAAGGGGTCTGGAGAGGGGCCTGGCCACTCTCTGCGGCGGTGGAGGCAACGGGCAGGCGATTATTGTTGAAAAAAGCTAAGTATGGGGATCGAAGTCGAAAATAATCAAAGAAAGGAGCAGCGATAATGATCGAATACACAAGGGACGGTAGGATTGCCATTTTCAGGATTAACCGTCCGGAAGCAATGGGCGCGATAACCGTCGAGGGCATGAGACAGCTTAATAATGCCCTTATTAATTTTCGTGACGATGATGAACTGTGGGTCGGCATTATTACGGGTACGGGTAATGAGGTATTTTGCGCCGGGATGGACGTAAAAGAATTTCTCCCTTTTATCGGTGACACGAAACACATGAAATGGCGCAGACAAGACGGCGTCATTCGTGGAATGGACCTGTGGAAACCCATGATCGCGGCTTGCAATGGACTAACGCTGGGAGGAGGCTTAGAGATAAGCCTTGCCTGTGATATCATGATCGCCTCAGAAAATGCTGTTTTTGGACTCCCGGAAGTGAAAGTGGGGGTTGTCCCGGGCGGCGGAGGCACCACGAGATTACCACGCACGATTCCAAGGCGGCTTGCAGCAGAAATGCTCTTCACGGGTAAGACAATAAAGGCACAGGAAGCATATCGCATCGGCCTGGTAAATAAAGTGGTCCCGTCCGATCAGCTAATGGAAGAAGCAAAAAAGATGGCGCAGGCGATATGTGAAGCAGCCCCCCTTGCTGTCCGATATGTAAAAGAACTTATGGTCAGAGGGGAGGGCATGGCAATTGAAGAGGCGCTGCGTCTTGAGGATGATATTGAATCTACCTTAATGGCCACGAAGGATTTCTCGGAAGGGATAACGGCGTTTGCGGAAAAAAGAAGACCGAATTTTGAAGGAAGGTGAAGGGATTGAGCTGATACAACCGGAGTGTGCGCAAAGATCGCTTACAGACGACAATGCCGATCAGCCGGCTGGTTAATACGGATCAGGAGGGAATCGTGGAGTTTGGACTTTCGGACATTCAATTAGATATAAAACGTGCTGCACGGGAATTTGCCGAGGGTGAATTTTTAAAGGTGGCCCGAGAGTGCGACCGGGCCGAGAAGATAGATATGGGACTCCTGCAAAAGGCGCGGGAACTCGGGTTTGTCGGTATCTTTATTGATGAAAAATATGGTGGCATGGGTATGGGGTTTCTGGAGACGGCAATAGTAATGGAAGAGTTCTGGAGAGTCGACCCGGGTATCGGGAGTCAGATCATGTGCCTCCCTTTCGGCAGCGAAATGATAATGCTTTTCGGCACGGAAGATCAGAAGGAACGCTACCTGACCTCGATCTGCCGGGAGGGCAAGATCGGTGCGGTTGCGGTGACAGAGCCGGATGCAGGAAGCGATGTCCTCAACGTATCGACGCGGGCAGTCAGGAAGGACGACGGGTATTGTATCAACGGCTCCAAGATGTTTATTTCTAACGGCGATATTGCAGATTTTTTCGTCACCCTTTGCCTTACCAACCCTGATGCCGCTCTAAAAACAGGGCGTCACAGCGTCATCGTCGTTGATGGAAACAGCCCGGGTATCGAGCGGAACAAAATATGCGGAAAACTGGGGATCAGGGCACACGATACAGCCGAGATCACCTTCAACAACGTATGGGTACCGGAGCAAAACCGTATCGGTCAGGAAGGCAAAGGGTTTGAGTGCTTCATGGCCTTTTTTAACCGCTCACGGGCTTACATCGCGGCCCAGGGTGTGGGCATAGCCCAGGGTGCATTGGAGCTGGCGTTGCGTCACACTAAGAATAGAAAGGTTTTTGGAAAACCACTGGCATCGAGCGAAATTGTACAGGTTACCCTTGCCGAGATGGCCACGTTGACGGAAGCCGCCAGAAATCTTACATATAAAGCGGCCTGGAAAGTGGACAAGGGAACGATCGAGCCGGCCCTCATTTCAATGGCGAAATGGTATGCCGGTGAAGTAGGGGTAAGGGTAGTGGACGAAGCCCTTCAACTCCACGGTGGGTATGGCTATATTGATGAGTACGACATCGGCCGGCTATATCGGGACGCAAAGATAGTGGAGATTTACGAAGGGGCAAAGGCAATTGAAAAACTAATTATCGGACGGCATCTGGTAAAGGGACAAGTATCGTTTTAAAGGATGGATTATCCGGTTTCCGCGGCATCGATTCAACGATCGTATGCTCAAGGCTTTCTTGTAGACACGATAAACCCGCATTATCCTTTTTCCTGAATATCAGGGAATATTCGACAAAAAGATTGATAGTAAGCCGTTTACAGGACAGGACGCTACAGGCCGAGGATATTTTTGATGGTCTGTTTCAGCTCCCGCGTATCTGCCGACTTGACAACGTAGCCGTCGGATACCCAGCTCGAAAAATCCTGCTTGAACTCTCCGTATGCGGAACAGAGGATCACCGGCTGGTCCTTGTTGGCGTTCTTTATCTCATTTAAGGCCTGAATGCCGTCCATGCCCGGCATCTTTATATCGAGCACAACGAGATCGAACCGTCCCTGTTTGAGCTTGTCCAGGGCCTCAAACCCGTTCGAGGCGAGATCTACCTCGAACCCTTCATCCTCAAGCTCTTCCTTAAAAAGCAACCGTATGTTCTCTTCGTCATCTACTACCAGAATCCTTGCGTTCTTCATAAAAACTCCTCTTTTGTCGTATGATTTTTTACAGGGAGGTATATGATGAACGTTACTCCCTTCCCTGCTATATTTTCCACATCGATATGACCCTTGTGATTCTTGATGATCTTGTTGGAGATGGCAAGGCCCAGCCCCGTCCCCCGCTCTTTCGTCGTAAAGAAGGGATTGAATACGTTATCGATAATCGCCGGGTCGATGCCCCCGCCGGTATCGGTAATGGAGATGGCAATGAAAGGCTTGTTCTCATACGTAGCCTGTTTTGTCTGTATCGTTATGGTGCCCCGGCCGTGCATGGCCTCATGGGCGTTTATGAGGATATTGATGAGGACCTGTTTTAATTGCTGGCTGTCGCATGCAATAGGGGGAAGTCCGGGGTCATAGGTCTTTACGATCCTGACCTCTTCCCAGGACGCATCCGACGTAAGGAGGTAGAGTGTCTCGTCGAGATAGTCGTTGATATTGCAGGTTTCGGCAAGAAGGGGTGTTTCCTTGACGTAATTGAGGACCTCGTTGAGTATTGACTCAAGCCTCGTAACCTCATTGAGAATGATGCTGATGTATTTGTTTTCGGTACGGCCGAGGTCTACCTGTTTGGCAAGCCTTTTGGTAAACCCCCCGATGATGACAAGGGGGTTTTTTATCTCGTGTGCGATGTTGGCGGTCATCTCCCCGAGGCTCCGGAATTTTTCCTGTTCGATGAGCCTCTTCTGCGCATCGCCCAGTTCCCTTACGGCATCCCTGAGGCGGGTGTTCAGCAGGGTATTCTCCAGCCCGCTCGATATGTAATTGGCTATCGTATTGATAAGGTACTGGCCGTCCTCCCCGAGGGTATAATTCTGCCCTGTCTTCTCGCCGCATATGGTCAGCGTTCCAAGGACGCGGTTCTTTGATATCACGGGCGCGGAGAAAAGCGAGAACCTGAAGCCGCTCTCATACTCATCGGGCGAACAGTCCTTCATCGACACGGCACGGAGAAGCCTCGTCGCCGTCCCTTCCAGCTCCCTCACGTGATCCTGAACAGAGGGGTCGATAACGCCGTATGTAAAACGATGGACATCGAGTTTAAGAGGGGAATATTCAAGCTTAATGGTAACGAACGTCGCATTGAGCGACTTGGCTATGATCAGGGCTATGTTCTTCAGGAGTTCATGCGGTTCTGCGTTGGACGTGAGCACCTTCCCCAGTTCCGAAAGTGTTGCGAGCTCGCTGATCCTTTTTTTTGAAGAGAGGATCAGCTCATAGGAACGGAGTATCCCGCCGATCTCCCGGGAAAGGATGGAGAGAAAGATCTTTTCCGCGTCATGGAGCGCGTCCCTGCTCACGGCGCTCAGGACCAGCACCCCGTAAAGGTAGCTGTCGTCCGCAAGGGGGAGAAATGCAAATGCCTTGTAGTTTTCGAGCTTCTCGTCCAGTTCCGGGTAGAACAGGCAGCCGAACCGGGGCGGCACGTCCCGTATCGTATAAAAGAGCGGTGACCGTTTCTGCGCCACGCTTCCCACGATGCCCTCGCCGACATGGCACCGGTACTGGTTCAGGATCTTGAAAAGGACGCTCTTTTGATTGGCGAAGCGGCACGTAAGCCTCTTGTCCTTGTCGAACGTATAGATTATGACCTCCTCGCAGGACATATCCCGGGAGATGATATTCAGGATAGAGTTTATGCGTGAAGTCAGTTCAAGGTTCGAATGGGAGATCTCGATGATCTTCCCGAGAAGATCAACGGGATTCACGCTTTGCGATTGCTTTTTTATAGAGTCCGACATATTCTTTCGCGGATCTCTCCCACGAGAAATCCTCTGCCATACATCTCTTCATGAGGGCAGTCCAGGCATCTTTATTCCGGTATACCGAAAGGGCCCTTGTGACCGCGTCGAGCATCGCTTCCTTTGCATAGTCATGGAATTTAAAGCCTGTCCCGGTATCGGGTTCCGCCGTGTAGTCCGTAATCGTATCTTCAAGTCCTCCGACCCCCCTCACGACCGGCACCGTTCCGTATTTGAGGCTGTAGAGCTGGTTGAGACCGCAGGGTTCGTACCGGGAGGGCATAAGAAACATATCCGCGCCGGCCTCGATAAGGTGGGCAAGCTTGTTGTCATAGGCAATCTTGATGGAGAATGATTTCGGGAACTGCTTTGCCAGTTGCGAGAGAAGCTCATGGTATTTCCGCTCGCCCGTGCCGAGAACGACATACTGGGCGCCGAGGGCAAGCATCTCTTCCAGCGATGACCCTATAAGGTCAAAACCTTTCTGGTCGGCAAGCCTTGAGATGGTGGCGATAAGCGGGACGTCTTCCTGGACGGCCAATCCGAAGGTGTCCTGGAGGGAGCCCTTACAGATCTTTTTGTTCGCCAGTTTGTCAACGGTGTAACGTGCCGGGATGAAGCCGTCCTTTTCGGGGTTCCAGTCGGTGTAGTCGATGCCGTTTATGATGCCGTAGAGATCATCCTTTCTTGTCCGGAGGATGCCGTCGAGGCCGCAGCCGAACTCGTCCGTCTGGATCTCCTCGCTGTATTGTTTGCTCACCGTATTGATAATGTCGGAAAAGACAATGCCGCCCTTGAGGAAATTGATGTTCCCGAAGAACTCAATAAAGTCAGGCGTAAAGTATTCCCATCCGATATTAAGGAGGTGCATGTCGTAATGCCAGAAGATCCCCTGGTATCCGAGGTTGTGGATGGTGAGAAGCGTGGCCGCTTTACTGAGCACAGGATCGTTGTTATAGAGGATCTTGAGGAATACGGGGGTGAGGGCGGTTTCCCAGTCGTTGCAGTGGATCACGTCCGGGACATAACCGGTGACCTTGATCGCCTCGAGGATGCTCTTTGCAAAAAAGACAAAGCGTTCGGCATTATCCAGGTAATCGCCGTCGGGTGTGCTGTAAAGATAATCCCTGTAATAGTATTCGTCTTTTTCTACGAGGTATGCGGTAATGCCGTCGTACTCACTCTCAACGACCTCCGCGTCGATGTAGCTCTGGGATATGGGACACGCGATCTTGTAATTTTTATACCGCATGGGGAATCCCTGTTCCTCGATGCCT
Organism: Syntrophorhabdus sp. PtaU1.Bin058; assembly: GCA_002067975.1. Classification (GTDB taxonomy): domain Bacteria; phylum Desulfobacterota; class Syntrophorhabdia; order Syntrophorhabdales; family Syntrophorhabdaceae; genus UBA5609. The sequence goes on from MVRS01000054.1 coordinate 15,020, forward strand.
TTGTGTTTCGGAAGGATGACCCTTACCTCAACGCCGAGTTTTTTCAGGGCCTTCGGGAGCGCCCCTGTTACGTCCGCAAGGCCGCCGGTTTTGACAAAAGGATAGATTTCAGGAGAAGCGATTAATATTTTCATAGTGACCCCCTATATCTGCGTTTCTTTCAAATATTCCGTAGCCTCTTCCGGCGGCGTGGGATTGATGTAAAACCCCGTCCCCCACTCGAAGCCCGCCATCTTGGTCAGCCGTGGTATTATTTCGATATGCCAGTGGTAGTGGGGCATCTGCCCGTTCCCGAAGGGCGCCGTGTGGATAATATAGTTATATGGCGGTGCATTGAGCACCCTGTCATATTTCTTAAGGACCGTGGAGAGTGCCTCGGCGAGGGAGAGATACTCGTCGGTCTTCTCGTAGGAGGCAAAGTAGGGCTCATGTCGCTTCGGCAGGACCCAGGTTTCAAAAGGAAAGCGGGAGGCATAGGGCGACAGCGCAATGTATTTGTCGTTTTCAAAGACGACGCGGACGTTATCCTCTTTTTCCTGGGCAATAATATCGCAGAAGACGCACCTGTCTTTAAACTTATAATAATTGAGACCGCCGTTGATCTCTTCGACGACCCTCCGCGGAACGATCGGGAGGGCGATGAGCTGCGAATGGGAATGGTCCAGCGATGCCCCTGCCACAGAGCCATGGTTTTTGAAGACCATAATATATTTGAGCCGCTGGTCCTTTATAAGGTCCAGGATCCTCGCCCTGTAAGCGATAAACACACGCTGTATACCTTCGAGATTCATATTTGACAGCGTTTCGCCGTGGTTAGGGGTCTCGATGATCACCTCGTGCGCCCCCACCCCGTTCATCTTATCGTACAGACCGATACCTTCCTTGTCGAGGTTCCCCTCGACCCTGAGGGCCGGAAACTTGTTCGACACAACCCGCAGCAGCCAGCCGGGCCCGTTCGGAACGGAGCCGTCCTGTCTTGTCGCATATATCTCAGGGGGAGTCATGTTCTCATTTCCCGTACAGAGCGGGCACATAGGGGCCTTGGCAGGCGGCGCCTCTTCAACGAAGAAGACGGGCCTTTTCCCCCTTTCAGTGGAAATGATAACCCATCTGTCAATAATAGGATCCTTTCTCAGTTCCGGCATGTGCTACTCCCCGATATTTTGACTTGGTGGGAAACACGTGATATGAATTACGAAAATGATACCCATAAAGGATAATATTCCAACACGCACTATCCCAATTATAACAGTGGGCTTGATCATTGTAAATATATTAATTTTTCTGTGGCAGACAATAGCCCTTCACGGGACTGCCGGCGATGCGGTCTATAGATATTACGGATTGATCCCAAGGGAATTTGCAACAGCAATAACAACGAGATGGGACCTCCTTCCTTACAACGTGCTCACCGTATTTACCTCCATGTTCCTCCACGGGGGCTTCATCCATCTCGGAGGGAACATGCTTTACCTCTGGATATTCGGCAATAACATAGAGGACGCCCTTGGCCATATGCGCTTCATATTTTTCTATCTCCTCTCCGGCGTAGTTGCCGCTGCCTTCCAGTTTTTCTACGACCCGGCCTCTTCCGTCCCCATGATCGGGGCAAGCGGGGCAATATCGGGGGTCCTCGGTGCCTACTTAGTGCTTTACCCTCACGCGAGGATCAAGACCATACTGATTATCATCATCTTTATCAAGATCGTTGAACTCCCCGCTATCCTGCTTTTAACGCTGTGGTTTTTTGTGCAACTGCTCTATTCGCACATGGAGGGTGTCGCCTGGTATGCCCATATAGGCGGGTTCATCTTCGGGCTCGTGACGGTGAAGCTCCTCGTCCGGAAAAAGCGGCGGACGTAGAATGGACGGTGAACCCGTAAGTCGTGAGGCGTAAGTCGTAAGGGGGAAAGGCAGCGGAGAGCGGAGAGTGAAAAGCATAAACCCGTAAGGTGTTAATCGTTAAGGGGTATGAGGTTTAATCGCCTCACGCCTGACGACTTACGCCTCACGAGATTTTTGCTGATCGCTGAAGGCTGTCAGCTTAATGTAAAAAGGGTGACGTTAATGAAGGTGCTTCTCATCAATCCTTCCATTTATGATTTTGCCGCATACGGCTTCTGGTCCAGCCCGCTGGGTCTCCTCTACGTGGGGAGCATCCTCCGAAAGAACGGCGCGGATCTGCATTTCATCGATTGCATGCGGGCCGTAGAGGCAAAGAGGAAGGCAGACGGAAGGGCGCCGTTTGTAAAGGAAAGGGTGCCCAAGCCGGACGCCCTGAAGGGCATACGGAGACATTACAGGAGATACGGCATCTCACGGGAGACGCTGGTTGGGGAACTCGCCCGCATGGACAAGCCCGACCTTGTGCTTATCACCTCCATCATGACCTACTGGTATCCGGGCACAAAAGAGGCCGTCGGGGCCGCACGAGAGGTCTTCCCGGGATCAAAGATAGTCGTCGGCGGCATCTATCCGTCGCTCTGCGAGGAAGAGGCAGGGCGGCAACTGCGAAGTGCGGACCTTATCGTGAAACACAACGAGATGGAGAGGTTTTACGGGTTTGTCGAAGATGCGCTGTCAACAACGCTCGCCTTCAGGCCCTCCATATACGATCTGGATGTCCTCCCCTATCCCTGCTATGACCTCTGTGACGATATACCCTTTGTGCCGCTCCTCACCTCCTTCGGGTGCATATACCGGTGCACCTACTGCGCAACGCCCTATATGCATCCCTCCATCGTGCGAAGGAGCCACCATTCGGTCATGGAGGAGATACAATACTGGCACGGTCACGGGGTAAAACGGTTCGCCATCTACGACGATAATTTCCTCTACGAAAAAGAGCGCTACGTGAAACCTCTTTTGAAGGGGATCGCGAAGCTCCCCTTTCGTATTGATATATACAACCCGAACGCGGTCAATGCGGCGCTTATCGATGAAGAACTGGCGGAACTTTTTTGTGCATCGGGCTTTCAGGAATTGAGGATCGGCCTTGAGACGATCGATCCCGATACCCAGAGGTCAACGGGGGGCAAGGTCAGCACAAAGGTCTTTGAAAAGGCCCTGACCGTCCTCAGGGGTGCGGGGTTCGATATGGAGAAGGTGAGCGTCTATATCCTGGCAGGGCTTCCTTTCCAAAGGTGGGAGGCGGTGAAGGATGCCATCGACTATCTCTTTTCACTGGGCGTGAGGCCCTACATAGCGGAATACACACCCATACCCCATACGGAGATGTTCGAGAAATATCACCACAACGCGCGGTACCCCGTCATGCAGGACGCCCTCTATCAGAATAACGCGCTCCTCCCCTTTGCGTGGGAAGGATTTACCGAAAAGGACCTCTATTATTTGAAAGGGTATTTACAAAAAAGGCCCTATTCCCAGTTCACCACGTCCCTGTCTTCTCCCTCGCCGCCCGGAGAACCATCCCGGCCATATGAATAGAGGTCATATTCGCCGTGCGGCCCGGGACACTGGTAACTATAGGGCTTTCCCCATGGATCGTTCGGGAGCCCCTTTTGCAGATAGGGACCTTCCCAGTTCTGGATACCGGGGTTTGCGGTAAGGGCGCCGAGGCCTTCCTGCGTGGTGGGGTAACGTCCCACGTCAAGATGGAAATGATCGAGCGCCTGCCCCAGCATCTCGATTTGTGCCTTTGCCGCGGTCTGCTTGCCCTTCCCAAGTTTTGGAAACAATCTCGGCCCTACGAGGGCGGCGAGAAGTCCCACGATGACCATCACGACCAGTAGCTCAATAAGCGTGAATCCCTGCCGGTTACCGGCTCTTAACGTTTTAGCGAACACCTTGACCTCCTGCATAGATACTTTTTTATATATACAGAACCTTGCCGTCGAGGTCAATAAGCGCTGAACGTGCGGCGCCATGGGTTTGCGCATGGATTATGGAGTCTGACGGCCTTGATCGGCAACCCTTTTCATCCACAGACCGTGTCCTGTAACTATCGGTATTTTTAAGCCGTTAGTGATAACGAAGGAGGCCGCGATCGTGCCCGCTATACCCCGGATCGCAATGAAATAACAGCGAAAAACAGGGATGAGGCTTAATAAAAAATTAATCTTTTTTTAACACCGCTGTAACATTGTTTTGATACCTTCTCAACGTTCACACATATTCATAGCAGGGCTGGAGAGAAATACGACCGGCTGATAAATACACGCCATGATGCCTCGAAGCCACATTCGGAAAGCCTGTTATAGGGAGCCGGATAATTTTTCTTTATGTATCGGTGAAAGGGTAACGATAAGGAGAACGATCCCTTGAAAAGCAGCCTCATCTTTGCGCTCCTCCTGTTTTTTCTCTGGAATGTACCGGCGATTTATGCCGACAACGAGCCTCAGCAGGCAACATCTCAGCAGGCAACATCTCAGCAGGCAACATCTCAGCAGGCAACATCTCAGCAGGCAACATCTCAGCAGGCAACATCTCAGCAGGCAACATCTCAGCAGGCAACATCTCAGCAGGCAACATCTCAGCAGGCACAACAGAATGGCAACATCTCGCAAGGCGAGCAGGGGCAATCCCAACAGACGCACACCGAAAGGCCCGCAGGGCAGGTGCAGCAGCGTTCAGCGCCGTCATCGCCGCTACGCAGCAGGCCTTTCGCGCCCTCGAGGACCGGCTTTAACAGGGGCGGACCCATCAGCCTCAACTTCGATGATGCGGATATCTATTCGGTCATACAGACCGTCTTCGGGGAGATATTGAAGGTCAATTATGTTGTCGATCAGCGGGTAAAGGGCAGGGTGACGTTCCGCTCTGTAGCGCCTGTGGCCATTGCGCAGGTTCTTCCCCTGATGGAGACGATCCTCCGCATAGCCGGTGTCGGCATCGTTGAAGAGAGCGGCCTGTACCGCCTTGTCCCTATCGGTGATGTCGCGAAAGAGCCTGCAGAGGTAATGATCGGCAGGGATACCGATACCATGAGCACCCAGGGGAAATCGGTTATCCAGGTTGTGCCTATCTCGTATATAAGCTCTTCTGAGATCGTAAAACTTGTTACGCCCTTTCTGACAACGAATGCCATTGCAATCGACATGCCTACAACGAACCACATCATACTCGTCGATACCGATGCCAACATAAAGAGGATCCTGAACATCATCAATTTTTTTGACAGCGAACAGACAAAGAAGAAAAAACCGCAGGTCTTTGTCTACCACCTGCAGAATAATAAGGCCAGGGACGTTGCGGCCATCCTCCAGCAGGTCTTTTCCACCCCGGCGATAGGGACAGCGTCTTCTCCATCGACAACAACGGTCACGACCTCGACCTCAACTACCCCCGGATTGACCGCACAATCCGTAACAGGCGCAGCGCAACAGCCGCCGCGCCCGACAGCGCCGTCCCTGGCCTCGGGCCTCACCTCGTTATCGCCTCCCGCAGGCGCCGGCAGTTCGCTCATATCGAATATTACGAAGATCATCCCCGATGAGAACCTGAACCTCCTTATCGTCCTTGCCCTGCCGGAAGATTATGAGCTGATAAAAAGCGCAATCGAAAAGGTCGATATTATACCGAGACAGGTAGTCCTCGAAGGGGTGATCGCCCAGATAACATTAAAAGACGATCTGAGCCTCGGCGTTTCATGGGCCCTGCAATTCAAATCAGGTACATTTTTCAACAGGTCCGGCGCCGGGGGCTTTCTCGGGTTCGACGCACCGGGAGCGGACATCGTGACGACCACCACCACATCCTCCACGACCACCACTACCGCAACGGCAACGGGCACAGGGCAATTCACCTTTGCAGGCACCCTGGGAAGGGACGCCAAGGCCGTTATCAATATGCTTGCCACTGATTCGCGCGTAAAGCTTCTCGCCGTGCCCCATGTCATTGTCTCCGACAATAAAGAGGCCCGCATCCAGGTCGGCGACCAGGTGCCGATTGTGACCTCCGAGACGTTCGGATCGACAACGGTCGCCCCGCAACGGACGATCCAGTATAAAGACATCGGCATCATCCTCAAGGTAAAGCCCCGCATCAACGAGGGCGGTCTCGTTTCACTCGACATTGCACAGGAGGTCTCATCATATTCGATCAAGAAGATCACCGGCACCGATGAAGGCATCATCCTGAGCAAGACGGAAGCAACGACAAACCTCGTTGTACAGAGCGGGCAGACGATCATTATCGGCGGTCTTATCAGGGAAGACGTTACGAAGACGCGGGTCGGCATACCGATCTTAAGCAGGATACCCCTTCTGGGTTATTTCTTCGGCAACACAACGGACAATAATGACCGGACAGAACTGATAATCCTCCTGACCCCCCGCGTCATCAAAAACCAGGAAGACGCCGGTTCCGTTACATCGGATTACATCGAGGGCATCACCACCTTGGGAGGCCACCTGAAAAAGGATGAGTTCTTAAGGAACAAGAAAAAGAACGTACCGCGCAGCGCCCCCGGAGAAAAGACATCCGGAGACGGCGCGGACAATACGGGCAATGGCGACAAGGGGGTTATTCCGTGATCCTCACCGCTGAAGAATTTCCAAAGGTGCCGATCATCATCGACGGCATATCCCCGCGTTTTATCCGTGAGAACAAGATAATCCCCATGGAGCTGAGAAACAACACGTTAAAGGTCATTATGGCCGATCCCGGCAGGAAAGAGATCATCGAGGCCCTGCGTGTGGCAATAGCAGGGGACATAGTGGTCTATACCGGCGATCCGGCAACGATCGATGAGCATATATCAAGGTTTTACAGCCAGGAAACGCAGAACATCAACAGGATAATCGAGGGCATCGACGAGCAGAACCTGGAATTCATCAAAGAGACCGAGGAGGAAGATATCGGCCACCTCAAGGACCTTGCATCAGAGGCCCCCATCATCAAGCTTGTAAATCTCCTTATCACGCGGGCAGTAGAGGGCAGGGCCAGCGATATCCACATCGAGCCCTTTGAGGATGAGATCACGATACGGTACCGTATCGACGGCATACTCCACGATATTGAGTCCGTTCCGAAGAGGCTGCAGGCGGCAATAATATCGAGGGTGAAGATCATGGCAAAGCTGAACATCGCGGAACGGAGACTGCCCCAGGACGGGCGTATACGGCTTCGCGTCGGTGAGCGGGAGATCGATCTCAGGATCTCAACGATACCCATACTCCACGGCGAAAGCGTGGTCATGAGGATACTGGACAAGGAAAGCGTGGTCATCGAACTCGATTCCCTCGGCTTTATGCCTGACGTGCTTGAAAGGTTCAATCATCTGATACAGAGACCGAACGGTATTATCCTTGTAACGGGGCCTACCGGGAGCGGCAAGACGACAACGCTCTACGGGGCGCTGGACAAGATCAACTCGCCGGACAAAAAGATCATTACCGTTGAAGACCCCGTGGAGTACCAGTTGAAAGGGATCAACCAGATTCAGGTGAAGCCGCAGATAGGTCTTCAGTTTGCCAATACCCTCCGTCATATCGTAAGGCAGGACCCGGACGTAGTCATGATCGGCGAGATACGCGACCTTGAGACGGCGGAGATAGCGATCCAGGCCGCCCTCACGGGTCACCTCGTCTTCTCCACGCTCCACACCAATGACGCGCCGAGCGCGATCACGCGACTCCTCGACATGGGGATCGAGGGCTTTCTCCTGTCGTCAACTATCCGTGGAATACTCGCGCAGAGGTTGGTGCGGGTCATCTGTTCGGAGTGTAAGGTCGAAAACGGCCTGTCAGACCAGAGGCAGGAGTTGGTGGCCCTCGGTGTACGGAAGGGAATAACCCTTTACGCGGGGCAGGGATGCGAGGCCTGCGGGCACACGGGATTCAGGGGGAGGATGGGGATCTTTGAATTGCTCGTTGTTGACAACGACATGCGCCAGCTGATCCTGAAAAACGCCGATGCCGCACAGATCAGGGAGACTGCGCGAAAGAGCGGCATGAAAACGCTCCTCGAAGACGGCATCGAAAAGATACAGATGGGTACGACAACCTCGATCGAGGTCTTCAGGGTTACCCGGGAGGATTAAATGGCCGTCTACTCTTACACCGCCTCCACCCTTGAGGGCTCGATCGTCGAAGGTGTTATCGAGGCGCCGGATGAAAAGGGCGCCGGCGAACAACTGAAAAATATCGGTGTGATACCGCTCAGGATAACCGCCCCGCGTCAGCGCCTCGGCAGGACCCTTGCGATACGGTCGTCAAAAGGCGGCCTTCTTACGTTCACAGCGGAATTGTCCGCCCTGCTCAGCGCCGGGCTTCCCATTGACAGGAGCCTTAATATCCTGTCCGGGATATCAGAAGGAAAGGAGATGAAGGAGGTCATCCATTCCATACTGAAGCAGATCCGCGAAGGGAGCTCCTTTTCGGATGCCCTCCAGAAGCATCCCAGGATATTTTCCAGGCTCTATGTAAGCATGATAAGGGCGGGCGAGACCGGCGGGGTCCTCGATATCGTACTCGACAAGCTCAACGAGTTTCTGGAAACGGCAAAGGAGCTGAAGGAGAATATCGTCTCCGCCATGATATACCCCATTATCCTGGCCATAACGGGCGGGGTATCGATCATTGTCCTCCTCACCTTTGTGATCCCGAGGTTTTCCGTCATCTTCAAAGAACTCGGCGGGTCGCTGCCCTTTTCCACGCAGGTCATCCTGGCGCTGAGTAACGGCCTGCGCTCCTTCTGGTGGGCCAGCATTCCCCTTGTCGCTGCGGCGTCTTACATGTGTCTGGTCTATACGAGATCGGAGAAGGGCGCCTATAACCGGGACAGGCTCAAGCTGAAACTCCTCGGCGATGTGCTCAGAAAACTCGAAACGGCGCGTTTTTGCAGAACGCTGGGAACGCTGATAAAAAGCGGCGTGCCGTTTCTGCAGGCGCTTCAGAACGCGAAGGACGTCATAGGCAACAGGGTCATCGCGCATTCTATCGAAGATGTTACAAAAGACGTCAGGGAAGGCAAGGGCGTAGCCGGCCCGCTCATCGAGGCCGACGTCCTGCCTCCCCTGGCGCTTTCCATGATCAAGGTCGGCGAAGAGACGGGCAGGCTCGACACGATGCTGCTTAAAGTGGCTGCCACATATGAAAAGGGCCTGAAAGACGCGGTGAAAAGATTTATGAGCATTCTCGAATCGGCAATCATACTGGTGATGGGGCTTGTGATAGCATGTATCGTCGTTTCCATGCTTATGGCGGTCTTCAGCATCCTCGATCTGCCCTTCTGATGGATAGCGCAGTGGTGACAGCAAAGGGCATCCGTCGGTTTGATACGGGGTTTACGCTCCTTGAGCTGGTGATCGTTTTTGTGCTCATTGCGGTTATGCTGAGCCTATCGACGATGTTTTTCACAAATGCCCTTTCCTCCCTGCGGTTAAATTCCGCAGGACGCGAATTGTCGGCAATGCTGCGCTGCGCGAAGATGCTGGCCAAAAACAAAGGCGAGACACAGACCGTCCTGATCAATATCGATACGGGCCGTTACGGGATCGAAGGCGTGCAGACAAAAAGCATCCCCGAAGGGATCGGGATCAGGATCGACGATCCGTTAAGAGGTGAGATCAACGGCGGAAGCTACTCCATCATCTTTCACGAGTCCGGCATTGCCGACGGAGGTCTTATCACCCTATGGAACAGCAGGAGGACCATCAGCATTGAGATCGACCCGGTTATCGGGGCAATGATTTTATAGCGTGGAGAACCACAATACGATGAGAGCCGCGGAAATCAAAAAGGCATTGGCACAAGAAGACGGATTTACCCTTCTCGAGGTCCTCGTCGCCTTTGCGCTGCTCGCAACGACAATAACGATCATACTGCAGTTGTTTTCACTAAACCTGAAGACGCTCTCCCTGACAGAGGATTACCTGTCCGCGACCGTGAAGGCGGAGACCAGGATGCAGGAGATCCTCGGCAGTGATACGCTTGCGGAGAGTGCATGGACAGAGGTCACTGACGACGGATACAGGATAGACGTTGCCATATATCCTGTACAGGAAGGAAGGACGAAAAACCTGCCGCTGAAGATGATGGAAATCGGACTTACCATGTCATGGAAGAAGGGCACAAAAAACAGATCATTGGTCCTGAGAACGCTGAAGGCGGTGAAGGTACAGGTTGATAAGGTATGAGGCGGGTGCGGTACAGATTGTCCGGATACTGCGGGGCGCAATCGGGGTTTACGCTTCTGGAGCTGATGATCTCCATTGTCCTTTTGGGCTTGCTGGTGCTGGTTGTTTCAGGCGCCATGCGGCTTGGATACCGGTCCCTTGAAAAGGGTGAACGGAAGACAGAGGTGCTGGAGAGGCTTACGGTCTCCTGCACGATCATCGATGCCCAGATCCAGTCGGCAATACCTGTCAACGTGGCGGCAGCCGGTGAGAACCCTTATGTTTTGAGAGGCACAAGAGACTCTGTCAGGTTCGCGTCGAGCTATTCGCTTCTCGGCGGACAGAAAGGATACGTGGTCGTATCCTACCGCGTTGATACGGATACAAACAACAGGCACGCGCTTTATGCGCAGGAGAACGTCAGGGGGATCGGGAACGGGAAGGAGATAAAGCTCCTCGAGGGGTTCGATGACATACGCTTTGAATACTGCCTGGGGAAAAAGGCCGACGGCCGGGAAGAATGGACAGAAGAGTGGCTCTACGACATGAAATTCCCCCTGAAGATCAGGGTGCATCTTCTGCGGGGCGACCGGATAATTTCGATGATCGTGCCTATAAGGGCGCAAAGGGCGCAGGCATGATCCGGTCAGAGCGAGGCATTGCCCTTTTGATGGTGCTGTGGATCATCACGATCCTCATGGTGCTCGTCGTCTCTTTTTCGTTTCTCACGAAAACGGAAGCACGTTCGACGTTCTACTTCAGGGAAGGGGTGCAGAAGAAATTCTATGCAGAGGCCGGCATCGAGGAAGCCCTCATGGAGATATATCACAGGCAGGTCTATCGGAACCAGGCTGTTGTCCTCGAGGGCAGCGAGGTCGTGAGGGTTGACGGCAGGCCGTATACCGGTGAAATCGGAACGGGTCGTTACGTTATCAGGCTCCTGAACGAATCCGGCAAGATCAACATCAATACGATGACGGACGCAACGGGCGTCGTATTGAACAACCTCCTTGTGAGCCTTGGCGTTCCTAAGGAGCGGGCCGATATTATTGTTGATTCCATGCTTGACTGGGTGGATGGGGACAACGTGCGCCGACTCAACGGCGCAGAGGACGAATATTACCTGTCTCTTCCAAATCCCTATAAAGCAAAAAACGGTCCCTTCGAGGTCATGGAAGAGCTCCTGTTGGTGAGGGATATGTCGCCGGATATCCTCTTTGGAAGCAAGGAACGAAAGGGCCTTATCCATTTTGTGACCGTATATGGATCCACATCGAAGATCAATCTCAACACGGCCCCACAGGAGATACTCATGGCGCTCCCCGGGCTGACCACGGATGCCGTCATGCGGATCATGGAGCAGAGGGAGGCGGCGGAATTCAGAGAAATAAAGGATATTCAGGCCATAACGGGACTAAATTCAGAGGCAATATCCCCCTATGTCGATATGGGCGAATCCGATACCTATACCATTGAATCTGTCGGCCTCCAGGGAGACGCGAAGAAGGGTTACGGGATACGGGCGGTAGTAACGGTTCAGGGGGGCGGTCTATCTCAGTTCGTTTATTACAAAAGCCCGTCGGAGATGCACGAATGAAGCTGATCGGGGCAATGATATCCTGGAAGGAAAATTTTTCCGTGATCGCGGCGCGTGCAAGGAAGATCGCCGACAGCATATGTAAGGCACTTTCCTTCAACGTGGTGGAGGGCGTCATCATCCCGAAGAGATTTCTCTCCATTACTCTCGGCAAGGGGTCTGTAGCGGCGGCATACGGAATGCTGTTCCTGTCGAGGCCGAGGATCAGGGGATGTAAACGGTATTCCTTTGACGGGGCCCGGTATGTTCAGCCGGAAAACCTTGCATCGACGATCTCTCTCGCTATCGATGAGTTCGGGGCAAGGGGTGCTGAGATCGTGATCGGCATACCGAGGGAATGGGTTATGATAAGGTCTGTAGAGCTTCCTGCGGCAGTCAGAGACAATGTAGCATCGGCCGTGGCCTTTGAACTGGACAGGCTGACGCCCCTCCATCCATCAGAGGCGATGTATGATTTTATGATCCGCGATGAAGAGAACAATAAGCTCCATATACTCCTGATGGCAACGCGTGCCGATATCCTGAGGCCCTACCTGCAGGCGTTGCGCGGGAAGGGCATTGAGCCGTCGAGGATCGCACCGGCCGTGACGGGTCTCGGCACGCTTTGCAGTATGATCGGGGACAAAGACGGGAGCGCCCTGTGCGTATCGATCAGCGACAGTGGATACGAGGGGTGCGCGATGAAGAAAGGGGCCTTTGTAGCGAGCTTCTGCGGGAATTTTCCGGGCGGGGACCATGAGAAAAACCTCAGCCTCGTGAAAGAAGAACTCACCCCTTTTCTGGAAGAGTTTAAAGGGGAAGGCCTTGCGCCAATTGTCTTTTTCAACGCCGCGCCGGGATATACCGCACCTGAGCGCATTATCGGCGCCCCGGTGAGGATACTGAACAATGAAAGTATGAAGACCATGTTCAAGACGGACTGCGACGAAAACAATATCGAACCCCTCGGGGGACTGCTGGAGGCCCTCCGCACGGGGACAAAAAGGTTTGATCTTGCAGGGAAAGGCCGGGAGAAGACGCGAAAAGCGCCGATGGCAGTCACGGTTGTCCTCCTTGCCTTCATCGCCGCAACGCTTGCAGTCTATGTTGTCGCGCCTGTGGAGATGGAGAAGAGAAGGCTCCAGGCCATCGAATACCAGATAAAGGCGCTGAAGGGCGAGGTCAAAAAGGTTGAGGCCCTGAAGAGAGAGGCGGCAACTATCGAAGCGGAGATTGCCCAGATCAATGAATTCAAGGAATCGAGGCCCATGACGCTTCATGTTCTCAGGGAACTGACGAAGGTATTGCCGAAGAGCGTGTGGCTCGTCAGGTCAAAGATCACCGACGAGAAGGTAGAGATCGAGGGGTACGCCTCTTCGGCAACGGAGACCCTGCCGAAGCTTGAGCAATCGGACCTTTTCAAGAAGGCCGAGTTTTCCTCGCCGACAACGCGGGATACAAGACAGAACGTGGACCGGTTTGCCGTAAGGATGGAGATCGAAGGGTATGAAAAGAAAAAATAGGCTCTTTACCATCGCCATACCGGTCATCGCAGTGCTTACAGCGCTCGTCGCGTATCAGTACGGGTACCTCTTTATCAAACATGAAATGGCATCTCTGAAGGAGGCCCAGTCTGCGAGGACAAAGGCGCTGGAAAAATCGATGAAGCTTATCATGGAAAGACCCGAACTGGAAAAGAGACTGAACAGACTGAAAGAGCAGAGGAAGGCCGATGCGTCAAAGATCATCGAGGCCCAGACGATCTCGCTTGCCGCCGCGACACTCCAGGATACGGTCAAGGGGATCATAACGGGAAGAGGGGGATCGATCACGAGCGAGCGCGTAGAGAGACCCGATAACCTCGGCAAGTTCCAGGTCATTAACGTAAGCATCGACGCCGTGCTGCCCAATACCCAGGCGCTGAGCGATGTCCTCTTCGGCATGGAAACGCGGACACCCTACCTTGTTGTCAGAGAAATGGACGCCAGGATCAAAAATATCAGGGACCCCGGAGAGTTGATGGTGAAGATACGCGTCTCCGCGCTTACAGGCGGGAAATGAAATGAAGATGATACGGCATATCGCGCGTCACGCGAACCTTTTGAACGCGCTCCTCCTGGCAATTTCCGTGATCGTTGCCGTCTTTGTTTTCCTGTCTCTCGCGCACATGGACCGCAGATATTCTCTGCCGGGCGCACAACATAAGACGCCCGTTGAGGGGGATAAAAAACAGACAGAGAAAGGCAGCGCCCCGACGCCTGCCGATTTCGCGGTCATCGGCGAGATGAACCTCTTCCATCCCGAGAGGATCACCCCCGTTGAAAAAAAGGCCGACATGCCGAGGCCCGAATTGGTCCTTTACTCCACAATGGTATCGGACGCCGTTCAATTTGCCATGATCGAAGATAAAAAGAGCCCGAAGACATCACCCGGAAGGGGCAACCGTCAGACGGTCGTAAAAAAGGGCGATGTGGTAAGCGGCTTTATTGTAACCGGGATAACTACCGACAGCATCGTGCTCACAAAAGGCAACGAGCAAATGGAGGTACACATCTCAGATGAGGAGAAAAGAAAGGAGCAGAATGCCCCTCAATCCAGGATAGGGAGATTGCCTGCAGCGAGACCCGCTTCTCAAACGAGACCCGCAGCGGCCATGCCCGTGATCCCCCGCCAAAACCAGCCGTCAGGCCCTGTCTCGCCGGGACAGACGACAGGGTCCCAGCCTCAGACAACGAGAGGGGCAGCGCCCGGCAGCAGATAGCGCCTGTGCCTCTCGGCACCGGCAAGGGAATCTGCACAGTGACCGATGTAATGAGAGGCATAACGGGCAGCGCGAAAACAGCGCTGCGATTAATAAAAAATTAAAGATTCCTTAACAAGGGCATAACATTATTTTGATACCTTCTCATCGCAGCAAATTCCAGATTGAATACAGGGCAGAAGAACAAGGCGATTGTTCAGGAAGCCCCCGGATGTTTTTGTACAGTCCTCGCAATACGTCCTGTTGTTATACGAGGAATTGAGAGGGAATGATCCAATACTATAGAAAAAAGGAGAGTCCCGGCAGATCCGGACCTTCGCGCCGACGCTGCCGTATCAATAGATGGCTCCTGCTGACAGCAGTATTCTTTTCTATCTCCATGGTCTCCTCCGGCGTGAACGGTCAGACGCAACCGGCGCATCCAGGGTCTGTCAGGGCGCAACCGGCCGAACAGGAGCCTTCCTTCAGGATCCAATCTTTTATTATCGAAGGGAATACCATCCTAACGGAAAAGGAGATCCACGATCTCCTCAAAAGATATGTGGGGCCGGGGAAGACCGCTTCCGACGTCGAACGGGCGCGGAACGAACTGGAGAAGATGTATCACGATTCCGGCTATCCCGCGGTTCTCGTGAACATCCCCGAGCAGACCGTCACGGAAGGGACGATCAGGCTCCAGGTCATAGAGAGCAAGATAGGCAGCGTTCGCGTCACGGGCAACAAATGGTATACCCGTGAAAAAATCCTTCGCGACCTCCCTTCGCTTTCCCCGGGAAAGATACTCTATGCGCCCATGGTCCAAAAGGACTTGGAGCGCGCAAGCCGCGGCCAGGACATCAAGCTTGCCCCGATCCTCTCGCCCGGCAAGGAGCTGGGCCTGACGGACGTGGAGATCAAGGTGGAAGACCGGCTTCCCCTCCACGGGAGCGTTGAGCTTAACAACTTAAGCACCCACGATACCAGCGATCAGCGTTTAAGCGCCATGCTCCGCTATGACAATCTGTGGCAGAGGGACCATTCCATTTCCATACAATACCAGATCTCCCCCCAGAAGACCGAAGAGGTTGAGCTCTACGGTCTTTCCTACACGCTCCCCGCGCCCTGGAATTCCAACCATTATTTGGCCTTCTACGGAGTAAAGTCGGACAGCAATACCACCATAACCGGCACCGGATACAGGGTGAGCGGCAAAGGAACCATCTTGGGGACGAGGTATGTGATCTCGCTTCCACCCTATGGTTTTTACGCACATAACATCACCGCAGGGCTTGACTACAAAAACTTTACCGAGACGGTGGGGGCAAATACGGCGGCAGGGACAGAGACGCCTATCACGTACGCCCCGCTCTCCGTATCGTACAACTCCTCGCTCCCCGACGCCTGGGGGATGACGAGGTTCAGCGGCGGCCTGAATGTGGCCTTCCGCGGGCTCGTCACTGACCAGGAAAAATTTGAGGTGAAGCGGTCAGGGGCACGGGGGAACTATATGTATCTCACCGCCGGCATAGAGAGAAATCAGAAACTCCCCGCAGGGATGGGCCTCTTTCTCAAGCTCGACGGGCAGATCGCAGACCAGCCGTTGATCTCGAACGAGCAATATTCGGGCGGCGGGATGATGAACGTGCGGGGATACAGGGAGGCAGAGGCGCTGGGGGATGACGCATTCCACGGGACAGCGGAAGTTTCCGCGCCGGACCTTGGTTCTCTCATGGGTTGGGGAAAATACTTCATGATGACGCCTTTTGTCTTTTACGACTATGCATGGCTGCACGTCAAACGGGCCCTCGATCTCCAGGACGATGTCATACGCCTCCGTGGAACAGGGGCGGGGATCAGAGGGACCGTCCGAAATTACTTCTATTACGAACTGATGCTCGGGTTTCCGTTGATCGATACCGACAAGACGGATAAATACCATGAACGTTGGCATTTCAAGGTAGGGGTCCAGTTTTGATGTACCCTGCCATAGCGTTCAAGGGCCCTGTTTTAATGAAAACTTTAAGGTTTCTTAACATCGCCGTAACATTGCTTTGTTACCTTCTCACAAATTATCAGGACTATTATGGATGGTTTGACGGGAGGGTGAACTGACAGAAGGAGCAGGTATGCACAGACAACGATGGAACAAAACGATGAGGGGCGTATTGCTGCTTCTTGCCCTGTTAATATGCCACGTTGCGTTGGCAGCGCGCAGTGTTCACGGTGAGGCGCTTCCGCTCTCCACCATACCAAAGGGAGTTGAATCTGCAGGAGAAGATACATCCGGCACCGAGGAACTGGTAAACATCCTGTTAAAAAATGGCTTATTGATGAAGGACGAGGCAGAGGCATTGCGGAAGAAGATGGCCTCCGGGTTATCGGGGCTTGCCGCCCTGACAGAGCTTCTCAGGACAAAGGGGTTTATTACCCCTGAAGAGGCAGGCAAGGTGGCAAAGAAGGCAGAGGCGGCGCCGCAGAGACAGGTCGTCATCTTTTCCGAACAGGACCAGAAGAGGTTCGAGAAGATGACACAGGACGTAACGCAGGAGATAAAAAAGGACGTAAGGGAGAAGGTGAAGGCCGAGATCAAGGAAGAGGTCCTCCAGGAGACAAAGGGGCAGATCAGGTCAGAGGCCGCTCCGGAGTGGACGAAGAGGATCCGTTTCGGCGGGGACGTGCGTTTGCGTTATCACGGGGATTACATGGGTCCGGACAACGACGTCTTTTGGGATCCGAGTTCGACCTCCTTCACACCATTGAACACCACGCAGGACAGGCACCGTGTCCGGGTCAGGGCGCGCCTGCAGGCAACGGCTGACGTGAATGAGAGCACAGAGGCCGCTGTCCGCCTGACAACAGGCAATACCACAAATCCCGTTACAACAAACCAGACCATGGGAAACTTCGAGAACAAGTACAGCGTGGTGATAGACCTTGCCTATGCCAAGTGGAAACCGGTTGAGAACCTCACCTTCTGGGGTGGAAGGATACCCAACCCCTTCTTTTACTCAGACCTTGTCTGGTACAATGACCTGACCTTCGACGGGGTAGCTGCGAGTTACACCGTGCCGTTGACCGACAGCATAAAAGGGTTTTTCACGGCAGGCGCCTTTCCCCTCCAGGAGATCGAATCCAATCAGCAGGACAAGTGGCTCTTCGGATGGCAGGCAGGGGTTGATCTGAAACCCCATAAAGAGATCATCGGCAGGCTGGGGGTGGCGTTATACGATTTCAAAAATACCCAGGGGATCGTCAATCCTCCGGGTCGTCCGGCCGGCGAGACGGATTACTCTGCGCCCGTCTTTATGCAGAAAGGGAATACCGTTATCTTTATAGACCCCCTCAATTCGACGAAGACAGGGTATGCGGCAAAATACCAGGAGCTTAGCGTTACCGGCAAGCTGGATATCGGGTTCTGGGACCCCGTAAGGGTTGTGCTCCTGGCGGATTACGTGAACAACATCGGTTACAACAGGTCGGAGGTGCGCGCCCTTACCGGGATCCCGGACTACAAGGCAGAGACGGAAGGGTATCAGGTCGGGTTGTCGGTCGGCCATCCCGTAATGAGAAAATTCGGCGACTGGAGATTCTTCTCCTATTATAAATACCTTGAAAGGGATGCGGTCATGGATGCCTTCACCGACCCGGATTTCCACCTTGGCGGCACCTCTGCAAAGGGCTGGATCTTCGGAGGGGAGATCGGACTGACAAAGAATCTGTGGACAACATTTAAATGGATTTCAACGGACTGGATCACGCCCCCGCCCAACGTAGGGGGCAACACACGGTTTGCCGTTGATTCGTTTTTCCTTGACCTCAATTGCCGGTTTTAGCTGACTGCTGCAGGATATGAACGTATAAGGAGGCAGCCATGGACAGGGCGAAATTGAAGATATTCATTGCCATCGCCCTTGGGATAGCCGTCGGTTTTGCAGTCGGCTTCGGCTGGGGACATGTGCGGCTGCAAAGTGAACAGAAGATGTATACGGCAAAGATCAAAGACCTCAACCGGAGGCTCTCCCAGGCGCAGAGCAAATATTCACAGGATATTGCCCAGCAGACCGTGCTGGAAGACGAGAAGCGGGCTGCCCTCGAAGAGGTGGAGAAGATCCGGACCGAGAAGAAGGTGCTCAAGTCAAAGGCCGATTCCTTGGATGCGAAGAGCGGGCAGTTGACCGAGCGCCTTGCAAAGGTAGAGACAGAGCGGAACTCGCTGGACAAAAAAGAGAAGCAGGACCTCCGGACAATAGAGGAGCGTGACAAGGAGATAAAGCAGCTCGTCGAGATACGCCAGCGGCTCCAGAACGAACTGAAGAGGGTGAACCAGAGGTACGACCGGTGCGTCGAGAACAACGCGGGCATGTATATTGTGGCGAGCGAGATCCTCCATAGATACGAGGGAAAGGGGTTCAAGGACAGGGTGCTCGAGAAAGAGCCTTTCACACAGATCAAGAAGGTGGAGCTGGAAAGACTCGTGCAGGAGTACAGGGACAAGATCGACGCACAGAAGATGCGGACGAAATAAATGAAAGGCAGAGGACAGGAGATGAAACAAAAAAGAGCACGAATCCGGAATGCAGAAGGTAGAAGTCAGGAAAAACACAGAGAACATAGAAAGGGGTAAGCATGGGGCGAAAAAGAGCATACATGGCCATTGGCCGCACCATAAAAGGCTTGGCAGTTCACTTCTGTATACTGACTTCTGTATTCTGTATTCTAACCTCTGTATTTTGCATTTCACCTGCCCAGGCGCAGAAGAAACCGGGCGTCGTGGCTGTTGTGAACGGGGCAGAGATATCCGTAGATGATTTCAATCGGGAATTGAACCGGATACAGCGTATCGTCCTGAATACGGGCAAGCCGCTCACCTGCTCGCAGGTAACCCGCCTCAGGACAGAGGTCGTGGAGGGTATGGTGAGGCGTGAGCTCCTCATCCAGGAGAGCCTGACAAAGGTGAAGGTCACCGAGGCGGAGATCAACGAGGCGCTTAAGAAACTGAAAGAACAATATCCCAGCGAGACAGACTTCACAAACGCCCTGACCGAGATGCGGATATCGCCTGCGGCCCTGCGTAAACAGGTGGAAAGGACGCTTGCCGTACAGAAGATGATCGAGACGCAGTTCGCATCAAAGGCGTCCGTGACGGACAAGGAGATCTGGGCATACTACGACAGGAACCGCGATTCCTTCCGGCAGCCCGAACAGGTCAGGGCGAGCCACATCCTCATCAAGACAGACCCGCAGTGGGACGCGAAGAAAAAGGCCGAAGCCCGAAAGAAGATCGACGATGTCATGGCGAAGCTCAAGCAGAAGCAGGATTTCGAGTCCCTTGCCCGCGCATACTCAGAGGATCCAAGCGCATCAAAAGGCGGCGACATCGGCTACGTGCGCCAGGGACAGCTCCTAAAACCCTTTGAAGAGGCCCTCTTTGCACTCAAGCCCGGAGAGGTGAGCGAAGTGATGGAGACCCGCCTCGGATATCACATCATCAAGGCAACGGACCGCAAACCCGAGACGACAGTCCCCTTTGAAAACCTGAAAGACCGGATCAGGACGCTCCTCAAACAGGAGAAGGGCCAGCAGGAGGCAAACGCCTATATCGCAACAGTGCGGGGAAAGGCAAAGGTTGAGATCTCCCTGCCCCCGGAAGAATAAAGCAATACAGCTCATGGCCGATGGTGCATAGCTCATAGCCAACCCTCCCTTTTTATCATGGCGATCCCGCAAGCACATTCGTTTCCTCCGTTTCGTCATTTCCGGATATTAAAAAAGCATAACATCTTTTTTACAAAACCTTTATTTGACATTCATCACGTCACAACATCGCTCCTGTATACTTGCATAAAATTGAAAATCGAATAGACAGAAACCGCAGGCTGCGCCTGGGATATGAGGCAGCAGTCGGAATATCCGGAAGGTGCGGTGAAGCACATGCAACAACAGGAGATCGGACGCATGATGAAAAAGGCATTTTTACAAAACCTTTATTTGACATTCATCACGTCACAACATCGCTCCTGTATACTTGCATAAAATTGACAAGTGAATACAGGGAAGAAGACATGATCAAGAGATCGCATTACATAGGATTTACACAAAGCTGTTGTACCGGGACATACGTTTCCGGTGCGAAGCCTGATACAGAGAAGGGAGGTGGTGTGTAGGGACGAGAGAAAAAAGAAGCAGGAAAAGATATTTTGTTTTTCAGATGAGAAGTAGAAGCAGAGGATGTACGGAATTTACAGCATGGACAGCGAACACACTATAAGCAAGAAAGAAGGAGGTAAGCATGAAGAAGTTTTTAGGAATTTTAGTAGCAATGATGTTGGTCATCGGCTTCGCCGGTCAGGCATCGGCGTATTTTGAGGACTACAGTCTTCTCAGATTTGTATTTCAGTCCGGCACAGCGGTTCCCAATGAGTGGGGCACTGATCTCGGTGTTGATACAACATCGACAGGCGTCTCGTCTTATGGTCTCGTGGGCGACCTTCTGGCTGCTTCAAATTTTACCGACATGAGCCAGGTCAAGGTCTCCTACTGGGCGAAGGAAAATGCATCGCCAAACCCTGCACAGTACTGGATAACAGGCGGATACAATGACGGCGACGGCCTCACCCTTACGGGAGGCAAAGCGACAAATCTTAATACCGCAACCGATGCCGTTACAGGCAGCACTTACGGTTACGGCAAATATGGAACAAGCACAGTAGTGCTTGCAAAGAGCAGTACATATTCACACTATTATAATATTGAAAAAAACACTGACTCCAGTATTGGTGGATTTGCCAATAGCCTCAAAGTCCCACCAGGAAAAGAGGCAACCATATCGCTGGCAGACCTGACAGGTCCCACCCACGAGGTCTGGTCCTCTCTATACTATTTCAACTACAAGAATGCGGAACTTGTGGGTACCTTGGTGGCGTATATCCGCACCTATATGACCGCAGGTGCTGACGGCGACTATACCACACTCGCCGACAACTTTATCGGTACCGAGATCCGGGCCGTCCCGGTCCCCGCAGCAGTATGGCTTCTGGGATCAGGCCTTATGGCACTTTTCGGCATCAGAAGAAAGAGCATAAGCAGGTATTTTGCATAAGCAGGCATTATGAAATCTCTTAAGGAGAAGGAGGAGAATATGTTTAAGAAATTTATGCAATTCGCAGTGATCGGCGCTGCCGTCCTTGGCCTTACCGGCGTGGCAGCGGCGGCGACAAATTACCAGATCAACCTCTACGGCGCGTCTGCCGAGTATTACTACTGGAACGATATGGCAGACAACTTCCTGTCGGCAAAGGGCTGCACCCCTACCCAGGCCCAGGATTCAGGCAAGAAGAACGGGATCACCTATGCTACGTGCACGAACGGCGATACCTACACGGTCCGCTACTCTTCCAAGGCATCCTATGACGGCATCCTCGCGGTCAAGGGAGACGACTCGATGACAGGTACAAGTGAAAAATGTAACGCCGGCGACACGATATGTCCTCCCACCGGCGGGACTGTCCCGGCAGGCAAGGCAGGCTACTACAGGAAGATGGCGTCGGCCGTTGGTAGTCCCGACACCTATTGCTGCGCAAAGGTCACCATCGGTGCATCGGACGTATCAGGCGATGCGTTCATCCAAGAATCGCACGGAGACCTTCTGGGGTATAAAGGTGGAGTGTGGACCGACCGTACATTCGGCGGCATAGATACGGCAGACCTTTCATTCGCCAACCCGCTCGTCGTTCCCTTCGGCTTCTTTGCGAACAACTGCATCACCAAGACCAGGTGCGCTGCGCCGGAGCCGGCCTCAACGTCACCTTTTATGGCAATACCGACA
>MVRS01000055.1 GCA_002067975.1 Syntrophorhabdus sp. PtaU1.Bin058
ATGCTCTCGGGGTCGCGGACCGAATCGTATGCCTCGCCGATCCTGTCCCCCTTTTCTGTGATGATAAACCACTTGTTTTTGTGTTTCGCCCGGAAGACGATCCGGCCGTTTATATACCGGGGATCTCCGATCGCATCATACTCTCCCCCGACCCTTTCGCCCTTCTCGTTGACGACGAAATATTTAGTCCCCTGACGCGCCCAGAAGACGATCCGGCCGTTGACATCACGCGGGGCACTTACATATTCATACTCTCCCCCGACCCTTTCGCCCTTTTCGTTTACGACGAACTCCTTGCTGCCCTTGACGGCGCGGAAGGCGATGCGGCCGTTGATATTCTGCGGGTCTCCGACACCGTCATACTCCCTGCCGATGATCTCGCCCTTTTCGTTTACGACGAACTCCTTGCTGCCCTTGACGGCGCGGAAGGCGATGCGGCCGTTGATATTCTGCGGGTCTCCGACACCGTCATACTCCCTGCCGATGATCTCGCCCTTTTCGTTTACGACGAACTCCTTGCTGCCCTTGACGGCGCGGAAGGCGATGCGGCCGTTGATATTCTGCGGGTCTCCGACACCGTCATACTCCCTGCCGATGATCTCGCCCTTTTCGTTTACGACGAACTCCTTGCTGCCCTTGACGGCGCGGAAGGCGATGCGGCCGTTGATGTCTCTGGGCTCGTTGACAGCTTCGTAGTTGCTGAGGTCAATGCGGTATGTCCGCTCATCTTCAGGAAGGGAAACCGCCTTCACGGGAACGGGTTTTTCGATGTGCGCCTTTCGAAAGGCATCGATGTTTTGCCGGCCGCGGTCATGGTTCGGCGGACCGTACACATCGTCTACGATCTGCCTGGCATCCAATATAATAAAGCTCTGTGGTAATGCCATATTGTTAACGGGCCGTCTGATCGGTCTGTTTTCCCTGGAAGGCCAGGACCTTGGCCTCCGTCAATCCCGGGATCCCAAACTTATCCGGTTTCCAGGTCTTGAAAAAGCGGAACCTGCAAAAGAGCTGTACAAGGTAGACCTGGTCCTCTACTACTGCGGGCTTGATAAACTCATTCAGGATATAGGACTCCAGGGGCCTGTCAAAATTGCGGGCCTTCCAGGGCCTCACAATATTCCACAGGTGGCGCAGCGAAAGAACCGATTTTTGGAGACTGGCCGGTATTTCACGGGCCGCATCCGCCCCTTCGCCGAAATAATCCAACTGTTCCCCGGTGAATACCCTTTGGATCTCGGCTGCCGCCTCTGTCAACCGCTTCAGGTCCTCCAGATCGTCAGGACCCTTTATCTGAAGGTTCCCTCTTTTATCCAGCAATGAAGCGACCAGGATCTGGTACGTTTCGTCCTGGGGGGTGTATTTGATATCGTTGGACCACCAGCGGGACAGGAAGGCTGCGTCCAGTTCTTCCCGTTTGTAGCGGGCCGATTTGATATTGCCGGTAGCCAGAACGGCGAAGCCCTTCTTTACGATTATGTCGCCTCCCCCGTTTTCCTGGATCTTTACCGTATCCCCCGGCCTTCTGGTCAAAACGTGGTTCAGTCGCATGATAATCGAGTGGGGGATGCCGTCCATCTCGTCAATGATAAGGGGTTTCCCTTCACGCATGGCCCGCACCAACGGCCCGTACTGAAAGAAACTGATGGTCAGGCCCCTTACCACAATGGCCTGATAATACTGCTTCTCGACCTCTTTCAGCTCCTCCTTCGGGGCCTCGGGGTTCCACCTCACATATTCGCGCATGTGGTGTTCAAACTCGCGGATCCTGTCTTTCTCGGGCCGCACGCCTATCTGCGTTCGTCCGTAGATGTCATATTTGGTTGCCTCCTCGGAACCCGAGATGAATTCCGGCTCGTAACCGAAATATTTGCGCGCCACATGCAGTGCGACCTCTGTTTTGCCTGCCCCCAGGTGGCCCCGGAGCAATACAGGGATGCCGAGCTGCGAGTGACTCACGATCTTCATTACCTCGTCCCTGATGCTCGCCGTCTCAACAAAACCGCCGTTGAGGAGCTGCCTTCTATACTCCAGGAGTTCCCGTTTCTTTGTCTCGTAGTAGACCTCCTCGTGACCCATGAGCTCGTCTATCTTGCCGAGGGCCTTCAGGCGGATCGATGCATATTTTTCTATGGTCTCATTGTCCGCCCCGGTCAGCGTCACGTTCTCATTGTTCCGTCTGGCCAGGAGTTCCATGCGGGCGAGTTCGCATTTCTCGATGAGTCTCTGCAGGCTCTCCACGTTTCGTGCAGACCGTATGACTGCAACCCTTTGCGCAATACGGTCCTCAAAGGCCTCTGCTATCTCTTTGCGGGCAAGCAGTTCGGCTATCGTGGACTCGACCTCCGCCAATCGGCGCTTTGCCTCTTTTACCGAACTCTCAAGACCCTGGGTTGACCGCAAGGCCCGCGTCAGCGACCTTATATCCTCCCCGTCAATCACTTCCAGCCTGTCAAGGATCTTCAGGATCTCTTCCTGTGTGACGGATGCCTGCTGCCCGTCCAGGATAGTCCGGTCGGAGACGATCTGTTTGAGGAGGTCCTCTTTTTCCAATGTGGCCTGAACGAGTCCGGCGACGCCCTGTTCGGTTTCTAAGCGGGTTAATCGCTCTATGGCCCTGCCCCTTTTGCCTCCCGGGCGGGTCTTTTTCCCTTTCTTCAGCCGTTTGGTCAGATACCGCGCAACGTCTGCGGCCGAGTATACGGTCATCTTTTCCATGGATCCGAACCTTTTATTATACCCGCTGTCTGGATGTGAAGCCGCTTAAAGCACAGTGAGCGTTTTTGTGAATAAGATTCCATTCTCGTCTTAGTGAAAGATACGGGATCAATCATCGTGTGACAGATCTGATGTCAAGTTGAAAAGGCGCCTTTCCCCTTTCGGGAAAAGGCGCCGGTTGTATATTTACAGGTTTACCACTTGGGCATGGGAAGTTTTTTCGGGCTTTCCCAGTCCTTCAACGACTTCATCCATTCCGCACGCTCCACAAAATCGTCATGCGCCAGAGGTACCGGCGGATGGCATACCCAGATCGGATCGAACTCGTCCTTCACCTTCAGGAGCCATTCATGATAGTTCGGCCCGTACATCGGTCCCGTCAGATAGAGGGGTTGATGAGGTCCGAGGAGGGATGTGTAGAACCGTTCCTTTATGTTCATCTTTGCGGTTTCCAGATAGAAATGGTCCACGCCGGTTGTGTCTTCGTCCTGATCCCAGTATACGAGGAATTCGGAATAGCCCTGGTGGCCCAGTTCGAAGCTCTGGAACCAGCCGGGATCGCCGTTGTCGGGCATAAGGGGCGGTGTGTATTTCTTCTTCAGGTCCGCATAGCTTTCTCCATGGACCGTAGCCTGTGAGAGCGACTCGATGATGTAGTCAACGGATATGTACGATCCGCACATAAGCCACATACCCGCCGAGTCGGCATTTTTTATCCATGATTCATCCGACGGTTTCGTGGGCCGCGCAATGCCTCCCAGCTCCGTCATGATATCGTTCAGCACGTTTTCGTCATACTGCATTTGTTCCTCTGAGGTGTAACCGATGAGAAGCACGCGGACGATAAAAAAGTTCTTGATCGACTCCTCGGTCTCTTTGCCCCAGATCTCCCAGAATTCCTCCTTGCACTCGGCCTTGGCAATGGCCCGCCAGAAAAGAGGTACCTTTGTTACCGCGCCGGCAATCTCCGCCTTGCCGATCTCGAACATGGCCTTTACCTGGGCTGCCTTGCTCGGCATCTGGAAATTAACCCATTTGACGCGCTTTTGCGGAAGCGCAAGTGCAGTGTTCGGTGCAACACCCGTGGGCACAAGCGGTTCAGGCTGGAAGGGAAGGGTCTTGATTGCCATTTTTGTAACAATGCCGAGACAGCCGCGAAGACCCGTGAAGCCCCTGAGAAGACCTCTCAGGTCAGGTCCGGGCCCATCGCCCCAGAAGGGATCGCTGCCTTCTGCGAGAGATCCCATTTTGACGAGTTCCCCGTCGGGCAGTACAAGCTCTGTTCCAAGTATACGCCTGTGAGGAAGACCGATCCGGTGGCTTAAAGGAGACCAGCCGTCACCGATCAGATTTGCAATCGCCGATGCCTGAGCGCCGCCGCCGCCGATGATCACATAGGCGCCTTTGTTCATGGCCTCCTGCTGGATAGGTGAATATATAACACCTGATCCGACAACAATATGGAAGTGCTTTTCATCTATCTCAAAAGAGTTCAACCGCTTCAGATCGATGAGTAATTCGTTCTCGACGTGGCAGTGGGAACGGGGGCCGTAAAAGCCTGTGCTGTACGGTACGTAAGCGACCTTGTAACGGTTGCATATCTTAACAACCTTCTGTACCTCTTCCGTTGTCTTCGGCATGACCACGGCGCCGGGGATTGTGGTCATCACCCTCTCGTATCCGAGACCGCTTTCATATCCGCCGGGCCCTGAACGGTAGCCTTCGCAGACGGCCGGATCGTCAGAGATATACTTTGCGCCCACTACCGACTCTAATGCGTTATATGCTTGTTTCTGTATACTCATAGTCCGCCTCCTTATAATTCAACTGCAGCACTGATAATCTCTGCAATATCCATTACCTTCACATTGTCCCCGTTCTCTTTGACGGCCTGGCTGAAATTGGTTTTACACCAGGGGCATGCAGATACGAGAACTTCAGCGCTTACTGACTTTACTTCATCCAGCCGGTGTTTTGCAGAAAACGAGGCGAGATCCGGAAATGCCTCTTTTGCTCCCCTGCCCGCCCCGCAGCAGAAGGCATTTTCTCTCTTCCTCGGCATCTCAACAAACTTGGCGCCGGGGATGGCATTCAATATATTCCTTGACTCTGCGTACAATCCCGATTTGCCGCGTCTTCTCTTGAGGGAAGGGCTTACCATGCCCATCCATCCGCGCTCGCCGCTCCACGGGGTCCAGGGATCACAGAGCCTGCTCACACCGCATGAATCATGGTAGGTAAAACGGACATCAACAGGCTTCGTCAACTTGAGGGTGCCCTTCTTGATCGCCTCATCGGCGATCTCAATGAGGTGTACGACGTTAAAACCGAGTTCCGCAGTGGATATATTGAGGAGCTTCGGATAATCAACCTTCCACATACGGTATCCCTCGGCGCAGCTTGTCACGAGGGTCTTGGCCCCCGTTGCCTTTACTGCATCGATATTGCGCTTCGCCAGCTTCCGTGCCTCATCGATCATACCGACGGAATAAAGCGTATTCCCGCAGCACCATTCATCGGACAGGAGCATGAATTTCCTGCCGGCCGCGTTGAGTACCTTGGCTGTTGCCCTTGCTATCTCAGGGTTCACATACGAGGCGGAACATCCGACAAAATATACCGTGTCGGCCTTTTCCGCCACCTTCACATCCTTTGTCACCCATTTCTTCCTGTTTTCATGGGGCGATCCGAACTGGTTGTGTTTTGCGGCAATATTTTTGGCTATCTTTTTGTGTGCCGGCATCGGGCCTGCCCCGTCCTGTACCGCTTTTATCCTCAACGCCTCGAGGCTTAACCCTATTTCGAGATCGAGGTTGCGCTTGCAGCCTACGTCGCAAGCACCGCACAACGGGTCGGCATAGATGATCTCCAGGAGCTTGTCGGTCCATTCCAACTTGCCTTCGTTAATGGCCAACCCGATCCTCATCTTGCCGAAGGCGCCGTAGGAATCAAAGTCGTTCCAGAGGTTGCTCGGGCACCGCACCGAGAACTGCACGCCAGGCATATATGTATGCTCAACCCAGTAGCATCCCTTGCACTTGATGCAATGGTCCATATCATAAACAAAGTTGCCTAAATTTGTTACATCCAAAGCTACCTTCTTTTTTGGTGTATCAAACATCTCATCTTTTCGCATTTTATCCTCCTTAGAAGCACAGATTGCCGGGATTCATGATATTGTTCGGATCAAACACCTTCTTTACCCGCTTCAATGCCATCGTATAACCGGCTGCGCGATCGTATATTATCGGTGCCAGGTCACCATAAGGTCTTGTGAAAAAGGCCCCTTCGTTCATCATGGTTATCGCGGCGTCACGGTAAAGATCCGACACGAAGGCCTTTTCTCCCGCATCTTCAGGGTCATAGAAAAAGCTGAATTCAATCTGGCAGGCCCTGTTGTGTTCTATAGGCTGTATGTAACTTCCTATCTCGCTTGCAGGATAGCCGTACTTTGCTGCCACCATCTCCATAATATCCATAAATACGGTTACCTTGTTCGGTTTGGTAATAAAGAAAAGGTTCTGACAGCCGCCTTTGATGCGATTCTTCCAATAAGGGACATCCGAAGGCCACGGCTTTCTCAGCATCGGCAGGAGCTTCCTTCCAAGACCCGGAAAACCCGGCAGGTTGTCCGTAAGGGCCATCTTCTGAAACTCGTTGGTTAATACATTGGTAAGGAAGTGCTCCTCATAGGCTATCTTTTCCTCAGGTCTTCTAAGGAGCCCGCTTATTACTAAAACGAGCGTCCACGGCGGTAATTCCACGCAGAGCTTATCGAAATCTTCCGAGACCTTATCCGCCACAATCGCAGCGAGGTCCACATTGTTCAGGAGAAGGCATTCCTGACCGATCCTGCGGGGCAGGATCCTGTAAAGGAAGTCCATAGCGTAGGGCAGGTCATTAACCGGGGCAAAGAAGATCTTGTCGATCCTTGGAATGGATTCGATCTTCAGGCTTGCCCATGTTACAACACCCATCGTGCCCTGGGCCAACTGGAAAAACCGGTAGAAGTCAAGACCAGGTCCCGACGGGTTTGCCCCTCTCGACTTGGACTCGGGGAAACCGTTTACACTGGCTGAGCCGCAACGGAACACATCGCCGTTCGGCCAGACGACCTCAATCGACTGCATAGGTTCACCATAGTCGTATACGATATTTGTCGGGGTTTCCCGTTCCAGCGTGTCTGTAACGACAGACCGGTTTCCTGGCGGCAAAAGCGGCATTATCGTCCTCATGCCCTTCTTTTCCAGTTCCGCGACAAACTGTTCCCAGGTAACCCCTGCTTCGACCCTCGCCAGGCGGTTGTCCAGATCAATTTCCAGGATCTTGTTCATTCTTTTGAGATCGACCACGATACCGCCCTGTTTCGGTATGGTGCACCCGTAGAAGTGCACCTTTGAGCTTACGGGCACAACAGGGATATTCTTTTCATTGCACCATGCTACAACTTTCCCTACCTCCTGCGAACTTCCCGGCCACACTACGGCGTCAGGCATGCTCGGAGCGAGAAGGCTGTAATCGCGCGAGTACCCTGCAAGGTCCTCTTTCTTGTCACTTACGTAATCCTTGCCTACAATCTTTGCGAGATCACTCTTGATTCCCATTTTGCCTCCTTGATCTTTACTTTAATATTTCTTCTATTCTTACTGCCGACATTTTTAACCGAGGTCCACCCTATTCATATTATACTATAACAAAGGTGTTCTTCGACACATTTCTTCGATGCATTTCAATACCAGATTTCATGGGATTTGCGCTCATGTCCCCCACCGACGTTCGGGGCTCTTTAAGGTTTCTGTCCGGCGAGTCTTACGCAGGCAAAGAGGCCCGTATGGACTAATAGAATATCAATATATAAAATATCAATACATTAAATGTCAATATATTTTATTTTCTTGTATGCTGACCTGCAAGCTGCTATAATTTATCTTTGTTGTCAAAACTGTATTTTTGTTGGGGTAAAGCGATGGGAGGAACTAACTATCGTAGCGACTTGAGCACTGACGAGAAATTGCTGATGGCAATCGTGAGGGCGGCAGAGACCTTTAAAAGGGTGGTATCTGTCATATACAGGAAACACGTTCTTTCTTTCCCGCAGTATAATGTCCTGAGGGTCCTGGACGCTTCAAAGGACGCCCAATCCAGAATCACCGACGTAAGCCGGATCATGCTCGTCCCCGGGGCCAATATGACCGGCATAGCCAAGAGGCTTGAGAAAAACGGCTTCATTGTAAGGAAGTCCGATCCCCTTGATGAGCGTGTAACCATACTCGAGCTTACACCGAGAGGAAAGACGACCCTTGTAAACATAGAAAAAGAGCTGGACGAGTGCACGCGCGCAATGTTAAAAGGTTTTTCTGCACAGGAAAAGCGTGAACTTCTGGACAAGGTGAAACGGCTCATCAAGAACAGCAGGGGGATAGAGCCGTAAGACCCCCCCCCCTTAAAGCAATGCCAGGATCTGTTCAATGTTCTATGTTCAACGTTCAACGTTATAAGACGAAATACACAATCCCCTGATATTAGGAACGCGAAGCACCAGGACAATATCAAAATTCAAATATCGAATGCTCAAAACAAATACATTCTTCGAAGGTGCCGCACGAAGCGCGGCATGGATAATTGTTTAGGATTGTCCCTTCTTCGTCAGGATTGAACCCTGCGATATTCGGATTTAGAATTTGGCTATCGGAACGTTCCGCTCAATATGGGTTATGGGAATTTTAGTTCTTAAGGTCAAGACCGTGGAAAACAAGCTGGAGGGCTAAGTCGGCAATTTGATCGACCTCGCCTTTCCGTTCATAGTCAAACCAGTATGTAACCCACGTCAACATCCCCAGTACAAAAAGGGCCGTCCAGGATGGTTTAATCTCGGCGTTGATCTTGCCCTCTGACTGGAGTTGGGCTATTGTGTCACGGATGAGAAGGTAATGTTTTTTCCATACCCCCTTCACTTCCCGGAAATATTTATCTTTCATGGTCAGCGCGTCATGTATGAGGACCCTCAGTTCGGGGTGTTTGCAAATGATCTCCTTTGTGAAGATCCGGATCATGTACTCAAGGCGCTCTAAGGGATCATCAATGGAGGCTGCTTCGTCCAGGTAGGGCCGTAAGTCCCTTTCCATAGAATCAACGTGAACCGACAAAAGCAGATTCCGCTTACTTCTGAAGTAGTGGTATAATGTCGGTCTTGTGAGTCTCGCCGCAGAGCATATGTCTGTAGTGGATGTAGAGCCGGATCCCCCCTTTTTGAGAAGAAGCTGTATAGTGGTTTGTATAATTTTTGACTTTTTTTTCTGAGACATCTTTGCTCTTTTACCGGTTGGCATCTTTCCTCTTACTTAGTAAAAGTCATAAGGTAGATTAAAAAACTTATGCTTAAACTTATATATCAATCATTAAAAAATTTGTCAATTATTGGGGCTCACGTCGCCCCCTCCACGAGCATAAGCCCGTGGAGCCTCCCCCTCTCGCTCGTGAACTCGCTACAGAATATAATACTAGGGCTCACGTCGCCCCCTCCACGAGCATAAGCCCGTGGAGCCTCCCCCTCTCGCTCGTGAACTCGCTACAGAATATAATACTAGGGCTCACGTCGCCCCCTCCACGCGACCCACCCACCGGGTGGGTGCCCCGGCCCGTGGAGCCTCCCGCACCCACTTCGTGGGTACCCGGCCCGAGAACGGGCTACAGAATATTTACTACCGGGACACCCGCAAGCGGGTGCCCAACTCAAGAATTCGCTACAAAGTATTATAGGTCCAATAAGTCTTATAAGACCTATAGGACCTATATCCAGATTTCACCTTCTACTCTTCTCACCTCTCACCTTTTTGCTCTTTACTCTCCGCTCCAAAAACCAGCAGTCAGCTTTCAGCTGTCAGCCAAAACAAAAAAGACCTTATGCTGATCGCTGAGAGCTAATGGCTGAGAAAGTCGCCAGCATCGAGTAACCAGTATCTGGTTCTTCAATTTTCTTAAAAAATTCTTGACAACGAAAGCAAACAGCAATATACATTTATTATACCAAAGTATACAGACTTGTATATATAATTAATATAGCTAAGTCTGCGCTGGTTAAGGGATTCCGGGGGTTTATTATGAAAATTTTTTTAATCGAAGACTACCCGAATACAATTTTTGAATACGTATCACTATAGTGATTGTATCCATTGTATGGAATTAAAAATCACAAGCCAACCGGAGGTGTTTCATGAAAGATTTTGGATACGCTGCTCCTAAAAATGTCGGAGAGGCCATCAGCCTGCTGACAGAATTGGGCGGTCACGGGAAGGTTATCGCTGGTGGACAATCGATGCTCGTCATTATGAAACAGAATATGCTCGCCCCTGAGTTTCTCGTTGATATTAAGGGTATCTCGGAACTTGATTATATTAAATACGACAAGAAGAAAGGCCTGAACATCGGCGCCCTTACAACCCATCGCACTATAGAGAGATCGCCGGTTATCAAAGAGACCTATCCGGTACTCTCCGAGATGGAAGACAACCTCGCCGTTGTCCAGACCCGGAACTGGGGCACTATAGGCGGAAACCTCTGCCATGGCGACCCGGCAGGGGATCCTACCGTCGTATTCATCGTTTTAAATGCAAGGCTGAAGATACGGGGAACGGCCGGAGAAAGAGAGATCGATATTGAAGACTTCTATAAGGATTATCTTGAGGTTGATCTCAATCCCGGTGAACTCCTGGTGGAGATCCAGGTGCCGCCGCCTCCTCCACATACGGGATCTGCTCATAACAAGCTGATGGTAATGAAAGGAGATATGGGCATCGTAGGCGCGGCGGCGACCATTACGGTGAACCCGGCCGACGGAACATGCACGGGCGCGCGTATAGCCCTCAGCAACGTTGCTTCGACGCCGTGGAGGTCCCGGGCTGCAGAAAATGTTCTTATCGGGAAGGTTATCACGGGTGAGTTGCTTGCCGAGGCAGGACGGGCTGCATCTGCAGAACTGGAACCTCCTGCGGATGTCCACGGCTCGTCGGCATATCGGAAGGAAATGGCAGAATTGTTTGTGCGGAGAACCGCAGAAACAGCCCTTAAAAGAGCCCAGGCACAAGGTTGAAATGAGACAGGAGGAAATATTATGAATGACGAATTAAAGGAATTAAGGTTTTCTGTGAACGGCAAGCCTTATGAATTAAAAGTCAAGCCCAAAGCACTGCTTCTCGATGTGCTCAGGAAAGAATTGAAACTTACCGGCACAAGGACCGGCTGCGAGGTAAGCGCCTGCGGCGCCTGTACGGTCAACCTTGACGGTATGGCGGTCAGGGCCTGTTCAATCCTTGCATTGCAGGCAAACGGACGCGAGGTGGTAACCATAGAAGGCGTTGCCGATGGCGACAAACTACATCCGATCCAGGAGGCGATGGTGGCACATGGTGCTATCGAGTGCGGTTTTTGTACTTCAGGAATGGTGATGTCTGCAAGGGCCCTCCTCCTTGAAAATCCAAAACCGACGAGAGAAGACATAAGAAGGGCTGTCCAGGGCAATATGTGTGCAGATTCAGGCTATGTAAAATATATCGAGGCCGTAGAAATAGCAGCTAAAAAGATGCAGGGAGGTGAATAGAATGGGCAAGGAGCATACGGAAGAATATTCGATAATCGGCAAACCCATACCACGGGTGGAGGCCAGGCTCAAGGTTACCGGTCAGGCAAAGTATGCCGCAGACATTGAAGTGGCAAATATGTTATGGGGCTACGTGAAGAGGAGCCCTCATGCCCATGCAAGGATACTGAACATCGACACAAGCAAGGCAGAGAAGCTGCCCGGAGTAAAAGCGATCATTACCGGCAAGGACTTTAACGGTTTCACATGGGGCTGGAGCCAGCCGACCCGCGATGAGGAGCCTCTGGCCACGAAGAAGGTGCGATATCTCTACGAAGGCGTGGCGGCCGTGGCGGCCATTGATGAGGACATTGCCCAGGAGGCCTGTGATCTTATTGAGGTAGAGTACGAGCCGCTCCCCGGTGTTTTTACCCCTTTTGAAGCGATGAAGGAAGGCGCACCCCTGGTCCATGAGAACCGCCCGGGGAACATTACCGTTGAGTATCACTGGAATTTCGGCGATGTGGAGAAGGCCTTTGCCGAATCATACCTTGTCCGGGAGGACACCTTCCAGACCCCCCGTATGGCGAAAGGATATATTGAGCCGCCCGCAACGGTAGCCTACTGGCCCGAGTCTGACCGTCTGGTCTTTCAGGGGGCAAAGGGCAGTCCTTACTTCCCGTACAGGATATTATCGCGGTGCTTCAAACTCCCTCTCAGTAATGTTCGGATCATAACGCCCTTTATCGGCTGCGACTTCGGCGGCACCAAGAACGACATGACGAACGGTGATTTCTCCACCGTTATGCTGGCCAAAAAGGCCGGCAGGCCGGTAAAGATAGTGGCCAGCCAGTTCGACACCCTCACCACCGATCTGAGGCGTCACCCCATGTGGATCACTATGAAGGTCGGGGTTGCGAAGGACGGTAAGATAACGGCCATTCACAACAAGATTGTCTCGGATGGGGGCGCCTATACCCGTATGAGCCCGCTTACTCACTTCCTTACAGGTATCTGTATGGGCATGCCTTACCACCTTCCGAACTTCAAACACGACGTTACCTGCTACTTTACCAACAATCCGAGCTCGGCGGCGATGAGGGGACACGGCATATACCATACCACCTTTGCCCGTGAATGCCTGCTGGACATGATCGCCGATGAACTGGGGATAGACCGGGTAGAGATAAGACATAGAAATATCATCAAGAACCCTGAGCCGGGCACCATCTATGAGACAATAAACAATGTACACATTGCCACGGCCGGCACAGAGGAATGCCTCACAAAGGTAGCCGAGGCGGTTAAATGGGAGGAAGGGAAGAAAAAAGAGAGGATAAAAGGCAATAAGGCCTATGGCATGGGCTTTGCGACAGGAACATATCTCAGCGGGACGCAGCTCAGCGCACACAATGCCTGTGCTGCCATTGTCAGGGTCTGCGAAGACGGCAGCGTCAACTATCTGACCGGGGCAACCGATGTGGGCATGGGGTCGGACACGGTAGGCTGCGCCATTGTTGCCGAGGTCCTGGGTATCGATCTCAAGGACGTGGATATAAAAAGGGTGGATACGGCATTTACGCCTGCCGACCCGGGCAGTTATGGAAGCCGCGTGACGGTGCTTGCCGGGGAGGCTGCGATAAATGCCGCTGAGGATGCAAAGAAACAGCTCCGTGAATTTGCGGCCAAAAAGCTTGGTGCAATGGAGGAAGAGATAGTATTTAAGAACAAACAGGTCTTTGTACAATCGAATCATGCCAGAAGTGTTCCCTGGGAAAGGCTGGTCAGGATGGCGTGCTATGACGCACCGGGCAGGGTAATAATCGGCCGCGGCCACTCCAAGAGGGCCACGGATCTCCACACGCTGGCCGATTTCAGCACCGGTAAGGGCGACATCGGCACCAATTACAGCTTTACCGCTCAGGCGGCCGAGGTTGAAGTGGATCTGGAGACAGGGGTGGTAAGGTGTACCGACAACAGCGTAATAGCTCACGACTGCGGTTTTCCGCTCAACACCCAGGCAGTAGAGACCCAGGTTATCGGGGGTTCCTATCACCAGGGGGTCAGTGCGGCCCTGTATGAAGAATTTAAGATGGATAAAGGGCTGACGCTCAACGCCAATTTTGTAGATTACAAGCGTCCCCGCGCTTATGAGGCGCCGATGACGGAAGTGCTGCATGTGATAACCAATGACCCCTTTGGCCCGTTCGGCGCAAAGGAGGCCAGCGAGGGCAGTACCTGCAGCGCCCCGCCGGCGATAATCAACGCGATCCATGATGCCACCGGGGTATGGATAAAGGACCTTCCGGCGCAGCCGGAAAAGGTCTATTGGGCGTTGAAGGAAAAAAGGGAAAAGGAGCAAAAAAAGGAAAAAAAGAAGTAGAAAAACAGGAGCCGGCACCTTCTGTGCCCCGAACCGGGGCACCCACATATTGACTGTAGGCCGGGAATATGCTAACAGGTGTCTATGACGATATTTCTAAGGGTGCCGGATCGGGGATTGTTATGAAGGCGGCGATACTGCCGGGTTTTTCTGAATTGATTATCATAATAAATCCTTCCGGGAAGGTGACGCGGGAGGGATTGCTCACGATCAATATGCCTTGGCTCTATGCACCCTGGCCGGAGGCCCGGGAGACCGGGGTGATTGAGCTGGCGATAGACGGTGAGACGCTGCGCGCGCTGCTTACCGCACTTGCGGAAAGATACAGGCAGGCAGGCGTCGATTTTGAACCGATCAACCCTGTTACTAATGACATGGACGAGGATTACGACGTCATGGTCAACGGCACGGATTATGTCGCTATCCCTCACGGCCTCAATGCAAAGCTCAAAGACGGCGACAGGGTGAAGCTAAAAATACTCTGGCGGTGGGACGGTTAACGGATACCACGGGAACAATGCTTGACAGGGACGAACTTGTCAGATATGACCGGCAGCTCCGCATTCCGGATTTCGGGGAAGAAGGGCAGAAAAGGTTAAAGAACTCCCACGTGGTAATTGCCGGAGTCGGCGGGTTGGGCTGTGCTTCGGCAACATATCTGGCCGCTGCCGGTGTCGGCCATATCACTATAGTTGATTTCGACGTGGTGGAATTGTCTAATCTGAATCGGCAGGTGTTATACTGGGAAGAGGACCTGGGGGCGAGGAAGGTGACAGTTGCACAGAAGAAGCTGTCCAGATTAAATCCCGCAATAGAGATTACCCCGATATGCACCGAGATAACGGAAGAGAACGTTGATAACGTGATTGACGGTGCGCAGGTGGTAGTGGACGGTTTAGACAGGTTAAGCGGACGGCTTGCGTTAAACGCGGCCTGTGTTAAAAAGGGGACACCTTATGTTTATGGCGGCGTTTCACGGTTACGGGGTATGGTTACCACCATTATCCCCGGCGAGACCCCCTGTCTTGCCTGTTTTAATCCCGAAGGACCACAGGGACTGGGTGTCCTTGGTATAACTCCGGCATTGATAGCAAATCTGCAGGCCCTGGAGACTATTAAATTAATTACAGGCCGGAGGCCGTCATTAGCCGGTAAATTGTTGTTATTCAATGGGAACGACATGAAATGCCGGATTTATGATATAGAGAAAAACCTGTGTTGTAATGTCTGTTCACAGGGACCGTTACGCTGACAAGACGCCCGGAAACCGGGTTCGGAAAAGGCTGTAAAGGAGACCCCTGGAAGGGCGGGGAGATAAAATAGCCGGATGAACAGGCGGTTTTGTGGCATAGAATTTGCTTTTAGCGATAAGGTAGGGGTCGGGCGGTTGAAAGGGCAGTAAAAAACTCAGGAGGTTGAGACATGGAATCGTATATGTGGTGGACGGAAGAACAAAAAAAATTCGCAGAGGAAGTTCACGCATTTGTCAAAGAGGTGATGCCGAGAGACGCAGAGACGCGATGGACAAGGGAATTCCCCTGGGACATCTTCCAGAAGATCGGCGAGAGGGGATTTACAGGGGCGGGTATCCCGAAAGAGTACGGCGGTCTCGGACTTGGGGCAACCGGTGCGTGCATTGCAGCGGAGGCGTTCTGCCGGATGCCGGGGCCGGGCAGGGTCTTCGTCGGCAACATGCTCGGCGGTCTGCGGCAACTCATTGAATACGGCACCGAGGAACAGAAAAAAAGCATGCTTCCGCGCATCGCAAAAGGGGAGCTTGGCGCAATCGTCATCACCGAGCCCTTTGCAGGTACCGATGCGGCTGCAATTGAGACAACGGCGAAACGCGAAGGGGATGTTTACATACTGAATGGGAAAAAACGATACATTGTCTCCGCAGGTGTTGCAAAAAGACACATGGTCTATGCCCGCACGAGCGACAACCCGGAGGATATCCGGAATTACCGTCACCTCACCGCATTTATCCTCGAAAAAGGGGCGCCCGGATTCTCCGTTGAGAAGATCAACGAGATAATCGGGTTTGAAAATATACAGAACGGCGTATTGAACTTCGATAAGGTACCCGTGCCCGTAGAAAACCGTGTCGGTCAGGAAGGGGAAGGATGGCGGGTGATGACAGCCGGGCTCAACTTCGAAAGGACCCTCATCTCTGCCTCAGTGGTAGGCTGGATAGGGGAACTCCTGAGGAATGCGGTGCCTTATGCACAGAGAAGGGTCCAGTTTGGCCGGCCCACGATCGATATACCGGCAAACCAGTTCAAGATCGCCGATCTGATCGTCAAGACGAAGATGGCGCGACTGATGACATACTACACCGCTTACCTCTGGGATCTCGGGGTAGACATCACGGTCGAATCGAACGTGGCCAAGGTCTTTAACTGTGAATCGGCAATGCAGGCGAGCATCGACGCGATCCAGGTGATGGGCGGCGACGGCGTGACGCCCTTTTACCCCATTGAGGAGATCATGAACGTGGCCAAGGTTGAACATATTGCAGGCGGCACAATGGAGGCATGCAGGCTTGTAATCTTCAGGACAGCCTTGCGCCAGATGGCCGAAGATCTCAAAATGCAGCGCCGGGTTATCCATCCGACACTGGGGGTGCCGATACCCGGTAAAACAGAAAAGATGAAAGAGATTGACGAGGAGAAGCTGCTCGCGGCACTCGCTGAAGACTACCGTGTAAACCCTGGTCTTTTCATAAGTCGCGAGGACATCAGGGAACTGTTCGATGTGGATAACGCCGCACTTGACGAACTCCTGATCTCCCTTGAAAAGAAAGGTTTTGTCAAACTTTACCGGACAAAAAAGGGCATCGAGCTGGCCAAGGCAACCTATGAAGGTCTCAACAGGGCGCATCCGCCGGAGTATTACCGGTGGTTCCCGTCCTGGATCAATAATGGGAAGGATAGAATCTTTTAGAGGGCAGAATATTCCTTAGAGGAGGTGATGCGGTAAGGCTTGTGGAGGTAGCGTTTCCCTGAGGGCAAGGGGAATCGATTGAAAAAAGTATTTTTGTTGTAAAATGGTTTAGGCAGCACAATATATGAAAAGGGGGCTATATGAAAAAGTTTATTTGTGTAACATTTATTGTCTCGATCTTTTGCTTAGTCGCAACTATTGCCTTTAGTGCACCTATAATTTTAAAAGCGGTCACCGCCTTTCCTAAAAATCATGCCAACAACGACACGATCCAGATGTTTGTTGACAAAATCAACGCGAGATGCAAAGGCCAGC
The DNA here is from genome assembly GCA_002067975.1 of Syntrophorhabdus sp. PtaU1.Bin058. Lineage (GTDB taxonomy): Bacteria > Desulfobacterota > Syntrophorhabdia > Syntrophorhabdales > Syntrophorhabdaceae > UBA5609. The sequence continues at coordinate 16,935 of MVRS01000055.1, forward strand.
TTGAAATACGGTGGCTCGGCGGACCCGAAGTTACCGCAGCCTTCGATCAGGTCAATGCCCTGAAGGCAGGCACAATCGACATGGTCCTGTACTATCCCTTTGGCTACATGAAACAACTGATGCCTGAGGCTGAGGCAAAGGGCCTTACCGAGCTTGCAGAATGGGAAGAGAGAAAGTCCGGCGCATATGAGTTGTGGGAGGAAATATTTGCAAAGAGGGTAAATGCTAAATATCTTGGAAGGTTCCATAGTTTGATTCCCTTCATGCTGTATGTAAATAAGAAGATCACAAAACTGGAAGATTTCAAGGGAATGAAGATAAGGGTCATGCCTTTATACGTTCCCTTTATAAAGGCCCTTGGGGCTTCTCCGATCTTAATACCGCCGACCGACATTCATACGGCTATGGAGAGAAAGGTGGTGGATGGATTTTGCTGGCCCAGGGTCGGTATGACAAGCTGGGGTCTCCAGGAGGTTACCAAATATATGTTGATGCCGGGTTTCTTCCAGATGGAGCCGGCCACCATGATCAACATGGATAAGTGGAAACAGATCCCCAAGGACGTACAGGCAATAATCATGGACACAATGAAGGACATGGAGTACGTGGCAACGATGCGTCAGATGATGATCATGGAAAAGGAAGACAGCGTCAGATTGAAGGCAGGTATGGAATTTATTCAACTGCCTCCTGAAGAGGCTAAGAAGTTCTTAAAGATAGTTAATGATGAAACATGGAAATTTGTTATCCAGAGCGCCCCTGAATATGGCCCTAAGCTCCAGAAGGCGTCTTCAAAAAAGGCCTTGCCCAAGGGGGCATTTCCCTGGCAATAGTAGTCTGTGCTAAAGGGCCGGATGCCTCTCTTCATCTTAAGAGGGGCATCCGGCAGTCCTTTCTGCATACTTAGAGCCTTGCCGGAATACTACGGTCTTGCAAGAAGGGAGACCTTCCCGAGAAGTAGTTACCGGGACTTTCCTGTATCTTTACAAGGAGGAATCAAACATGGGGCGTAAGGGAATTTTTGACTGGATTATCGATGGCCTTGCCTATCTTGGTGGTATCTTGCTTGGTTGTGCCGTGGTTATAAAGTTCTGTGACATCATCCTGCGATACTTTTTCAATAAGCCGTTGACCTGGGATATAGAGATCACGGAATATATCCTTTTTGCTGTAGCGTTCTTTGGCGCGGCATGGCTTTTAAAAGTAGGCGGACATGTAAGGATCGACGTATTGGACACCATGCTGAGCGAAAGGGGCAGGACGTATCTGCACCTTTTGCATTCCGCAGTGGGGGCTTTGGTTTCCATAATATTAAGCCTGATGAGCTTTGTAGCGGCAGCGTACAGTTACCGCGACGGGCTCAAAGTGGTAAAGATCTATACGATCGGCAAATATTACTTTCTTCTCATCATCTCCCTTGGATTTTTTCTGTTGCTGGTGGAATTTGTTCGTCAATTCGCCACCGGTATTCGTACACTCAGAAACCAATCCATAGAAAAGGGAGGTGAATAGGATGGAATGGTATACAACGTTTGCAATAATCCTGGGCAGCCTCATCTTCCTCATGATGCTCGGCTTTCCCATCTTCATCGCATTTACGATCATCAATATCGTGGGGATATACTTTTTCTGGGGCGGTGCGGACGGCCTCATGCAGCTCTCCCATACGATCTTTTCGTCGATCAGCAATTTCGTCCTTTTGCCTGTCCCTGTCTTTATCCTCATGGGTGAACTTATCGCGAGATCGGGGGTCTTTTCTTTTACGATCAAGACGCTGGATAAATGGATAGGGGGTCTCCGCGGGAGACTGGCATTGCTTGGTGTCGGCAGCGCGACCATATTTGCGGCCCTCAGCGGTTCCGCGCAGGGTACAACGGCCATGCTGGGAAGCATATTGCTCCCGGAGATGTACCAGAGGGGGTACAAGAGGTATTTTGCAGTCGGTTCATGTTTTGCCGGCGCCCTGGCAATGATCATCCCTCCGAGCGCCTTTGCGGTCATCCTCGGCGCCCTGGCGGAGGTCTCCATAGGCAAGCTCCTCATAGGGGGGATCATCCCCGGCCTGGTGCTGGCGTTCTGTTATGTAGCCTACATCATCATCGCGACCAGAGTGGACCCGAACATTGCCCATGATTATTCCCCACAGAAGTACCCCTGGTCGGACAAGATCATGAGTTTCGTGAAATACGTGCTGCCCTTCGGCAGTATTATGTTTCTCGTGACCTGGCTGATCTTCTTCGGCTTTTGCACCCCCACGGAGTCAGCGGTACTGGGCGTGGCGGGCAGCATAATCCTGATCGCCTGTTACGGAAAGTTGAGCCTCGGCATCATCAAAGAGTCCTTCGTAAATACCGTAAAGATCACCGTAATGATGTTTATGATATTGACCGGTGCAACCGCCTTCGGCCAGCTTCTGGCCTATACGGGCGCAAGCCAGGGTCTCTGTGAGTTTGTGGTGAGCTACAACCTCTCCCCACTTGTAACCGTTATCATCATGCAGGCGTTATTCCTCATCCTGGGCTGTTTTATGGAGCAGGTATCGATCCTCATGGTTACCCTGCCCATCTTCATGCCGATCGTACGATCGCTCGATATTGACCCTCTCTGGTTCGTTATCCTCATATTGCTCAACATGGGTGTGGCGATGAAGAGCCCTCCCTTCGGGCTGACGCTCTTTGTGATGCAGGGGGTTGCGCCGAAAGAGACTACCATCCGGGATATATACCTGGGGGCGACCGTGTTTATTATCTGCGACGTCATAGGCCTGCTCATCGTCTTTTTATTCCCGCAACTGGCCTTGTTCTTGCCGAATTTCATGAAATATTAACTATGTATCGGCAACAGGAAAACGATGACCTTGAAAGGATTCGTCGCGCAATCGGGTTCACGCGATAGCATTGTAACACTAAAAAGGAGAAGCCATGTCAAAACGATTCGTACTCAAGGAACTCTCACGCTACAACACGGGTATCTACGCCGATAT
>MVRS01000056.1 GCA_002067975.1 Syntrophorhabdus sp. PtaU1.Bin058
TACTGTCCGCTCATCTGTTTCAATACCCGCTCTAAGTTCTTGAGCTGTTCGCCGTAGCCTGCCCAGTCTCCCTGTTTCTGAAGCGCCTTGGCCCTTTCAAAGACCTGGGCTGCCTCTTTTGCGAGGTCCTGTATAGAGGCTTTTTTAGCTGCTGCCGGCTGTACGCCTGGCCCTGCGGCGGCTGCCGGGGTGGCCTTCCTGCCGCCGAATAGCACCGCCAAAGCTTGTTCGAGGTTCTCCTCCATCACCACGTCGTTTTCGTAGGCCACAACGACCCTCCTGAGCTCAGGCAACCCGCCCTTGTCCTCTGCTGCCAGATAGAGCGGCTGAATATAGAGGAGGGATTTTTCGATGGGGATGATGAGGAGCTTGCCCCGGATTACCTGGGAGCCGCGCTGGCCCCAGAGGGTTAGCTGCTGCGAGATGTATGAATCCTGATCGATACGCGCATCGATCTGCCGCGGCCCGAAGACGAGCCTGTCCCTCGGAAAGGTGAATACGAGGAGCTTGCCGTAATTCGGATCATCACAGCGGGCGGCGAACCAGGCGGCGAGATTGTCCCTCTTGGCAGGGGTGTAGGGCACGAGGATGACGAATTCCTCCTTCTTTTCCTCGGGGAGCTTCATGATCAGGTGGTTCGCGCTCATGGACTTTTCGTTATGGACGGGGATCTCCCAGAGGTCTTCCTTGTTGTAGAATACCTTCGGATCGTTCATGTGGAAGGTGGCGTACAGGGCGGTCTGGACGTTGAAGAAATCCCTCGGGTACCGCACGTGCTTCCTCAGGTCAGCGGGCATCTCCTTGATAGGTTTGAAGGCGCCGGGGAAGATGGCGCTGTAGACCTTTATGATCACGTCGGAGGGATCGCTGATGTAGAAATCGACCTTGCCGTCATAGGCATCGATGACGACCTTCACCGAATTCCGCATGTAATTGATCCCGTTCTTCAGCGGCTTTGAATAGGGCAGGCGGGTGGATGCGGTATAGGCGTCGATCATCCAGTATATCTTGCCGTTGTCCGAGACCACTACGTAGGCGTCCGAATCAAGGATCAGGAAAGGCGCGATGGTGCGCACCCTCTGGACAACGTTCCTGTTGTAGATGATCCTGCTCTCCGGGGTGATCTCCGAAGAAAGGAAGATCTTCGCTGTCTTGAAATAGGAGGAAAAGATCGCCCGCTTGAACAGTGAATCGAGACGGACGCCGCCCGATCCCTTGTAGGAGGTATAGATATTCCCCCCTGATGTGGGATAGCTGAACTCCGGGATCTTCGTATTCACAATGACGTAATCGCTCGTGAGCTCCCCGAAGTATATCTCCGGGACGGTTATCTTTACATCTGCGGAGGAAACGGGCGGGATGTCCTTTATGATGAATTCAGGCAGACCCTCCTTAGAGATCCTGCTCACGGGCCCCATGACGACGCCGTTGCCGTGCGTAAAGACAAACTTCTCGTTGATCCACGACTTGCTGGGGAGGTCGTTATAGGAGAGTTCCCTGGCAGAGAGCATCACCTGGCGGTACTGCCCGTTGATCGTGTAGCGGTCGCTATCAATGTCGTTGAACCGGTAGTAGGTCCTGATCTGCTGGAGTTGGCTGTAGGTCTTCAGGAGCGGTGATTCATCCCAGAGCCGTATATTCTTTATCGTCGGGTCGTTCTTCTGTATGTCCTTTGCCGTAAGGTTGAAGGACACGTCAAAGGGCACCATCTGCACGTTCTGGAGGTTATAACCGTATCTCGTAAGGGCGATATGATGCTTGATGAAGGGTTCTTCGAGGGCCTGTTCGTTGGGCGCCACCTTGAAGTTCTGAAGGATACCGGGGTAGACCGCCGCCCCGAGGAAGTACACCGCGATGAGGCCGGCCACAGGATAGATGGCGACGCGCCACCTCTCCTTCAGGAAGGCATAGGAAACCATCATGCCCCCGATGACCGTCAGGGGGATCAGCAATCCCAGCGTGATGAGCCGCGCGTTCACGTCGGCGTAACCGGCGCCGGTAAGTACCGTATGGGAGGAATAGAGCGTCTCGAACCTGTCGAGATAAAACCCGAAGGCCAGCTTCACGAAGAACAGGAGTACAAGGATGGTCAGGTGCTCTTTTGCGCGCTTCACGAAAGAGACCCTGTTGCCGAGCATGAGGAAGCCGCCACGGGCAGCATATCCCGCTGCTATCCCGATGATGGTGATGAAAAGGAGGAAGCCGGCAAACCCGTTCAGCGATTCATAGAGGGGCAGCTTGAAGAGGTAGAAGCTGAGGTCCTTGCCGAATATCGGGTCCGCTGTCCCCGTATTTACGCTGTTGAAAAAGGCGAGCACCTCCGGCCAGAGGCTGCTCCCCCAGAGTGCGCTTATTACACCGCCGAAGAGGGCGACAAAGAGGCCGAAGAATTTGAACATCTTGCCGAATCTGCCGGGATCAAAGGGCACCCTCATCTGGCCCATGAACAGTATGTCGATGGCAGGTACCTTGACCGCGGACGCGGCGAGGACATTGGCGGCAAGGAAGATAAAGAAGATAAGACCGAAGGCAAGGCCCGTCAGCACCTCTGCAGACAGGACCTTCGTGAACATCCCTTCGTATGCAACCTCCCGGAAGAAGAGCCAGTCCACGTATATCCCGGTCAATTTGGACGCAGAGAGAAGGAAGATGAAGATAATAGCCAGCAGGGCCAGTCTGCCTAATCTGAATGTCACATTACACCCCCTTTATGGATATGCAAAACAGTATACCAGATATTGCATGTACTTTCCAAATACGCGGCGCCGTATCGAAGCAGGGTCTCGCCGCGGACTCGCGATGATACAACGCCACACTCCGTTCGCAATCATACCTTTCCCGCCTTGCCGCTTTTCCCGCGGATGTTTAAAATACGATAAGCGCAATGAACCGGGCTTGTTTTTGAAGGCTGAATCCGGCAGCCAAACCCCTTGACAAACCCGCTTTACTTGAGAATAATGTATGGAAATGGCTGCCGTCAGGTTCCCCATTGTGGTCCTGCTCGTCTTTTCTCTCGTCAGGTGTGCAACGATAGGTTCCCCAACGCAAAACGAAGAAGATTCTATAAAGCAGGGAAAACAATCGATTGTCCTTGTCAGGATCGTTGCCGAGGTTCCGGACAGGGCGATAGACTACGCCCTCAGCCGGCCTATATCGCTCGCAAACATCGACAAAGGAGAAATTCCGAAGATATATCCCATTACACACTTTCCTTCCCCGGATTCAAAAAAGGAAGGGTGGATCTATCTTCTCCTCGAGCCGGGGACCTACTATTTTTCCGTCCTCCCGACCTTTCCGGTGGATTCCATTAAAGAACGTGATGCTGAGACAGCAAAGGTAACGGAGATTACCTTCGGTAAACCCATGATGTTTTCCACGTTCTGGTTCCAGGTCCCTAAGGATACCCCGCTGCTTTATATCGGTTCCCTGAAGATCTCCTGCGAGGGCAGGCGCTCATGGTGGACCGAAGATGTCACCGAATGCTCAGATGCAGAGGTGGCCGATGAGAGCGCTGCTGCACAAGAATTGGCCGGCGTTTCCCTGAACCAATATGGCCCCCTCAGGACAATGGTCCTTTCGAGATACGGCAAACCGGATGAAAAAAGATCCCCGTCACCGGCTGCCGGGGGTTTTATCGTTAAAGGACCGCAGGCGCTTTCCTCGCCGGAATGGGTAGGGCGGGGCATAGATCGGGGGATCGGCGCGGGTACGATCTTTTTTCTCGGCGGCGCTTACGGTATCCTCCCTTTCATTGCCTACCTTCCTGTCGGTACTGCCGCAGGGCTTATCGGCGGGTCCCACTCTCAAAACAAATGGGGATCCTGCATGGAGGAATTAACAAAGGAATTCAAGGGATACGATGTTATCGGGAACATGACCAATACCATAGCGGAGAGATCGCCTATGCGGCCGGCCGACCCTGGCGGCTCAGGGGCCGACGATCCCTCCGGGACTGCCCGGGAGAATGATCTCGAAAACCTTCTTATAGTGAACATCCAGGAGGTCTCCCTCCGGGAATGTGAAACATCCTGGACGTTCTGCCTTGAGATGGAGATACGGGCACGCCTGTGGGATACCGTAACGGAGAGATTTACCTACGACAGGCTTCTCAGCTATACCTTTGAGAAAAAATCCAGTGATAGCAGGAACCTTTACGTCCTCCCCGTTTCACCGCCGTCTCCCTGCCGGGATATCGAAATATACTGCGGGAAAGAAGGGCCTGCCGTATTCCGCGATGAACTCTCCAGGGGGATAACGTCGCTGACAGAAAAACTGATTAAAGACCTTGCCATCGAACAATCAAAAGAATAGTGACGGGCGAAAGGAAGTCCATATTTTACAGCTCATGGCTGACAACGACGGTTTTTCGCTTTTCACGATACCAGCCGATCGCTAAAAGCCTTGACAGGCTATCCAATTTACCGGAAAATTAAAAGAATGAAGGCGGGAGAATGAGAAGAAGAAGGGCCATTCCATTACTGAACATCGTTTTCACTACAATATTCCTTTCAATAATAGCCCTTATGATATTCCCCTTTGACCGGAAGGGAGAGAAGACAAACCGGCTGGGCAGGATCTGGGCAAAGATCCATCTCAGGGCATGCGGTATCAGGGTCGCAATGGAGGGGGCCGAGAACATCACCGAACCACCTTATATATTTATGTGCAACCATCAAAGCGTGCTTGACATATTCGCGCTTCTCTCGTCACTCCCTTTATCCTTCAAATGGACAGCGAAGAAGGAACTCTTTGTTGTGCCCTTTTTGGGGTGGGCGCTCAAGGCCGGGAAAAATATCAGCATCGACAGGCAAAACCCGCGTAAGGCCATGAGGGCAATGCAGGAGGCGGCCCGCAGGATAAGGGAAGGCATGAATATCGTCATATTCCCTGAAGGGACATGGAGCCCGGACGGCACGCTGCTGCCTTTTAAAAAAGGAGGGTTCTCTCTTGCGCTCCGCACAAAGGCGCCGATAATACCGATAGGCATCCAGGGGACAGGTCAATTACAGCCCGAAGGCTGCTATGTTCCGAGAGGGAAAGGTGTGATCCGGATAAAGATCGGACAACCGGTATACTGGACAGGAGAAGAAAGGCCTGCAAAAGACAAGCTGATGCTTGAGGTAAGGTCGCATATTGCAAGACTAATAGAGAGACAAACTTGATACCGGGTACTCGTCACCGGATGCCGGAGCATAGCGCAAAGCGCATGGCGCATAGCGAAAAACCGTGAGTCATTGCAATGACAATACAATAAAAATCCTTAGCTCTTTGCTCTCGGCTCTCTGCTGCAATTTCCCCTTACGACGGGACAAGCCGTGAGCCCCGGTAAAATTTATATTTTGTAGCCCGTTCTCGGGCCGGGTACCCGCTTGCGGGTGCGGAAGTCTCTTCGGGCTTTGCCCGAAGAGGGGGCGACGTGAGCCCCGGTAAAATTTATATTTTGTAGCCCGTTCTCGGGCGCGAGGGGAAGTCTCTTCGGGCTTTGCCCGAAGAGGGGGCGACGTGAGCCCCTTCAAAAGGAGGTTGAGATTGAAAAAAGAGATCGAAGATGCAATAAGAGGCTTTGTCGGCACGTCATCATCAAACCGGATGAAGGATTCCGACGAAAGATATTTTGCCGAGCCGATCATAGGGTATGCAGACATCCATGACCCGCTCTTCGCTGAATATAAAAGTATCATCGGCGATTTTCATCTCACGCCCGTGGAGTTCCTCGAGGCTGAATACGGGGCATTGTGTCCCCAAAACGGCACCGTTATATGCTGGATACTGCCTGTCAGCATGGGTATCCGGAGGAGCAACAAAAAGGGGAAAAAGGTCCCTTCCTCTGAGTGGTCGCACATGCGCTGTTTCGGTGAAGTCTTTAACGATGCATTAAGAAAATATGTCGTTGCCCTGCTCAACAGCAGGGGACACCGCACCATATCCCCGGTTCTGACAGCACAGTGGAAGCGTATTGTATCGCCGGATATCGGCCATGCCTCAACGTGGTCTGAACGGCACGCCGCTTATGCAGCAGGGCTGGGGACCTTCAGCCTAAGCGACGGGCTCATCACACGGAAGGGGATCGCCCATCGTGCAGGGTCCGTCATCACCGGGCTTGTCCTCGAACCGACGGCAAGACCATACCAGGGCCCTTACGACTACTGTCTTAAATACAATGCAAATGCCTGCGGTGCCTGCATCAAACGTTGTCCTGCCGGGGCAATCACTGAAAATGGTCACAATAAGGAGATCTGTTCTCAGTACATGCGCGAGGTAATAAGTCCCAAGGTGAACGACAAATACGGGGTCACGATATCAGGCTGCGGGCTCTGCCAGACAAAGGTTCCCTGCGAGAGAAGGATACCGGCGATAAAAGCAGAAGGCGAGAAAATAAGAGGGTGAGAAGGCGAGAAGAGCAGATGCTGGATACTCAATGCTGGTCAGGAACATTACGAGAAACAGGTAACGAGGAACAAGTATCGTCATCGCGAGGAGCGTAAGCGACGTGGCGATCTCAGGGGTCTGACCAATTGGATGAGATTGCCACGCTCCGCTCGCAATGACACATTCCCTACACATCTGACGTTTTTAATCGATTATGTTTTAACATTGAACGTTGAACATAGAACATTGAACGGGTTTTCGTTCTATCTCCCCAGTCTCTTCTTGATGCTGTCCGCGAGCCCCTTGATCCCGCTCCCCACTGTTTTTGCGCCTTCGGATCCAAGATTGATTGCCGATCCGCCGATACCCTTCAACGGCAGACCGAGCTTTTCTGCAAGGCCGGAGGAAAACCGCTCGCTGAAGCTCTCTGCGAGGCTGAACTTTGGGTTATCGAGAGACCCCTCTACGATAAACTTCATTGGGATCTCGTTATTGCTGTTCTTCAGAAAGGCAACCACCAGGGACAGGGGCACACCGAGGAATTTGGAGCCCATGCCTGAGCCGCTCTCGAACTCAAGGTCCTTGAGGACAACATTGCCGGGCGCACGGATCATCCGTGAGGCGATCTTCACATCCATGTCGAGGTCAAGAAACCCCTTTGTCACGTTCACGCTGCCCTCTTTTTGGAAATAGGGCTTCATCATCGTAATATCGATCTTCCTGGTTTCCACCCTGGAATCCACGTCCTGCGTTTTCAGTTTTACCTTGCCCTTGCTCATCAGGGTGCCGGTGCTCATATTGCCGGGGACGTCCGCCTTCAGGGTATAAGGCGTAAAATTCGTACCAAGCGGGATTGCGATATCATTCGCATCAAGCCGGATGTTGCGTATCTTTGTCAGTATGGGTGTTTTGGCCGTCTTCCTGTCAAGGTAATCGATGGAGCCGTTCCTGATCTCTACCTTTTTGATCAAAACAGGCTGGGATTCCTTTGCGCCTTTCTTTTCCTTTTTCCCTTTCTCTTTCTCATTGTCTACCGGCAATGCAGGCATGATCACGTTGCCTTGCCTGTCGGTTTCGATCAGCATATAGAGGTCTTTCAGGAGAACGCTGGAGATAATGTATTTATTCCTGAGGAACCCGAGAAAATCTGCCTCAATCGTTGCATTGCCGATCTTTAATATCTCTTTGCCGGCAGGGTTCTTAAAACTGATGCCGGTGCCTTCCACCTTGCCCCAGTTAAGCTCCAGCTTCTGTATCGAGAAATCCTTGCCGAGCATGGATTCAAGCTCTGCCTTAATGAGTTTGTTTGCCTGTTTGATAAGTATCGCAGAGGTGACCCCGAGGATAAGGACTATTCCGACAACAACAATGGCGGCTATCTTCAGTCCTTTCTTTTTCATTGTATCCCTCCCTGCTATTTTAGCTTTGTTATAGTATATGCCATGATATGCTTGAAATGGAATAGGTTCATCAATATAATAACATCAAAAGGGGGTCAGCATGTCTGTAATGTTTGAGTTTGCAATGTTTCCGACGGATAAAGGAGAGAGCGTCAGCGAATATGTAAGCAGGCTCCTCAGGGTCATCGATAAAAGCGCCGTGCCGTACAAACTCACGCCCATGGGCACCATCATCGAGGTTGATACCCTTGACGCCGCGCTGAAGATCATCAAGCAGGCATACAAAGAACTCGAGCCTGACTGCAACAGGGTCTATTCAACGATCAAGTTTGACATACGGAAAGGTAAAAAGAAAAGGTTCGCCCAGAAGATCGCATCGATAGAAAAGAAGGTGGGGAAGAAGCTGAAAACGTAACGGTAAATCCGTTAGGCGTGAATCGTAAGTCGTAAGGGGGTTTAATCGCCTAACGCCTTACGACTTACGGGTTTTTACGCGGTTTGCAGACTATCTTCCGTATTTCAACTGCAACGCCCTTGCACGTTCCGCAGAGGTCTTTCCCACGTCGCTCTTGGGGTCTATTTTTGTCTGCATTATATATTCGCTGTATGCGTTGTTGACGTCGCCGACATTCTCATAACAGATCCCCAGGATGCCGTGGATCCTCGGGTGTTTCGGCTGGGCGTCGGCAAAGGGCTTGAGGTAGGTGATGGCGTTCCTGTAAGACCTCGTCTTGTAGTAGTCCATACCGAGAAAATAATATGAAGAGGGGTCTTCCGGAAAGAGCGTCAGACTCCTGCGCAAATGTTGGATGCTCTCCGTGTATTTTCCCTGAAAATAACTCTTGGCTCCCATTCCCCTCACGGCCGGCTGATAACTCGGGTCGATCCTGAGCGCCTGCTGGAAGGATTTCTCAGCCTCACTGTAATCTTTCTTCTTCAGCATGATAAAACCGATAAGGGCATGGAACGGGGCCTGTCTTTGGTCCTGGGCGAGGGCCTTTTGCGCGTAGCTCGTCGCTTCCGGGAGGTTGTCTTTCTTTAAGGCGCGTACCCCTTTATCATAGTAGTCTGTGTAGATGCCGTGGACCCTGCGTATATCCGCTGTCGCGGACTGGAACTGCTGCCTGTTCGTGCCGTCTCCCCTGATGGGCTGGCGCGGCGTTGCAATGATAATGTTCTGCATCTCCTCGATACGCACCGATGTCCTTGGATGTGTTGAGAGGAGGTCTTCAAAGAATCCCTGTTCGCCGGGTTCCTGGCCGATCGATTTCATGTAGTTTCTGCTTATGAACTCTACGTTATTCTGGGCGCTGACGGCATTGCGGGGATCGTATCCGAGCCTCGTCATGTACTGGACGCCGAGCCGGTCGGCCTCCAGTTCATCGTTCCTGCTGTATTTCAAAAGGAGAAGGCTGCTCCCTACGGACCCGAGGGTCAGCGCGGCCTCCGAATAGTCGCTTCCTGACAGGGCAATACCGGCCCCGCCGAGGAGTACCTGTGCCACCATGCCGTACGACATCTGGCTTGCAGAATGACGCGCAGCAACGTGCCCCATCTCATGGCCCATGACGTATACAAACTCCGCTTCATTGTTCAGTCCTGCCAGCAGGCCCCTTGTCATCACAACGTGTCCGGGGATCGCCCATGCATTGGGGATGGAAGAATTCTGGATCGCAAAATCCACCGGGAGGTTGGGTCTGTGGGACACCTTGTGGATGTTGACGACAAGACCTTTCAGATAGCTCTTGAGCCGGTCGTCACGATACTCGCCCCCGCCGCCTTCTCCGCCCCAGAGCGCGTTAGGGTAAAGCTCTTTGCCCATGGCGATCTCCTGTTCCTCAGAGACGAGCATCAGCTGGCTCTGGCCGGTTACAGGGTTGACCGCGCAACTTCCGAAAAACGTCAGGGTGAGAAAAAGGAGAGGGATTATCAGTATAAGCCGCAAGGCCCTTGTACCCGTTTGTTCCATATATAAATTATCGCACCCTCCTACCCCGGTTTGTCAAGT
>MVRS01000057.1 GCA_002067975.1 Syntrophorhabdus sp. PtaU1.Bin058
CAAAGTCCTTACACCATACTGAATACCCGAAGCCCCTGATATGGCTACAACGATCTTTTTCATGAGATGCTCCTGTATGTTCTAAAACAATAACGTGTAATCACATTGTGCAATCAATCATTCTTTGTCCCTATAATCAAATCAAACAATCCCTTTATATTTTTTTATGAACGGCCTCTCTTGTCATCAGTATGCTTGCCAGACAAATAATGCTCATTGCAAAAAAGATATAAAAGGCAACCTTGTAAGCGTTGGGAGTGTACATGCCGTGCACTTTTCCAATGTTGTCGAGAACGTAACCTATGAGGGGTTGGAACAAGACCCCGCCGAGGAATCCGGAGAAGTTGGCCGCGCCTATCGACGTGCCTGCAAGATTTGAAGGAAAGAGCTCTTTTATTATTGAGAAACCTACGCTTGCCGGGGACCCCGTCATCATGCCCATTATGAAAAACAGGATATAAATTCCGGGAATGGACAGAGAATCTATTCGGAGGAGCAAGGGGAACCAGCACACGGAGAGGATTAAAGAAGAACCTACGAGAACCTTTTTTCTGCTGCTGATAATGTTATCTGAAATATAGCCAAACAAGGGGGTTCCGATAATAATAGCAATGGGGGCCATCGCGAGGATACTGCCTACGGTATATTTTGAAAGTCTGTAAGTATCCATCAGGTATGGACCGGCCCAAAGACCAAAGAAACTGAAAAGTATACCCACCCGTAGAAAAAACCACACGGCGATAAACCAGAAATCCTTTTCATTGAGAATCAGGCTGAAGTTCCCTCCTGCCCCTTTTTCAACCCGAACAGCTGCTTTTGCCGTGGTTGTTTGAGGGTCGTTCTTGCCCGGTTTGTCACGTACGATAAACCAGGTTGATACGGCAAGGATCATTGTGACCACACCAACAAATACAAAAATTGCCCGCCAACTGAACGTCTCCGAAAGGGCAGAGAGCGGCGCCGTGCCCATCAGCCATCCAACGCCCCCTATTGCCATGAAAAGTCCGGTAATCCCGGCATATTCCCGGTCCTTAAACCATGCACCGAACACCTTCATTGCAGGCACAAAGATCGCGGAAACGCCTATCCCGATGAGTATCCTGGAAAAGATCGCAAAGCCGATATTCATAGATAGTCCAAAGAGGATGCTGCCGGCGCCTGCAATGACACTAAACATTGCAGCGATCTTTCGCGGTCCCCAGAAATCAGACAGTGCGCCTATGGGAATCTGCATAAAGGCATAAGGATAAAAATACACAGAAGAAAAGACCCCCAACATGGTCCCGGATATATGAAATGTATAAACTAATTCGGGGGCCAGAACTGCCATACAAACCCTGTGAAAATAGGTAAGGACATATTGGAGCGAAAAAAGCGAGAAGATGAACCACCTGAGTCGTACGTTATTCACCGATAGACGATTTTCCAGCGACCCATCACAGCCGACCAATGTTGTTTGCTCCTTTTTCAAGGACCCTTGGTGAGACGGTTCCTCTTCATCCGCTTATCTTTTCAGCCATACCTTTTTCGGATAACCCAAACGCATAACGTTAAGAAAGACTATCGCCAGCGCAACAAGCAGGGCCGTCAGGTTCGTGAGCGTCTCGGAAACAGGTCCCAGCAAAATAAGCCCCGCCAGCCCGATCACGATCCTTTCCCAGATATTGATCATGCGCGGCGAGAACCAGAATACGCCAACGATAGCGACACCGATGCTCAGTGCGCCCATCAGGCAGAACAGGCTCACCTTTATCGTCTCCGCCATTGAACCTTCGAGAACAAGGGCAGGGTTATATGCAAACGACCAGGGGATGATAAAGGCGGCGGCGCCGAGCAATGTCGCCTGCCATCCCGTCTTCCAGAAACTTGCCCCGGCGATGTTTGCCGCAACATAGGCCCCGATTGCAACCGGCGGCGTAATAAAAGAAATGGTACCGTAATAGAACAGGAACATATGCGCAGCCATCGGTGCGACCCCGATCTTTATCAATGCAGGGGCCATTAATACAACGGTGATGATATAGCAGGTTACCGATGTCATCCCCATGCCCAGCACAAAGTTTGCCCCTGCAGCCATTAGAAGAAGCAGGAATACGTTGCCGCCGCTTAGGGCGAGCAATCCCGACGACAGGTTGATCCCGGCCCCTGTAATAACAAGGGAACCTACAATAATACCGATGGCCGAACAGATGGGGGTGATACTTTCCATCCCTCTTGCAGAGCTGACAAAGCCTTCGGCTATCTTCGGTATGGAAAGGCGGGATTCCTTTTTGAGTGAACTCACAACTACAAGGCTCGCAAGGGTTACCATGATCGATGTCTCTCCCGAATAGTCAAGAACACCCAGAAATATAAGAAGAACCGCTATCGGCAGCAGGAACAGCCATCCATCCCGCAAGGTTTTTTTCAGGGAGGGGATTTCATCCTTTGACATGCCTTTCAGCTGAAGGCGAACTGCCTCGAGATCGATCTGGTTAAATAATACGATATAGAAAAGGGCTGCCGGTATCGCTGCGGCAAGAATGACGCGCCAGTAGGAAATGCCGAGAAAGTCTGCGATGAGAAACGCTACGGCGCCCATAACAGGTGGGGTAAAGACACCCCCTGTTGCTGCGCATGCCCCTACCGCTCCGGCGAACTCATTCTTATAGCCACACCGCCTCATCAGGGGGATCGTGATTGTCCCTACCGTTGCAACGCCGGCAACCACAGATCCTGTTATCATCCCCATCAGGCCACCGGCTATGACCGCTACCTTTCCGGCGCCTCCCCGTACCTGGCCGGTGAGGGAAAGGGAAAGATCAATAAAGAACTTACTGGCGCCGGTTGATTTAAAAAACGCCCCGAAAATCACGAAGCCGGCTATCAGGTTGGAAACCACCTCGATGATCGGACCCCACAGTCCCTCCGCGCTCAGGTACATCCAGCCCATAGTCCGTGCGTAAGAAAATCCGGTGCTTCGGAGAAAACCAGGGAAATAGTTGCTGTACATTGTATAGACAAAAAAGAACGCTATGATGATGGGCAGGGCGATCCCCGACGTCCTTCTGCTGGCTTCCATCAAGGTAAGGATGAGCGCCGTCCCCAGTATCATCTCGAGGGCATCCGCATCTCCCCAGGCGAAGACAAGATCACTCGCATGGTAGATGATATAGCCACAACCTGCTATAACAAAGAAAACGCAGACAAGGTCCACCCAGGTAAACCTTTTATCCTTAAAAAGCGGACTGCCGATGAATACCATGGTGGTGATAATGCCTACATTAAACGCCCTGTGAGCGGTCGGGTAGGGGATAAAGCCCAGATAGAACAAGAGGTTACTCAGGAAAGCGATGGTATAGAGAACCCAGATACTGCTGAGCAGGAAGGTGATCCAACCTCTCCAGCTGGCAGGTGTGCTTTCTTTTAATATTGACCGATGGGGTTGTTCTGCCGAGCTCATAGTCTACCTCTTTTTAAGTTGCTTCGTCATCGCTTCCTCATGTTCGGCAACCTCTTTTGTCCACAGCTTCTTTTCTTTATAGTATTTTATTGCTCCGGGATGATAGGGTTCCGTTGCAATGGTCACCGGTGCCTTGTCAAGTCCCCAGTCCTTTGCCTGCGGGTGAGCGCCTACCCATTCGTTGTGTTTTTCGAGCAGGATTTTGGTCAGTTCATATGCAACGTCCTGATCCAGGTTAGCCCTGATGTGGAGACAGGTCTGGAAGGCGATGGCGTAACGCATCTCCTTCTTGTTGGCATATTTGCCCGCAGGAACGACAGCCTTATAGTAACCGGGGTTCCTCTTCGCGACATAGTCCGCCTGTTCGCTGGTCAGGTTCACAAACTGGCACTCCCCTTTCGCCTGGTTGATCTGGTGTACGCTTACGCTTACAACGGGATAGATAAAGGCATCGATCCTTCCTTCGATAAGTTGGTTCGTTGCCTGCGCAACGCTGGGCATTGTGGATGAAGCCTTTAGATCTTTTATCGTTAACCCTGCGGAAGCAAGTTGAGCCTGGGCTATCTGGAGGAACATCGGTTGCCCCATCATGGTTGTATAGACAACCTTATTTTTTAAGTCTGCTATGGTCTTTATATTCTTATCGGGAATGGTGTGGAACATAAGGGGAAAACTGTGTCCCCCGATAAGTGTCCTGACGGGGATAGGCCCCATCTTGGTGAACTCTCCCTGGCCGAGAAAGAGGTCGATAGTATTTGCCCCTGATTGGATCGCAAGATCAACCTGGTCACTTTTCATCATGGGCCCCCACACGGTAGGACCACCAAGAGGCAGAACCTGTACTATCTTGATGGGAGTGCATTTCTTTATAACCTCACTCATTCCCACGGCGATCATGTAGTTCGTAGTTCCTGCTGAAGGCGCAGCAATTACCAGGCGTTCCGGCCACTTTGGGGCAGCGTGGCCGTGCTGGACGAAAAATATCAGAAAAGCAGGCAACAGTATAAACAGTACAATTAAAATCCTTGTGACATGCGCTCTTTTTTTGCAAGTTCTCATCATTACTCCCCCTTTATGTATTAAATTGCCGCCCTTATCGACGGCATTCCATTAAGCGTATTTCTTTCTCATTTTAAACTTCTCAATCTTACCGGTCGGGTTCCTCGGGACATCATCAAAGACAATCCGTTTGGGTCGTTTATACCTCGGCAAATTCGTCTCGCAGTATTGGATGATCTCTTTCTCTGTCCGTGGCGATTCGTTCGCCTGTTGTTCGAGCTTAACGACTGCGACGACAACCTCACCCAGCCTTTCATCGGGGAGACCTATCACCCCCACATCATGGACCTTGGGATGGCGCTGCAAAATATCTTCTATCTCCACCGGATAAATGTTTTCCCCGCCGCTGATAATCACATCCTTTTTTCTATCCACAATCCAAAAGAAACCGTCTTCATCGATCTTTGCCATGTCGCCCGTATAGAGCCACCCGTATTTGATCGTTTCGGCGGTCTTTTCGGGATTCTTGTAATACTCCCGCATAACACCGTTGCCCTTGACAATGATTTCACCAACCTCTCCCCGAGGGACATCCTTGCCGTTTTCGTCTACAACCTTTGCCTCCCAGTTAAATCCCGGTTTTCCAATTGCACCAACTTTATGCTCGTTCTCAATCCCAAGGTGAATACATTGAGGACCTGTGCCTTCCGTCAGGCCATAATTTACCTCGATAAGCATATGTGGAAATTCTTCCTTGAAGCGCCTGATCAGATTTGGAGGGACCGGTTGGGCCCCGTACATTATCAGTCTCCACTTACTCAGGTCATAATCATCTTTCCTCAGTTTACCCGTTTCAAGTTCGGCTAAGATATCCTGTATCCACGGCACAAGCATCATCGCTACCGTACAGGCTTCCTGTTCCATGACCTCAAAGATTGTCTGAGGTGTTATCTTATCGCTCTGGATTACGGCAGACTCGCCGAGGATCAAACTGGAAAGCCAATGTATGTAATCACCGGTATGGTAGAGGGGCTTCAGGATCGCAAACCTGTCGCCTGGTTTGCGCAGGCCGTGGATGACCTCTATAATTGCGGCATGTTCCATATTGTTGTGGGTAAGCACTATTGGCTTTGGACTTCCTGTGGTTCCTGATGTAAAGTAAAGACCGCAGGGATCATCACAACCTATTTGCATATCAAAAGGGTTGGGGTCAGACTGAATGATCATCTCTTCAAAATTGTCCATGCCTTTCTTTGAATAACCACCCCTCACTATATATCGATCCTTCGAAAGGATCTTATCATCGACGTCTTCTATCCTATCCACAAACATCTCGTCCAGGATCACCAGTTTGGGTTCGGCTATTTCCACACAGTACTTAAAATCCTTTTCTGTAAATCTAAAATTAAGAGGCGCTACGACAGCTCCGGTCCGTATAATGCCGAAATAGGCCTCAAGCCATTCAATCGAGTTCATCATCCAGTGTATGACTATATCGCCTTTCTTGAGGCCCTTTTTCGTAAGGGCATTGGCAATCCTGTTTACCCTTTCGTCGAATTGTTTCCACGAAATCTCTTTTCTTATGTTCTTGCTTGGGATCCGTTCGATAAGGGCGATCTTATCAGGGTACATCCTCCCGTTTCGTTCCAGCATTTCCGAGATTGTCATAGCGCCTCTCCTTAAGCTCTCTTTACCTGCCTGTCCTTGCCAGCGACCTGCCGTACTCGGTCTGCATTGCCTGTACCTTTTTTATCTGTTCCTCGGTAAACCACTTCTTCAGGTTGATCTTGTCCACAGGGTAGTGCGGTCTCTGGTAGTGGTGTCTCT
Organism: Syntrophorhabdus sp. PtaU1.Bin058; assembly: GCA_002067975.1. Lineage (GTDB taxonomy): Bacteria > Desulfobacterota > Syntrophorhabdia > Syntrophorhabdales > Syntrophorhabdaceae > UBA5609. The sequence continues at coordinate 6,269 of MVRS01000057.1, forward strand.
TGTGGTATGGTTTTGTGGCGTCAAAGGCCATACCGCCTTCCCAGCCTCCCACACCGCTCTGCCGTATCTCGATCGGCTGTGCTGCGATACCGCGCATTTCCCGGGCGAGTCTTAAAATGTCATGATCGGGATCGACCCTGCTCTCCAGTGCCCACATTACATCGTCTGCACAATAGATGTCAACGTCTTCATCCACGGCTATTGCCATGCGCATACCGGGGGCATCGGCAAGGGCGGAGAGAAGGATATTCCGCTGGAAACCTTCCTCCTGGGCACGTTCTTTGCGTACCTGGAAGATCACGCCGCTTCCCCACTTGAAATAATCAGGGATATTGACATCGACACAGAACCCGGGGCAGATCCTTTCTGCCAGTTCAAAGAAGGTGGCCTCTCTTAAAAGATCGAAGCAGGCGTATTCAAGCCCAGCGGCAAGCACAGTATAAAAGATCGGCTTTGTCTTGCGCATCGTTACTGCCGTGACCGTTAGTTTCCTGACCTTCCATGTCGTGCCCATATAGCCTACCCATTCAGGGAAGAAGTTCGTTTCGCCCTGCCGTGCCTCACCCAGCTTTTCGGCCTCCTCGCTTTCCCATACATTCTCGGACGTAGGTTCAAGATACCCTTCGAGGACGATCTCGGCATTGGCAATCGCATAGGCATCGACGGTCCTTGCCTTGACCAGTTCGATCGGAGCACCCTGGAAACCGCCGGCAATACCCAGTTCATCACTTCCGTGCGGTACGATAGTCCTGACGTTCCATGTCCCGGCCACTATCCCTGCGGCGGGTGGGGGGTTGATGTTTACCGTTATAGGGATCCTTTTGTCGCGATGGGTCTTGAATGCCATCATGCCGATGTGGGTGATCTGCGCTGTTGAAATGGAGGCCCAGTCTTTCCCCCTGAAGTGGATCCTGTTAAAGGAAATATTTGTATCCCCCTTCCGGTAAATATCAGTCAAAAGCTGGTTGCCGCATCCCATGATACGTCCGGCGTCAAATTCAGTATGTTTGATAATGGGGAGCATTGCCGGGACATCAATGTCCTTCGTGATCACTACCTCCTGGCAGGGGGCATCCTTGACGATTTTAGGAGGGATAGGGTTGCGAAGCGCATCCACAAATTTGAATTTCATTTTATTGGGATCATCCACGCTAAAAAGGTCTGCGATCGGTTCGCGCCTGCCGAACAGATTTCCGATATCAAGGAAATTTGGATATCCCTTAATATTTTCAAACATGAGAACCGGGCCCTTCTCAAATGACTTTTCTATTCCCGCGATCTCGTATATTGGATCAACCTCTTCTTTTACATGCAGGATCTCTCCTTTCTGGTCCAGGTACTCAAGGGCACCCCGTATACTTGTAACGTCCTTCATACTTTACCTCCTTGTTTATTGTGTATTTAGCAATCAGCAAATATGCCGTTCTCAATTGTAATGGATAGTCATTCTTCATTCAGCAATTCCCGTGCCATGCGCACTAAGAGCTATAAGTTATTGAAATATAATATGCTATTGATTTTTGGCCATAAAATTATATTGATTATTATGTTGTCTACATAGTAGACATGTATAATAACGAGAAGGAGACAGGATTATGAAAGAGGATGATGAATTACTGTATTCTTTGCAAAATGTGCTTGGTAAATATGAGCTTGATCCTACCATTATTCGTGCATTGCTGTTCTTTTTCAAAAATCCATACACAGGCTTGACCATTATCGACAGGGATATGCATGTCCACTTTATGGACAAGGCTTCAGAAAAATTCCTTGGGCTTGAATACGGTGGGGCAAAAGGGATGGACATAAGGGAACTCGTCCCCAAAACAGGTTTGACCTCCGCTGTAGAAACCGGTTTGCCGATAATCGGAAGAATTCTCGAAGTGAAAGACAGAAACAGGGTCAGCGTAGTTTATCCTATAAAGCAGAATGGCGAGATAGTCGGCGCCATTGGCCAGGTAATATTCCATTCGATTGAGGAGATAGAACGAATAAATACAGAGATACAGGAATTAAAAAAACAGATACGATATTATAAAGAAAAGACTCACAGTGATTATAAATCGATCTATACATTTAATGACATTATCGGCAATAACAGATCGATACGGGAGGCCATTCACACTGCACAAAAGTTATCTTTTCTTGATGTTGACGTATTAATATACGGAGAAAGCGGCACCGGAAAGGAACTGTTCGCGCAAAGCATCCACAATTATATCCACTCCAACCAGCCGTTCGTAAAAATCAACTGTCCCACAATTCCCTTCGACCTCGCCGAATCTGAATTATTCGGGTATGAGAAGGGTGCATTTACAGGGGCGTCTGCCCTTGGAAAGGTTGGGAGTTTTGAAACCGCGCATAACGGTACAGTTTTCCTGGATGAGATTTCCTCGTTACCCTTATCAATCCAGGCAAAGCTTCTGAGAGTTTTGCAGGAAAGAGAAATAAGGCGGGTGGGAAGTACAAAGACAAAAAAGATACATTTTAAACTCATAGCAGCAACAAATGTCGATCTTAAAAAGTCTGTAATTGAAGGAAATTTCCGTGATGATCTTTATTATAGGATTGCAAAAGCCATCATATACATCCCACCGCTCAGAGAGAGAAAGGAAGACATACCTGTTTATCTGAACCACTTTTTGAAGGTAATCAATAAATCGTTCAAAACCAATATTAATGATATTTCAAGCAAGGCAATAGAAATACTTATTCGATATGATTGGCCGGGGAACATAAGGGAGTTGATAAATATCTTGGAGCAAGCGGTAATCAAGGCGTGGGACAGCAAAAAGATAAGGGAAGAACACCTGCCCCAGCACATCCTGTCTTATGCGGGAGAAGGGGTTAAGAAAGACCCTTTTGATAGTAACCGGAATATTGAACAAGAAATCAGCACTGTATCGGAGAAAAAAAATATTAAACAGGAAATAATAGAAACAGAGAAAAATCTTATCATGTCGGCCCTAAAACAAACAGGGGGGAATAAACGAAAAACAGCTATGCTTTTGTCCATGCCCAGGTCCACGTTGTATAAAAAGATAAAAAGATATAAAATCGACCCATTTCTATGAAATACAGGATGAACCTAAAGCACTTACAGGTAGTTCAGTGCAGCCTCAGGCTTTGTCTTATGGGTGATGAAGAAGGGATATGATAAGTGCGAAAGGTTCTTGATGCTATCCGCAATACTAACGAGGAGGCTTGATAAGTACAAGAAATCTCTCATTACTTTTCAGTTGACAGGTCGTCCCTCGCGTACTAAATAATGAACTAATGATCATTCACGCACTGTTTTTATCCCTTGCGGCTCATAGAATGAGCGGCAGCCGAAGACATAAAGGAGGGTATATGAAAACAGCAA
>MVRS01000058.1 GCA_002067975.1 Syntrophorhabdus sp. PtaU1.Bin058
GACGAAGGTCATCATGAAGTTCGGCATGGAATAGTCCGGCTCAAAAGAGCCGAATCCGGTAATCGTATGATCGGCGCCACCCAGGATCTTCAGCCAGGGAACTCCGTCTTCGAGCCGGCCCTTTACATAGACCATGCCGTCTTTGGTTTCAAGGTCCTCCGGCCGGGTGTCGAGAAAGACCGAAGCCTTTTCAAGAAGTTTTCTTTTCGCGTCCATTGCAGCCAGCGTGACTGCGCTTCCCGTGGCAAAAGTACCTCTGGAACCTGCAAGACCGTGGTCGAAAGGGTTAATGAGGGTATCGGGAACGGTGATCGTTACATGGTGGAGGGGAAGGTTGAGTATTTCCGCTACCATCTTGCGGACGCTGCTGCGCTGGCCTCCGCCTGATTCGGCGACACATGTCTGCAAAATAGCTCTCCCGTTCGGAAGGAGCCTCACATAGCCTTCGGACCGGTCCTCTCCGACGTCTGCATTGCCGTGGACCCCGCATCCGATGCCCCTCCTCTTGTTGCCTTTCACCGCCGAGGGTTGAAGCCATCCCCGCCATTTTTTCTTCCATCCAAAAGCCGTAGCGCCCGCCTCTGCCGCTTTTCTGTAATCGACACCCCGGCAATCCCACCAGTTGCCGTCTCGCCAAAAGTAGCCATCTCCGGCTCTCGCAAAATTGTTCTTGAAGAAATCGACCGGGTCGAGATCCGCTTTCTCAAGAGCGAGCATGAGGATGGGAAGAAAAGCCGATTTCAGCTCCTGACCTCCAAAACCCCTGACCGCACCCGAAGCCGTCTGGTTGGTAAAGACGATGTAGGGCTGAAGATTCCAGTTATCGCACCGGAGCATGACCTGAACCTCCCCCAGCCCCACGGCCACCTGACCCTGGGTGCTCGTCGCGTAATTGCCCGTATTGATGAGCCAATCCCCGGCGAACGCTGTAATCTGGCCGTCCTTCTTGATACCGACCTTGCCCCGGATGCGTGAACCGAACCGGACCGTGTACGTGGTTAAATGCTCCTCCCTGGTGTAAGCGACTCTCACCGGTATGCCTTTTCCCACCGCCCTGGCGAGAGCTGCGGCATAGAAGATCGGTTTTGTGGCGCAATTCTTTGAGCCGAAACTCCCTCCGCATTGGGAGGCTATGCTCCGGATATCCACGCCGTTCATGGTGTTCGAGATGATATTACGAACAAGGAAGGGACTTTGGGTCGCAGACCATACCGTAAGCCTGTCCGAAGCCTCCCAGAGGGCAATAGCGCCCGGCGGTTCAGCGGGCAGTGCATTCGGTATGCATTCGTACCCGTAAGTCCCCTCCGCAATGAAATCTGCCTGCTCGAAGCCTTTGTCTACGTCACCTCTCACCACTTCCTGGAGGGTATTCGGGCCGAAGGCGATAAAACCGCGCGGGGCAAGATTGCCCGGGAACTGCGAATGAAGTTGAGGTGCGTCGTTCTTCATTGCCTCTTCCATGTCAAACACGGCAGGCAGAATCCGGTATTCCACTTTTATGCGCTTTAGTGCCTCTTCGGCGATCTCCTCCGTCTCAGCGGCCACAAGCGCTACTGCATCTCCCACAAACCGCACTTTCCGCTCAAGCACCGGTACGTATTTCGGATGGCCCGCTTTCCAGTCAGGACAATTCTCGTGCGTGACTACGGCCCTGACACCGGTCAGGGCCTCGGCCTCCTTTGTGTTGATTCGGAGGATTTCCGCGTGCGGGTAAGGACTCCTCAGCACTTTGCCATAAAGCATACCCGGCATCCTCAAGTCGCTGATAAAGGTTGCCGCTCCCGAAACAATCTGTTCCGCATCCACCCTCGGGGTCCCTTTTCCTATGTGGCGATGTCCGCCCGTCGGAATAGGTACCGGCCCTTTTCCTTTCGCCGCATCTCTGATTGCATCCACTACCTCGTAATGGGATATGCAGCGGCAGAAGTGTCCGCCCAGGGCCTCACCGATCTCTTCTTCGCTCGGGTCGGGATTCTCTTCAAGCAACCCCTGGGCAGTCATGATTATGCCCGGCGTACAGAAGCCGCACTGAAACGCGGAATGAGCGATGAAGGATTTCTGCAGGCGGTTCAATTCTCCGGTCTTGGGATCTTTCAAACCCTCGATGGTAACTATGTTTTTTCCCTGGCACTCGACAGTTAAAGCGGTGCATGACAGGATCGGTTCTCCGTCCATCAGCACGGTGCAGCTACCGCATCCTCCGTGGTCACACGCGATTTTCGTTCCTGTCAAACCGAGTGTGTCCCTGAGCGTATGGGCCAGGGTGTGAGAAGGCATCAGATCCTTTCCCAAAACGAGGTTATGAACGACGCCGTTAACCGTCAGGGAAAAGCCGGACAGACGCTTTTTTGCGACAATCTTTCCATTTCCCGCCCGCATCCGGTGATTCTTATGAGAGGTCCCCTTGATCTCCTTCTCCGCTCTTGTATCCATTGCCCTTATTTGCCCTCCAGTGCCCTCTTGATCAGAGATTCCGCAATCCGGACCTTATAACGATTCTTTCCTAAGGGAATCGATCCTGCGAGGGCCGCTTTTGAGACCTCTCCTATGAGCTTTGTCGTAACAGCCCTGCCCTTCAACATCTCTTCGGCCTTTGTCGCACGAAACGGCCGAGGAGCCACCGCCCCGAGAACAATTCTCGCGTCCTCGCAGATCCCGTTATTTATCGTGACCACAGAGGCGACACTCACCACCGTAAAATCAATAGGTTTTCTGAGGGTAAATTTGAGGTAGCGCAACCGGGCCCCTTGCGGCACCGGTGGGATTCTGATTTCCGTGATCATCTCATCCTGCTCAAGGACGGTCGACGCCGCGGCATTGGGGGCAAAGAATTCCTCCGCACCGACTGTCCTTTTTGACGTAATGATTTCGGCGTTGAGCGCCACCAGCGCTGTCCCCACGTCAGATGGGTTGACAGCCAAGCAGCCGCAGGTGAAACAGCGGCCCGCTTCTTTTGTGGCCTCGAACAGGCTGATGCCCGGGTGGTCTTCACGGCCGATATCGTTCACCCGTTCAGCGACAGGAGCGTCTTCGATACTGATCCGTGGGGAAGGTTCATAGACGGCAAGGGCAAGATCCGGAAGGCCGTTAATCGGTCTTTTAGGGACGCTCGTGCCAATCCGGCGCTCTATTGCCCGGGCCGCCTCCCGGCCGGATGCAATGGCTTCGATGACGGTTGTCGAGCCGTTCTTGAAATCGCCTGCCATGTACAGGTTGCCTGACAGTAGATCGCCGGCGTTCTTGCCCGTCTCTCCGGAAATCAGACCATAGTCCGGTTCCTCCCCGATTGCCGTGATGACTGCATCGAAGGCAGAGGCAAACTCGGAACCTTCTTTCGGTATCGGCCGGCGTCTTCCCGTCTTATCAGGCGGACCGAGCCGGGTCTTGAGACACGTCAGTAATATCTTCTCACCGATCTTTTTCGTCCGGGTCGGCAGTGTCAGGTACCGGAAGGCGACTCCTTCTTCTCGCGCCTTTTCTATCTCGTCCTTGAAGGCCGGCATCTCTTTTTGCGTTCGCCGGTACATTATAACCGGTTCCGCGCCGAGTCTTATCAGGGTTCTTGCCACGTCAACGGCTACGTTGCCACCTCCGATCACGGCGACCTTCATGCCCGGAGCGCTTTTATTGCCTTCGCTCACGTTCTTCAGGAATTCGAGGCCGCAGATTACGGGTCCGTCTCCCTTCAGGCTCTGTGCCCTTTCCTTCCAGGCCCCGGTCGCTACAAGAACGGCGTCGTACCGGGAGCGAAGCTCGTCTATGTTGAGATCCTTGCCGACCTCGGTATCGCATCTGAAAACTATCCCCATGCCTTTCAAAACCCGGACCTGCTTCTCCACCACATCCTTCGGAAGGCGATACCCGGGTATGCTGTAGCGCAGCATTCCCCCTGCTTCGGGAAACTTTTCGTACACGGTCACCGTATGGCCCGCTCTTTTCAGGTAGTAGGCTGAGGCAAGGCCTGCCGGTCCCGACCCTATGACTGCCACCTTCTTTCCTGTTTCGTTTTCCGGGGCCGTATACACCTCTTCCGGATGATCAAGCACGTAATCACCGAGTGATCTCTCCACGCATCTTATGGCGACCGGCTCATCGTAGCGTCCCCTGTTGCAGTGGGGCTCACAGAAAACCGGGCACACGCGCCCCGTGATGGCGGGCAGGGGGTTGAAGTCGACAAAGATGCGTGCCGCCTCGTCAAATTCATTATTTCTGATTTTTTCGAGATAAGAGGGTACGGCTGTATGGGCCGGGCAATGATGGGTACAGGGAGGTGACTCAACAGGTGCGGCTCCAAATATGGAATGATACCTGTTTTCTCCCATAAGGGCGTTGCAGACCGCCCCGCCCTTTCTCAGACATTTGATGCTGCCTCCGATCTGGTCAGGATACCGGTAATACCAGCATCGAACATCCTGGGCCAGGTTCCCGCCTATGGTCGCCATGTTCCGGATCTGAGGACTTGCGACGGATTTCGCAGCGTCGGCAAGAAGCTGATATCTCCCGTTTACCGCAGGTGATTCGACAATGTGTTTCAGTTTGGTAAGCGCCCCGATCCTCAGGCCTTCTTTGTCCTCCCTGAGGTAATTAAGCCCTTCGATGCCCTTTATGTTGATGATCATCTCCGGGTATACGGGCAGCACCCTGTCTTTGAGAAGGCCAAGGAGGTCCGTCCCACCGGCGTTAAGCATCACCTTTCGTTTCTCTCTGGCAACAAGTCTCACCACCTCATCTACCGACCTGGCATTGTGGTGTGCGAAGTTCTTCATCGCAGTCTTCCTTTCTAAACGCTCCGTCGTCGCAGAATCTTGATGTTCCTGAAGCAACGATTATGCCATATTGATTTTTTTCAGTTTGTGGTGTCGACGCGCTATTTGCTGCCAGAAAGCCTATTTGAGCTGAGACATGATTCTCGGCCCGTTCACGTCTTTGCTTGAGCAAGGCCTCGTTGGTGCTTGAGAGATGCGGCTGTTTTGGTACCGTAACATATTGGTTCTTCGTGATCGGGATATTTCATTATGAATGACGAAATATCCTTTACATGATATGCTTCAAGAGCCGTGTGAGGGAGCAACGGGCTCACGTCTTCAAGAATGCGTACGTCTCTCAAATCATGAAGCCATTCCTCTCAGGTGCGCCGTTTTTTGGGTAAAAGGAATCTCTATGTCCTCCCGGAGAAGTCTCTCGAAAATGCGCATCCTCAATTCATCCGCGAGATACTGGTCGGCCAGCCCGTCTACCTGGCAGATTAAGGTAAAATCAAGAGAACTCTTGCCGAGCCCGGGAATGAATTTCACGAAAGGTTTCGGGCTGCCGCAAAGACCCGGGATCTCACCTACTGCCGCCTGCGCCTCTTCAACGAGAATTTCTGAAACGCGACGCAGGTTCGAAAAGTAACTGACGCTTATCCCTATGAAGAGAGAGATCTTCTTTTCCCCTGTCACCATAATTGCCTCCTCATAAATGCAATCCGACGAGACTGATGGCGCTCAACCATTCACCGGCACCTTGTCTCAACGTCTTGACCTACGCATTGTCTTCATCAACAGCCGTCCTGATCATCTCGAAAATGTTGGGAATGGCGGAGGTGACCCGGTCCCATGCAGAAATGAGAGGCACTCCAAGGGGATCCTCTGCGATCGCCTCTGCCGCGTGTTTGATGCCGTTCGTGAACGTCTCCACTGCAAGGCTTTCCTCGTGCCGGTCAAAAACGAGCGAATTAATGGCTGCGTCGTCATCGTATCTTTTGAGCATGTCCTGCGCTGTCCTCACGTAGGTCGCCATAAGGGTCTTGAAAAGCCCGCGGGAGAACACTATCCCTTCTGATGCGAGGGTGCGGAAGATGGATTTGCAGATATCCACGCCCATCTTGTGAAGCCCTTTCGCCGAATCGCGCGGCGAGAGGCTTTGATGCTTGTGCTCGTAATTCTCGGCTATGTCCACCTGGCATATCCGCCTCACCGAGGTGTTTCTGTAGACCTCGGCAAGCACCCCCACCTCCAGTCCCCAGTCCCCGGGAATCTGGATCACCCGCACGAGGTTGGCATCCATCGAAAACTCACCCGCGAGGGGATATCGGAAACTGTCGAGGAAGACAAGAAGGGGGTGGTAGCCGACAGCCTTCATCAGGGCGCGTATAAGTGGCGTCACGAGCAGCCTTGTCACCCTGCCATGGAGCCTGTCCGTCACCCTGCTGTAGAAGCCTTTGCAGAAATCGTAGTCGAGGCTTGGAACCGTCACAGGGTAGCACAACCGTGCAAGCATCCGCCTGTCATAGGTCAGGATGTCACAATCGTGAAGCACGATCGTCTCTATCTCTCTCTGGGAAAGCACGTAGCCGTATGCCATCCAGGCCGAACGGCCTTTCCCTTCCAGGCCCGTCTCGAGGCCGGCCTTGTGAATGGCCTTATACACCTGTTTCAGCCGCGGCCCGTTGTTCCAGAGGATCGTCGTTTTTTGCGGCAATACCCCGAAGAACGCCTTGGCAGCCTCGAACTCCCTGTCTCTCGCAGGGCCGAGGGTCACGACAATCCTCCTGATATACTCGATATCCTTCAAGATTGTCACGATGTTCTTGAGAGCGGCACTCGCCAGCTCACTGTAAAGCGAAGGCAGTATGAGGGCAATGGGCCTCTCCTCTGCATAGCGGGCAAGGCTTTGCTCGATTTTTTCCACGTTGTTCTTTTCGAGACTGTGAAGTGTTGCCACGACACCTGTCTGAAAGAAATCTGACATAGGACACCTCCGGAACGAAGTCTACTTCACGGCGTTCGTCCTGCGGCCTTAGGGCCGTCTCTCAAGCCTCCTCACAATAACCGGGTCAGCAGGTCCGTCACCGCCCGGTTCCATCCCGCGGGCCCCTTACCGTCCGCCCTGATCAAACCGGCGATATCCATGTCGCCTTCGTAGGATCCGTCCGGTTGCTGCACCACTACCGGATGGTCCACCACCCGAAGCATGGGGATGTCGTTCAGACCGTCGCCCACCCCTATGGTGGTAACGTCACCCAGGTCAGTTTTGTACATCGAGGTGAGCAGGGAGACTGCCTTCCCCTTATCGGAATTTCCCGTGAGATGGCCAAATCTTCCAAAGGTATAGCGGAAACCCGCAGCCTCCGCCGCCTCGGTAACAGCCCTTCTGTGCCGGTGATCTCCTTCGAGCACGAAGGGCTCGTCAAAATCCCGCTTTTGTGCCATCCGCGCCTCGTTCAAGCACAGGCCGGTCACCTCGCTGACCTCTTTCGCCGACATGTCGCCGAAACCCCTGACCGGAAGCCCTCTTTGTCTGAGGGTCTCCAAAGCCTTC
>MVRS01000059.1 GCA_002067975.1 Syntrophorhabdus sp. PtaU1.Bin058
GTCTTCGTCGTCGTGTTCCTCAGCGTATCCCGTGATCATCGATTTCACATAGGTTGTGATGCCTGTGCCGAGCGACGACATATAGATATGAACGATGAGATAGAGTACAAAGCAATAACCCGTTATGACGTGTATTGCATCGAGCGCCCTCAGGCCCCCGATCATGTCGATATACCGGAAGAAGAAAAGGATGTCGCTGTAGAGTATCCCGGTTATGATGATGACCGGCATGAGTATGAACATTACCGATAAGTAGGCAATCTTCTGGAGGGGGTTGAACTTTGCATCAGGTGATGGGGTAAAGGGATTTTTCCCGCCCCTGAAAAAGGTATAGAGATAGTAGATCGCCTGTTTCGGGGCCCCATTCACATCGCGGATGCCCGGTACATAGTATTTTCCTATGCCCCTGGTAAAAAGATAGTAGAAAAACCAGAAGAGAAAAGAAAGGATCAGCAGGTATCCGAGATATTTGTGGAGCGCGACGGCAACCCCGTATTGCTGGAAGGGGGCAATATCCGGGACCCTTAACTGTATCCCGGTCAGCATGAGCATAATGATGAGGAAGGCATTTGACCAGTGCCATATGCGGACCGGCAACGGGTGGAGGTATATCTTTTTCATCGTTTCAGAAATATCCTCGCAATTATATGGAATAGAATAAATATCAGGATGGCAGCACAAACCGCGATGCCGAGAATATCTATCCATTTGAATCCCAATTCCTGTATATGGCCGGGCCGGGCCTTGTCCCGGAGACCGAAGAGTCCCTTGACGTCATTGACCGTTACCCTTTCTTCACCAAGAAGGTTAAGGTCGGTAAAGACCGAAATAGGCGCTGCACCCAGTATGGTGCCTTTAACGGGAATGTAAAGGTGCTTCTCTTTGGCCGGCAGGATGAGGTACATAGAGTCATAGAAAGGGGCATGTTGTGAATGGCAGGTTGTACAGATCTTCCGTTTGGTCCCTTTCGCCGAATAGTCGTGATGGACCTTTGTCACGATGATCGAGCCGCCGATAAAGAGGTCCTCGCGGAACTTTCTCCGCAGGTCGAGGAAAAAGTCCGAAAGTTCTTCCGATGTCACCACACCGTCTCCGTTCAGATCGATAAAACTTTTGAGATCAACACGACCGCCGTATACATCCCTGATATCCTGGTATGATAATATCTGCCTGGCGTCGCCTGTTCGTTTACCGAGGTTGAAGACGATACTCTTTTTCGATTCAGGGCTGTGGCAGGTGGAACATTCGAGGTAATTGAAATGGAGGCGGGTATGCGGCAGCCAGGCGTGTTTTTCAGGATAGTCTTTGTGACACCGGGCACAGACCTCGAGTCTCTGTTTTGCGTTGTATTCCCGGTATGCGATTATGCTATGCGGGTTATGACAATCCGTACATTGTGCGGCGCCCTTTTTCGCGTGAACAGAGTTCTTATAGGTCCCGTAAACCTCTTCGTGACATTTTACGCAGACGCTGTCACTGATACGTTCCTGTGAGACATGACAATCAGAGCAGGCAACCCCCTGTTTCCCGTGGACAGTCGTTTTGTATTCCTTTACGGAGGGCGATTCAGGGATGAAGATCCTCGGGTCGGCACGGAATGCATACGACGAGACCCCTGAGAGCCTGAAACGGTCTTCACCGAAGATATTTTTATCGCCATGACACTCGCTGCACTGAATGGCCTTTTTGGCAATACTGTGAACGTCACCGGTTGAGACGTACGATTTGACTGTTGAATATGAACCTGTACGGTCTTTTTTCAGATAGGCGAGGAAGCGGTCTAATTCCGCCTCATCGATAAAATTGTTCGCGTCAGGATCGATGGTCTCTTTTCCGATCTTATCGCCCTTGCTGACGTGTACGCGAAATTCAGCCGTGATCGATCCCTTTTTTGCCTTCACGTGACATATAGTGCATCCCAGGTTTGTTATGTGTTTTTTTTTCGACGGCAAGGAACTGTGGGCAACCCCCTTGTGGCATAAAAGGCACTCCTTTGTGCCCGTATCGAGAGAATGGACGGTGTGACAGTCTTTGCAGGAAAGGTTCCCGGCGCTGTGGATGCTTTGGCCGTATAAGGCCGAAGCCTTCTTGTGACACTCTATGCATAAGGGTTTTTTGAGCTTTTCCTGGTGCGGCAGCGAGGCAGCATCCTTGTGGCAATCGATGCAGCCCGTCTTTGCGTGGTTGAACTTTGTGAAGGTGTCGTGACATTCGAGGCAATCATTTTGTCCTGCAGCGGCACAGAGGGAAGGGGAAAAGAGCGTGAACAATACCATAAAGATGGCGAGCATAATATTTGATGGTAGCAGAAGAACAGGGTTTTGTAAACAGGATTGCACAAGGGACAGGCATCGGCATAAAGGCAGTGAATAGCATAAAGACAGTCGACAGTCGATAGTCGATAGTAGATAGCCGTCAGCAACAAATCCGTGAGTCGTTAGGCGCCAGGCGATTAAACCTCTGACGACTTACGGGTTTATTAGAATAGCGATATACGATCTACGAACGATTTGCTTGCGGTAGTAGTCCCCTTACGCCTCACGCCTTACGCCTAACGAGGTCTTGATCAGTATCCAGCATCGAGTATCCGGCAACCGGCAACCGGTTTGTCCTGTTCGGTATTACCGTATCCCGAGCAGCTTGTGCGTCTGCACGCTCAGCCTCCACCGGGGGTGCGAGAGGCAGTACTCCGCGGCCTTTTGCGTGTTGGCCTTCAGATCTGGCCCGTCCATGGGTTGAAGAAAAAAATATTTGAAATTCAAATGCTCGTACCGTTCAGGCCCCGCACCTTCCTGCGGGAAGACGAGCTTCAGTTCGTCGCCGGACCTGATAACGAGTTCAGCCCCGGCCTTGGGACTGACACAGACCCAGTCTATGCCTCCCGGTAAAGGAAGAGTGCCGTTGGTCTCTATTCCCACCTCGAGACCGTGATTATGGAAGGCGGCGACAAGGGCCTCATCTATCTGGAGCGCCGGCTCACCGCCGGTGCATACGACAAAGGCAAGGAAAGGATGGGTGCCGGGACCCGGGAACATCTTTGCGGCGTTTATTGCCAGTGTCTCGGGGCTTTCAAAGACCCCGCCGCCGGGGCCGTCGGTACCGTCGAAGTCGGTATCGCAGAAACGACAGGCGAGATTGCACCCGGAGAACCGGCAAAAGATAGCGGGCCTCCCCGTGTGCAGGCCTTCTCCCTGGAGGGTATAATATATCTCTTTCACCCGGTAGGCCATTACGGGCGCTCCCCGTCTTTGTTGTACAATAAAGGGTCTTTGAGGCCGCCCTCTGCAAAACCTTTCTGCCGTAAGATACAGGCGTCGCATTGTCCGCATGGTCTGCCGTCCGGTGAAGGGTCGTAACAGGTGCTTGTTATGGAAAAATCGACCCCCAGTTCATGGCCTTTCTTGATAATCTCCGCCTTGGTCATATTGATAAGCGGCGTATGGATGGTAAAGTGTTTACCCTCCACGCCTGCCTTGGTAGCGAGGTTTGCCATCTTCTCAAAGGCCTGGATGTATTCCGGCCTGCAATCGGGATAGCCGCTGTAGTCGAGGGCGTTGACGCCGATAAAGATGTCGTAGGCCCCCAGCGTCTCTGCCCATGCCAGTGCGAGGGAGAGGAAGACCGTATTCCGCGCAGGGACATAGGTGACAGGTATGTCATGGGCAATCTCAACGGATTCCCGGCCTTTCGGGACAGGGATGTTATCGGTCAGTGCGGAGCCGCCAAAGCGTCTTAAGTCAATATCTATGGTAATATGACGGACGACATTAAAAAAGGTTGCTACCCTTTCCGCAGCCTTGACCTCTGCCTCGTGCCGCTGGCCGTAACGGAACGTAAGGGCATAGGCCTCAAAGCCTTGCTGCAACGCCATGGCGAGGGTTGTTGTCGAATCCAGCCCTCCGCTCAGCAGGACAACGGCCTTTGGTCTTTGAAGTCCCATCGCGATTACCTTTATTTCCTGAATATGGAGAAGAGGATAGTAAGGATGATGCTGATCAGTATGCTTGTAGTGATGGGGAAATAGAAGCTGAACCGTTCCTTTTTGATATAGATATCACCGGGCAGCTTCCCGAGAAAAGGGATCTTGTCGCCGAACATAAAGGCAAGTCCTATTATGATAAAGAGGATGCCGAAAATGATGAAGACCTTACCGATCGCGGGCATTATCCCCCTCCATAGCGCTCCTTTTCACTGAAGATGCAGCCGCAGTATTGCTGTCTGTACATGTTGATCTTCTTTGATTCCTCCATGCCCTCTTTCCAGCCCTTGCGGAAATCCCTGTAGAGAAAGGGTATGCCATAGGCAACGCTCAATTCCTCACCGATGGCCTTTATGTCGTCGTGTCTCTGATACTTACTGTAAAGCAGGGTCGTCGTGATCGCCCCGGCGCCGGTTTCGATACCCTTCCGGAAGGCCTTCTCAAGCCTCACCCTGTAACAGAAGAGGCACCGGTCCTTGCCGTATTCGAGGGCGCCCCTGAGAAACGTTTCGAGGTCGTACGACGTATCAACGGAAAGCGGCAGGAGCGTTATCCCGGCATAGTTCTCAAGGGTCTCCAGTCTTTTCAGGAATTCCGTGTATGGGTGGATATTGGGGTTGTAAAAATATCCCCGTACCTCCGCGCCCTCCTTCCTCAATGTCTTTAAGGTGTATATGCTGCAAGGGGCGCAGCAGATGTGGAGCAAAACCTTTGTATCCTTTATTTCCACACAAGAATTGTAGCACCTCTCCGTACATTTTTCCATAAAGAGGAAAAAATACTAAACCTTTCCCGGGATCCAGCGATAATATCTTTGGAGAAAAAGCGACAAGCGCGCTTCTTATGACGTTTAAACGAGGCAAAAACAGACCCGTGGAGGAACGTTATGTCATTTAAAAATTTCAGCTTAACAAAGAAATTTACCCTTTTGGGGTCTTTCCTGGTCATTACCTGTATCGCCGTCACCGCATTTGCCTGTCTGTGGCAGGTGCGTAGCGATTTTATAAAACAGGCGCATGGTACGCTCGACGGCAGGCTGAAGGTCTTCTGGGAACTGCTCCTTACAAAAGACATAAACCTTTTGCCGAAAGCTAAACTCGAAGAAAAGATAAAATCCGTGAACATAAAGATTGAGGACGGCAAACTGATGATAAGTTATTTTTCATTAAACGACGATAACATTCTTGTTGATCAGATAAAAAATCTGTTCGGCGGCGTTGCAACAATCTTCATGAAAGACGTCCGTGTGTCAACGAGTCTTGTCAATCCTGACGGCAGTCGCGCACTTGGTTCAAAATTACAAGGAGCCGTTTATGATGCTGTTATTAAAAGAGGTCAATCATATCGGGGTGAAGTCATCTTGAACGGGAAGCCATACTTTTCCGCCTATGACCCGTTAAAAAACAAGCAGGGCAAGATTATCGGCGCCATCGCCGTGGCATTGCCGAAGAGTGATTATTTTGCGACCTTCAACCGTATCATCTTCGTAATCAGTATCATTGCCGTATGTCTGATCGTTGCCATCAATTTCCTCCTTTTCGGTTTTATAAAAAAGATAATGAAACCCCTTACGCAACTCATACCCGTAGCGAACAGGCTCGCCGAGGGCGACCTGAGCATCCGGATTGAAACACAGAGGAACGACGAGATAGGACAGTTGCTTTCCGCCATGAAGAATATGATAGAAAAATGGAGGGATGTCGTAGCGAATGTGAAGCAGGCATCGGACAATGTTGCCTCAGCCGGCCAGGAATTAAACGTGGACGCCGGACAGATGTCGACCCTCTCCACTGAACAGGAAAAGAGGTCTTCCCAGGTAGCGACAGCGGCGGAGGAGATGGCGCAAACAATAATGGATATCGCACAGAATGTGAACAATATCGCCGGCGCTGCAAAGGACACCCTGGCAGTCGCCAAAGACGGGGAAGGCATTGTGAACAAATCGGTTACAGAGGTCATGGAGATTGCAAAAACGGTTGATACGTCTTCGGAGTTTGTAAGGTCCCTCGGTGATCGCTCCAAGCATATTGGAGAAATAATAGATGTTATAGGCGATATCGCCGACCAGACAAACCTCCTTGCGCTGAATGCGGCCATCGAGGCGGCCCGTGCGGGAGATCAGGGCCGCGGTTTCGCGGTTGTGGCAGACGAGGTGAGGAAGCTTGCCGAAAGGACCGCGAAAGCGACCTCTGAGATCAGCGCCATGATTAAAACGATACAGGAAGAGGTGTTCAGGGCGGTTGATTCAATGGAAAACGCCTCGAGCAAGGTTAACACCGGGGTGGAGCTTTCAGCCCAGGCAGGCGATGCGCTGAAAAATATCGTTGCAAAGGCCGACGAACTGCAACTTATGGTCCAGCAGATAGCATCGGCCACGGAAGAGATGTCAGCCACCTCCGAGGAGATAACCAAGGACATCGGACAGATTGCTTCGGCTTCGAGAGAGACTGCAGAGAGCTCAAGCCATACGACAGAGGCTGCGGCAGAACTATCGAGATTATCGGTCAATCTGCAGAAAAC
>MVRS01000060.1 GCA_002067975.1 Syntrophorhabdus sp. PtaU1.Bin058
GACGGATCGGGGAGTTGCAGGACCTTCGCGGCGCTTTACTGCAAGAAAAGGAAGTCACTCGTCCATAAGAACATGCCCTGCAGGGAAAAGGTATTACGGAAAGCCGCCGGCAATAAAAGAAGAACATAGAAAGAAACACCTGCCGACGTCGTAAAACACTGCCCTGTCCTCAACGGAGATGTGTAAAAGACTTGTTTTATATCTTCCTGCGTGGTAATAATAACCTATAATCATATATGATCCGGCCTTTAAGGGAAGTGAAGTGAAAATCTTCCGCTGTCCCGCAACTGTGATGGGTTAAGGTCAAGCAAGGGCACACATGCCGGCCACTGTTCCAATCTTCTGGAATGGGAAGGCGCATTCAGATCAACCCCTCAGCCAGGAAACCTTGAGTCGGAAATCTGATTACATCGACCTTACGAGGTATAAGGAGGTGCGTCATGAGATCTGAAGACCCATAGAATATCCGTTGTACCCCTGAAAGTTATTTTGTGCGATCAGCGACCGGGACAGCAATGTCGAGAGGTCACCATGCATGCATGGGATACAAGTCTTAAATCTTCAAAATAGAGGGGATGGATAATATGGATTACGAAGAGAGATGTGAAGAGATAAGAAAAATAAGAAATAAGACGCTGTTGGGAGATAATGTCTACAGGAACCTGAGAAACGCCATACTCAGCGGCAAGTTCAAGCCGGACATACGACTCGTGGAGGACAAGCTTGCAAAGATGATGGGGACAAGCAGGACACCTGTCAGGGAGGCATTGCGGAAACTGGACAGGGATGGGTATATCCGCAGGCGCTCCAGCGGAGGCTATACCGTGGGTATTCTGTTTGACACGGACATAAGGGATGTCTTCGAGGTTGTAGCCGTCCTTGAAGGATATGCGGTTTATCTTGCAGCGTACAAGATCCCGGAGGATAGGATCAGGACCCTTGAGGGCATTGTCGGAAAAGAAGATGAGTGCATCCGGACAAACAACCACGAGGAATTTGCCCGCCTCAACTGGAAATTCTACGATACCTTGTGTCTTTTTGCCGGTAACAGAAGATTATATGATATTATAAACAACATTAAGGACTGTCTTTTCCGGCACCGGATGGTAATCTTCAATCAAAAGGGGACAGCGGAAAGGTCGGTCGGAGACCAAAAGAAGTTGCTTGATCTTATAAAGAAGAGAAATGCCGCCGGAGCTGAAAAGATAGCCAGGAAACAGATAATCCGGGAAAAGAGACTGATAATGAATAGCGGTGGCATGAATTGTTTTTGAAAGGAGACAAAGATTATGCCGCAGGTCACTTTGAATGTACAACTGCTGGAAACAACACAAGACCCTGTTTCTGTTCTATATAGTGCATACAGGCAGTGTTATTCCGCTGAATTTGCCGCCGATCTGTTGAAAGAGGATTTTAAAAAACAGGAAGAGTTTGTAAAAAAGATGGCAGGATCAGGGCATGAAAGTCCTTTAGAGCATGTAAAATTTACGTTTGCCGTCGAAGGCGTATCGCGGGTCCTTACCCATCAATTGGTAAGACACAGGATCGCCTCGTATTCCCAGCAGAGCCAGAGATACGTCAAGGAGTCGGATTTTGATTTCATCATCCCTCCTTCCATAGAAGAAGATGAGGGGCTAAAAAGCAGGTTTATCGAGACGATGAGTAAGATCCAGACAGGCTATAACGAGATGCTCAAGGCGCTTGCAGAGAAGGGCAGGACACATGAAGGGGCTAACGAAGATGCCCGGTTTGTCCTGCCGCAGGCAGTGGAGACCAAGATAGTCGTAACGATGAATTGCCGGGAGTTGCTCCATTTTTTCCAGGAAAGGTGTTGCGCAAGGGCCCAATGGGAGATCAGGAACATGGCCTGGAAGATGCTCTTGATCTGCAGGGATCGCCTGCCTGCCGTATTCGGCAACGCCGGGGCAAAGTGCATCAGTCTCGGTTATTGTCCCGAGGGTGAGAGATTCACCTGCAGGGCATACCCGTTAAAAGAGGAGGTACTGAAGAGAAGGCGTGCTGCATCGCGTCCTTAATACCTCTTGCATCCCACCCGACAGATAGGTCTGCCGCACAAGAATCAACTTATTCACCCGGAAGACTAAGTAATAAAAAAATGCTTGACAATAAAATTAGGTTTAGTGTAAATAATTAGGGAAGGCTAAATAAATTGGAATCGAGAGGGGAAAGATGACATCAGCAGATACCTTGACCGCAAGCCTGGAAGATTACTTGGAGGCAATTTTCCATATCATTGCCGAGAAACACGCGGTAAAGCCACGGGATATCGCAAAACGCCTTAAGGTAAGCTACGCCTCTGTAACGGGAGCACTGCGCGCGCTGGCGGAAAAGAGGATGATACACTACACCCCGTACGACCTGATCACCCTTACGGAGACGGGGGAAACGGCTGCGAAGGACGTGGTGAGACGGCATGAGGTGCTGAAGGATTTTTTTGTTGAGGTCCTTGCAGTACCGGATGCTGATGCTGATACGGCCGCATGCCTGATGGAGCATTCGATCCCCAAAGCCATAGTGGAGCGGTTCATAGAATTCGTCGAGTTTGTCGAGACATGCCCGCGCGGAGGGGATAAATGGATAAAGGGCTTCAGCTACCAGTGCGATCACGGAGGCAAACAGGAGAGTTGTGAAACGTGTGTTGCATCATGCGTTGCAGAGGTGAGAAAAAGGACAAAGAAAGGAGATGAAAAGGCAGTGGTATCATACAAACTAAAGAACATGAAACCGGGTCAGAAATGCAGGATCCTCAAGGTACGCGGCCGTGGGGAAACGAACAAGCGCATCCTGGAGATGGGAATGACGCCGGGATCCGTTGTCGAGCTTGAGCGCATTGCGCCGCTCGGTGATCCTATAGACGTGAAGGTCAAAGGCTACCATCTTTCATTGAGGAAGGATGAGGCCGAGGGGATAGACGTTGAGCTTATCTGAAAATATGCAATGTTACAGGATCGGAGGTGCTGAACATGCCGTTGGCGTTTGTTGAAGCAGGAAGACGTGTACATATAGTGGGGGTGAACGCAGGGCAGGGACTACAGGGAAGGCTTGCAGCTATGGGATTGGTGCCGGGCACTGAGATAGACGTGATCATGAACTCTTCACGGGGGCCGTTTATCGTTGCGGTAAAAGGCTGTCGTATAATACTCGGTCACGGTATGGCCCAAAAGATAATGGTCGCATAATTTTTTTTGGATTAAAACTTAGGCAAGCCTAATTATGTTATTAATGACTAATACCATAAAAGGAACAGGAGGAAGTTAAAACAGATGCAATCGAAGATCGTAGTTGCCCTTGCAGGAAACCCAAACTCGGGAAAGACAACCATATTCAATAACCTGACAGGCGCACGGCAGCACGTGGGCAATTATCCCGGCGTAACGGTGGAGAAAAAGGAGGGTTTTTGCGAATACAAGGGCCGGGAGATGAGGATTGTAGATCTGCCCGGGACATACAGCCTGACCGCCTATTCGGCCGAGGAGATTGTGGCGAGGAACTTCATTATCGAGGAAAAACCCGATGTGGTTGTTGACATTATAGACTCTTCCAATCTTGAAAGAAACCTCTACCTTGCGGTTCAGCTCATGGAAACCGGAGCGCCCCTTGTGCTCGCCTTTAACATGAGCGATGAGGCCCGTGCGCGGGGATATGAGTTCGACATCGAAAAGTTTTCGCAGTTCTTCAAT
This sequence comes from Syntrophorhabdus sp. PtaU1.Bin058, assembly GCA_002067975.1. Classification (GTDB taxonomy): domain Bacteria; phylum Desulfobacterota; class Syntrophorhabdia; order Syntrophorhabdales; family Syntrophorhabdaceae; genus UBA5609. The sequence goes on from MVRS01000060.1 coordinate 3,702, forward strand.
GCACCGGTGGTAAAAACGGTGGGACACAAAGGCGAAGGCATGGACGAACTGATGGAGGAGATCATTGCCGTAGCATCACGCCGGTCAGAGTCCCTGAACCGGTTCTCTGTCAATTACGGTGATGAGCTTGAGAGTGAGATTACAAAGCTCGAATCCATGCTCAGAAGACACTTTCCCTTGACAGACCAATACGGTGCACGGTGGCTGGCAGTAAAGCTCCTCGAAAAGGACAGGGATATCATGGCCAGGATCGGTTCGGCCGAGATAGACGAACAGGTCGAAAGAAGCGCTGCATACGTGGAAAAGATGGCCGGGGAACCCCCTGAGACCTCCATTGCCGGCAGCAGGTACGGATTTATCTCGGGCGCATGCCAGGAGGCAGTGCGTTCCACCATTGAGATCAGGCATACGATATCGGACAGGATAGACTCCGTTGTCACGAACCGCGTCCTCGGCATCCCGATCTTCCTGGGTCTTATGTACCTTGTCTTCTCTCTTACCTTCACGCTGGGAGACCCGCCGATGGGGTGGATAGAGGACTTTTTCAAGTGGTCCGGCGGTGTTGTTGCAGGCTGGTGGCCGGAGGGTTCCGGTAGCCTCCTTAAATCGCTCCTGGTTGACGGCATTATAGGCGGGGTCGGCGGCGTGATCGTCTTTTTGCCCAACATCCTGCTTCTGTTCTTCGCAATAGCGATCCTGGAGGATTCCGGCTACATGGCGCGGGCTGCGTTTATCATGGACCGCCTCATGCACAAGATCGGGTTGCACGGAAAGAGCTTCATCCCTATGCTGGTCGGCTTCGGCTGCTCCGTTCCGGCGATCATGGCCACGAGGACGCTGGAGAACAGGAGGGACAGGCTTGTAACGATGCTCGTGGTGCCGCTCATGAGCTGCGGTGCGCGGCTGCCCATCTACGCGCTGATCATCCCTGCATTTTTCCCGCAGGTATGGCATGCCCCGATGCTCTGGATCATATACGTCATAGGCATCCTCCTGGCTATCCTGAGCGCGAAGGTGCTTCGCAGCACCATCTTCAGGGGCGAGTCAATCCCTTTTGTGATGGAACTGCCACCGTACCGTATGCCGACATTCAGGGGCGTTCTCATCCACATGTGGCAGCGCGGCTGGCTTTACCTGAAAAAGGCGGGGACGATTATCCTCGGCATCTCGATCCTCCTGTGGGCGATGACCACCTTCCCGGGGCTGCCGGACGAGGAGGCCCAACGTTTTGAAAAGGAAAAACAGTCGGTTCAGGCATCAGTGGCGGACGAGAAGGATAAGCCTGCGAGTATTGCCTCCATTGAAGACGCGAGGAAAGAGGAGGAGCTTCGCACCAGCATCGCGGGCAGGATCGGCCACGCGCTGGAGCCTGTCCTGAAACCCATGGGGTTCGACTGGAAGATAGGTACGGCCCTGATCGGGGCCTTTGCAGCCAAGGAGGTCTTTGTGGCGCAGATGGGCATAGTCTATTCCGTCGGAGAGGCGGATGAAGGCTCTGAAACGCTCAGGGAAAAACTGAAGGATAACTATTCCCCCCTTGTCGGCTTCTGCATCATGCTCTTCTGTCTCATCAGCGCGCCGTGCATGGCCACTATCGCCATTACGCGGAGAGAGAGCAATTCATGGAAATGGGCGTTGTTCCAGCTTGCAGGGCTGACGGTGCTGGCATGGGTCATAACGGCGATCGTATATCAGGCAGGCGGACTGCTTGGCATAGGCATATGAAAGGAGGTGTAGAATGAGCGAAGGTATTGCCGAATTGATATTGATCTTTGTAATAGTGGGGATGGTGATCGCCCTCGGGATCAGGTCGCTATACCGGTCTGTCAAGGGTGACGGAAAAGGGCAGTGTTGCGGATGCGGGTCATGTACGTGCACAAGGGATTCGCAGAAGGCTTCACAATAATTCTTGGATAAACAGACTATCAACATATAAAATATAAAGGAGAGAAAGAAAGATGGCTTTAATATTAATGGATCGAATGGGCGTAAGAAAAACAATTTGTCTGGCGGCTGTTATTGTCATGATAGCCTGTTTGCTTCCTGCCCCGGCCTTTGCTGCCCGGCCGCTTATCACCGATGATGCCGGGACGCTCGGGAAGGGCGGGTTTCAGGTCGAGTCGGGCATCGAGGTGTCGGATCACAGGCAGGACTTTGACGACGTAGCGACGAAGGAATATGGAACCTCTTGGAACACCACGGTCTCTTACGGCCTTACCGACAATATTGATATTGTCCTGGGGTTGCCCTATGAAAAGGCAAAGGTTGAAGAAGACGATGTGACCGTTCACGATGAGGATGGTCTTACCGATGTGACCCTGGAGGTAAAATGGCGCTTCCTCGAAAAGGACGGATTTGCGCTGGCCCTGAAACCGGGTCTATCCTTCCCCACGGGGAACGACAAGAAGGGACTCGGCACCGGCAGGATGACCTACGGTATGGTCTTCATCGCGACGAAGGAGCTGGAACCCTTTGCCTTCCACCTCAACGCCGGATATAAGCGTAACGAGAACAGGGTTGATGAGAGGAAGGACATATGGGGAGCTGATCTGGCAGGCGAGGTGGAGATATTGAAGTCACTGAAACTGGTTGCCAACGTGGGCATGGTAACGAACACGGACAGGGAGTCCTCCACTGCCCCTGCGTTTGCCCTGGGCGGTCTTATATATTCGATCACTGAAAATATCGATATCGACCTTGGCTACAAACGCGGCCTCAACAGGGCCGAGGCCGACAATACCTATATCGGCGGTCTGACGATAAAATTTTAAAGTTAATATTGTGAAACGTGAAAGGTGAAAAGTTAAAAAAAATCTCGTAAGGCGTGAGGCGTGAAGGGTAACTGCAGCAGAGAGCCGAGAGCAAAGAGCTAAGGGTTTTTATATATCGTCATTGCGAGCGGAGCGCGGCGCAGTGTCATTGCGAGCCCGCAGGGCGCGGCGTTTTGTCATTGCGAGCGGAGCGTGGCAATCTCATTCAACAGATTATCCCCCGTAGATCGCCACGTCGCTTCGCTCCTCGCGATGACGATAAAGGATGAAACTCCTGCGATGACGATAAAGGATGAAGCTCCTCGCGATGGCTCACGGATGTTCCACTGTGCTTCATGCCCTTTGCATTATGCTTTAATCCACTCACGACTTACGGGTTTTTCGATTTTATTTTTCTCGGGGTTTGGCGGTGTCGTCCTGCCGGACGATCTCCACGAGTTTCTCTACCTGGTAGCCGGAATTATTCGATGCCTCGTAGAGTTCCGAGAGGACCTTGCAACATGCAGTGAGGCTTACATGCTGCTCGTCTTCAGTGCGTGCGGCATCCACGGAGATATTGACCATAGCGGTGAACGCCATCCATGTGAGGAGAAGCTCAAAGGCCTCCTTGCTGAACCAGAGGATATCCATGTAGCGGTTTATTTGGAGGAATCTCTGTACCTCGCTGTCGTTGAGGAATGTTTCAAGCGCCTGGTACGCGCCCCGGCAGATGCCGCCGGATTGCAAGTCATCGGATTGTCCGCCGCCGTACCAGTGCTGGTGGCCGGTGAATATCTTGACAGCCAGAATGCCCTGGGATATATCATCGGGGTTGAATCCGAGTTCCTGCAGCGTCTTGTGCATAATATGGCCGAGAAGCCACTCATCGATCCAGCTCCGGCCCTGTTCGTCATAGTCGTCTCTATTGCCGGCGATCTTTCCAAGATTGTGGACAAAGACCCAGATCAACTGACAACCTGCCTGCAGTTCGGAACGGAAGAAGCCTGAACGTAGGAATTGAACGAACCGTTTCTGATCGTCGTCGCCGGGATCAATAAAACGGTCAAGAAGCAAGGGGACCCTGAGTGTGGCCCGCAGTGCGTTCATCACGTCGTTCGCAACATAATGCTCGTCGACTGTGCCGTGTACGTATTGTTTGACCTCCGACAGGAAGTTCAGCGTCTTCTGCTCTATCTCGTGGAGGAACTCCTGTGGCAGATCCTTCG
>MVRS01000061.1 GCA_002067975.1 Syntrophorhabdus sp. PtaU1.Bin058
GCCGCAAACTTAGCTGAGGGCTGAGAGCGGGGAGCTGATACGCCGGGCCTATCGCGCTTTGCGCTCCGCGTCCTGCTCAATGCCGAGATGTCGATATGCTTTATGTAAGACCTTCCCTTGTTGAGCGAGGCGACCTTGTTCGGATCGATATCGAAGCCCGTGACGGGGAACCCTGCCTTACAGAACTCGATGACGAGGGGGAGGCCTACATAGCCCAGGCCGATGACACCGATATTGGCTTCTCTGGATTTGATCTTTTGGAGGAGGGTCATATGCGCTTCTTCTCCCATTCCCAGGCTGTCTTTATAATGTGCCTCAGGTCGTCGTGTCCCGGTTCCCAGCCTGTCACGCGTTTCAACTTTGTGCTGTCTGCAATAAGGGCGGGCGGGTCTCCGGCCCGTCTTGGCGCTTCTTCGACGGGGAAGTCGATACCGGTTATCGTCTTCGCCGCCTCAACGACCTCGCGGACGGAAAAACCGTGCCCATAGCCACAGTTCATGATATCCGGCCTGCCGGTGTCCATAAGATAACGCAAGGCGAGAAGGTGCGCCAAGGCGAGGTCTTCCACGTGGACGTAATCCCTGATACAGGTCCCGTCCGGTGTAGGATAGTCTGTCCCGTAGATAAAGAGCTTCTTGTATTCTCCCTTTGCGACCTTCAGCGCCCGGGTGATGAGGTGGGTTGCCTCCGCGTACGCCTGCCCTATCCTGCCGTCAGAGGCTGCACCGGCGACGTTAAAATACCGCAATGCAACATACTGGAAATCCTTTGCCGGGGCGAGGTCTCTCAGCACCTGCTCCACCATTACCTTCGACGCACCGTAGGGGTTGATCGGCCGGAGGGGCGCCGTTTCATCGATGGGCATCGTTTCGGGTATCCCGTATGTCGCTGCGGTGGAGGAATAGATGAAGCGCGTCGTATTGGTCTCAAGCATAGCATCCAGCAGGTTCAGGGTGTTGATCACATTGTTCCTGTAGTATTTGAGGGGCTCACGGACCGATTCTTCCACCTGGATCGAGGCGGCAAAGTGGATCACTGCATCCGGCCTGAATGTATCGAGGGCGTCACGGACAAGGTCCCTGTCGGCGAGGTCGCCCTTTAAAAGCCTTCCGTACAGGACCGCCCATTCGTGGCCCGTGGAGAGGTTATCAAAGACGAGTATGTCATGGCCCTCCTCTCCCAGCAATTTTACAACATGGCTGCCGATATATCCGGCCCCGCCGGTAACGAATACCTTCATCATTCATCCTTTCTGTTTGTCATGCATATGTCTGTATGCAAAGAAGTGTATATGTACAATACGCTTGGATGGAATTGTATCATAAATGGAGATAAATGTTTATCATTTCATTTTGGACGTCTTCTGCACAATCTCCCGCGACACTCATTGCAACTGCCTTTGATTGCTATTCTGAAGGGGTATTCCAAAACAGGATCAGGTCGGCGTACACAAGGTCCTATATACCGAGATAGGCCTTTCTTATCAGGTCGGACGACAGCAATTCCTTTCCGGATCCTTGTGTGACAATGCGACCTGTCTGTAAAACGTATGCCCTGTTACACAGCTCCAGGGCTTCTCGCACGTTTTGCTCGACAAGCAGGAGGGTCATTCCTTTCTGATTGATGTCCTTCACGGTTTCGAAAATCTTCTTTACAAGGACGGGGCTGAGCCCGAGAGAGGGCTCATCCAGCATCAGGAGGTCGGGTTGTGCCATAAGGGACCTTCCGACGGCAAGCATCTGCTGCTCGCCCCCGCTCAGCGTCTGGGCCAGTTGCTTCCTTCGTTCTTTCAGTATAGGAAAGAGCGCATAGATCTCTTCGAGCTTATTATGGATGCTGCTCTTATTTTTTTGGGTGTAAGCGCCAAGAAGGAGGTTTTTTTCTATCGAGAGGAGCCCGAATAATCGTCTCCCTTCCATTGTGTGTGCAATCCCATGCTCAACGACACGGTAGGGAGGAAGATTGTGGATTTCCTTTCCCTTGAACGAAATACTCCCCGATTTTGCCCGCAGCAGACCGGAAATCGTCCTCAGGATGGTGCTCTTCCCGGCGCCGTTCGGGCCGATGATCGATACCACCTCTCCTCGCTCAACACTGAACGACACACCCTCAAGGGCAACCACCCCGTCGTAATCGACCGTGATATCCCGCACTTCAAGCATCATATCTGTCTCCCAGGTAAGCTTTTATGACCCTTTCGTCAGCAGCGATCTCTTGCGGCCTGCCCTCGGCGATCTTCTTCCCCGAATCCAATACCACGACCCTTGAGGAAATAGGCATAATAACTTCCATGACATGCTCGACGATAAGAAGGGTGATGCCTGCCCCGATTATGCGTTTCAGTAACTCGACGGCCTCCTTCACTTCGTTAGGGTTGAGCCCTGCTACGCACTCGTCAAGAAGCAGCAGTTTTGGGTCGGAAGCGAGGGCCCGCGCTATCTCCAATCGCTTCTTGTCTGCAATGGTGAGGTTCTTTCCAAGTACGTCCTTTTTTGAGCTGAGACCGGTAAACGCGAGGACGTCTGCCGCTCGCTTTCTTGCGGCCTCCACGTTTCTCGTGTGCATCAGCGCGCCTATGATAACGTTCTCGGCCACTGACATCCCGGCAAAAGTCTGAACAATTTGGAAGGTCCTCACGAGTCCGAGCTTCGCGATAGCGGGGGCACTCAATTGATCGATCCTTCTGCCCTCAAAGATCACGGAGCCGGAGGTGATCCGTTGAAAGCCGGTGAGACAGTTAAAAAATGTTGTCTTTCCGGCGCCGTTCGGGCCGATGATCGATACTATCTCCCCCCGGTTGACCTCAAAGGTGATATCGTCGTTTGCTGTCAGACCGCCGAACTTCTTCGTCAAGCCGCTTACCTGTAAGATCGACTGCATCTCTCTCATTCTCCCGATGTCTTTGCTTTTTCTTTGCCGGGCCTCCGCCCGAGCCTCTCGGTTACCAATCCCCACACGCCATCCGGTTTCAAGGTGGAAATGAGCATGATAAGGAGCCCGTAGATCATCAGGTCCATCCCTCTTCCGGCCCCGCCGAGAACGACACGGAATATCTCCGAAATACTGGTCAGAAAAGATGCGCCGATGAGCGGACCGAACATTGTACCGACGCCGCCGAACATCGTCACAAGCACGATCTCTATGGAGAGCTTCAACTGCATGACGGAAGCCGGGTCGATATAGAGCACGTATTGCGCGTAGAAGGTGCCTGCAATGGCCGTAATGAAAGCGCTGATACAGGTCGCAATCACTTTGCAGTTTTTTGTATTTACGCCCAGGCTTTCGGCTGCGTTATTGCTTTCGCGAAGGGCCCTCAGGTAGTATCCCAGGCGGGAGGAATTCAGCTTCCACATTGCCAGCATAACGACGGCAAGGAACAAAACAAGCAGATAATAGTAGGGCAGCTTGGACTCATGAAACTCGAGATACCACAAAGAAGTGGGGAGGATCGGCGGATCTAATCCCCTTGCTCCGCCCACTGCATTCCAGTTAAGAAAAATGATCCTGAGTCCTTCCGCAAAGGCCAGAGTTGCAATTGCGAAGTAGTGCCCTTGCAGTTTCGAGCATGGATAGGCCAGACAAATCGCAGCCAGAACCGCCAGAAATCCGCCAACGATCATGCCGATCCAGGGGCTGACCCCCCAGTTGATAAGCAGGAAAGTGGACGTGTAAGCTCCAATCCCGAAAAAGGCAGCCTGTCCGAAAGACAGGAGACCCGCATACCCGCCCAGAATGCTCCATGCCTCCCCTAATATCGAATACAGAAGGATTACGATCAAGACATGGCGCGCAAACGGGGAGTCAAGAATAAGCGGAAGGACTATGGCGAACAGGGCCAACAAAATGAGCCAGATATGACGGGTCTTAATGTTCATCACCACCCCTTGAGACCTGTTGGTTTAATAAGCACGACTGCCAGATAGATGGCAAAAACGATCGCATACTTGTAGGCGGGGGCGAGGAGGAATCCTCCCACGATCTCGGCAAGGCCCACTATTACCCCCGCGATCATTGCACCTTCAATGCTCCCGAATCCTCCCAGCGCGACGGTAGCGAAGGCGATAACGCCAAAGAAAGAACCGACTTCCGGAAACACGTAGTAAAAATTGGAGAGGAGGGCACCCGCAACCCCCACGCACATTACGCCGACCGCGAACGATACGGCGTTCAAACGGTCTGTGTTTATCCCCATTATCGCGGCTGCGTCTTTGTCCATGGATATGGCCTGTATGGCCATGCCCGTTTTTGTCCTCTTAATAAACCAGTAAACGGCTGCGCCGATGATCATACTGCCGATCGAGGCAACGAGTTCGGGTATGGAGACCGCTATACCGGCGAGGCTGATCTTCCCGGAAGCAATAGGGTTTTCGATCATCCTGTAGTCGGCAGACCACAGGAAGACGGCCAGGTTGACGAGAAAAATACTGAGCCCGAAGGTTACTACGAGCTGTGCGAGCACCGGCCCCTGCAATACCTTTTTTATCAATAGATGGTAGGTGATGAACCCTATGATGAAAAGAAGGACAGCTACCATGGGCAGAGAGAAAAGGGGGTCGATGCTAACGTATTTGAAAAAGAAAAAGGAGAAGAACATGCCTATCATCAGGAATTCGCCATGAGCAAAGTTGATGATGTTCATGACGCCCCATATGATGGTAAGGCCCATGGCGATCAGCGAGAAGACGAACCCCATCATGACGCCACTTATAATCATCTGAATCAGAAGCTTTCCAAGTTGTTCCATCTACTGCCTCGCTTTAGCCCATAGATCGCTCTCTTGATCGCCTACCGTTTGTTCCACTCTGGCCAGGGCCAGACATACTTTGCCGAGGCAAGCTCCGGAGGCCAAACGCATTTGTACGCTTGATTGAGTATCTGGACGATCACATACCGCGCGTAGATGTTCTGATGGGTCTTCGGATCAAACTTGATGCCGGCCCAAGGCGAAATGAGCTGGTCCGCAGGTATGTCCGTCTCCATGAGCGCTTTGTGCATCTTTGCCGGATCGGTCGATTTGGCACGATTGATGGCGTCTACCATAAGCAGGACTGCCGGAATGGCGCGCACGGTATTTTCATTGATATTCTCTCCGTATTTCTTTTTGTACAACTCCATTATCTGTTTGACCACGGCGCGTTTCTGGGCCAACTCCGGAGCGAACTCCGAATAACTGAAAAAGTAGTTACCGTCCTTGCCCACGGCAGGGATGTAACCGGGCTCGGAGCAGCCGCACCATGTCAGGAAGTGCTGCGGGTTATAATTGAGGGTCTTGAAGGTGCGCGTATAAAGGATGCCGTCAGTGATGTAATTGTTCATAACGAGAATATCCGGTTTTGCCTTCATTACCCGCAGGACTTCACTGTTGACGTCCGTTGCCCCGGCGGGATAGGCGATCACATCGAGGACTTTATAGCCGGCCTGGGTAAAATATTTCTTTTGCATGTCGGCACTGCTTGCTCCCCATTCCGTGTCTTCATGCAGGATCACCAGGGTTTTAATCGTAGCCTTCTTCTCTTTCTCGACCTGTTTGATAAAGCTCACAAGGTTCTGCGCCCACGTCTCGTTGGAGGGACACAACCTGAAATACCATTTGAACCCTCGTGCAGTGAGGGCATAAGAGGAAGAATCAGAATTCAGAAAAGGGACGCCGTACCTTTCGGCCACCTGGCTCGCGGTCTTGGTGACCGAACTCTGGTAGGCCCCTACCAGCCCGACGCATCCTTCCGACTTGATTAACCTTTCAGCTTCTCCCATACCTACCTTCGGATCCCCACGGCTGTCGCCTATGATGATCTTGACCTGGGCGCCATTCAGACCCGGAATCCCCTTGGTGCGTGCAAATGGTATGTCGAGGTCATAGTAATTATTTACGATGTCGGCGGCAAGCTCCAGGCCACGCTTCGAGCTCATCGCCGTGGAGGCCAGATTGCCGGTCAGCGGGTAGATGGCCCCGATCTTTACAACCTTCTCCTGCCCAAGCGAAAGCGAGACGGCACACAAGCAGATAACGACAGTGAAAACCAGAACACTAAAAACCCTTTCCTTAACCTTGAACATCGTTCTCCTCCTTTCCGATATTTCCGTCCTTTTTTCGATCATTACCGGTTCCTCCTTTTATTATTGCCCTTCAACACCTTCTGCAGTTTGGTCACGTCTATCTCTCTCGGTATCTTCTTTTCCTCCAGGCTCAGGACCGCCGCCGCTCCCGCGACCTCGCCAAGGCCCATGCAGGTTGTGATATCCCTGGGTGAGAAAAATGTAGCCGCCTCATGTTCCATGGAAATACACCTTCCCGCAACCAGCAGGTTGTCAAGCTTTTCGGGGATTATGCACCGGAACGGGATATCAAAGGGGGGCGGCGACTCTTGCGGCTGCAATTCCCACTCCCCTGTCCGGCTGCGCAGGATTGCGTCCTGGAAATGGTTGCCCTTGAGCACATCATCCCTCGTGAGCACGTAGCCTCCGACAATCCTTCGCGACTCCCTTATCCCGACCTGCGCGGCAGTGGTGACGACGTATGAGTCCTCGAAGCCGGGCACATTTCTCTTCAGGAAATTCGCTATCTTCCAAACCTTCCTTCGCGTTTCGATCTCAGCATCCGTCAGGTCGTATGCATCGGTTACATCCTTGCCGGAGCTATGCGCCCCCCAGACGTACCACTCGCCATTCCGGTCGAACTGTGCGTATTTTTTTTCTCTCTGCTGGCCGGGGGGGAGACTGACACGAGAAAGGGCAAGTTTTACTGACGCCTTCAAGACCTGCTTTTCCCCTACTATCTCATCGCCTTTCTTGTCGAGGAGCCGCTTAAGCCCGGGATCTTTCTCCAGGTAGCCAACAGCTTTTTCCGAATCAACATTCCCCATGTAGAAGGGCAGCGTGACCGGCATTATTGTCTTTGCAGGCTCTTTCTCGAAGCTCGCTCCTGCAAAAAACGATACGTCCCCGTCGCCGGTGCAATCGATTGTCAGGTTGGACATTATGGCCTGTCTGCCCGATTTGTTCTCCACAATCAGCCCCTTGACCTTGTCCCCGTCCCTTATTGTTCCTGCGATGTACGTGTGGAGCAGCATCCTGACGCCCACCTCTTGCAGCATTTCCTGCATCAGGATCTTCATGGCCTCGAAGTCGAATTGGAACCACGTCGGCCAATAAGGGAGCACCGGGTTCTTGGCCTGCCGTCTGGCTGCGACGGAAGCCTTTACCGACCCCCCCATCTCATCCAGACGGTCTACTATCTCCTCGGCAATGCCTCCGATGAGCGAGCCCTTTTCGTCCTTCCAAGGGGTCAGGTTCCAGATGGGCAGCAATGTGACGTAGCCAGCGGTACACATGCCTCCCAGAAAACCGTACTTCTCGACGATCATCACTTTCGCTCCCAGCCGCGCCGCAGAGAGTGCGGCAGTGAAACCCGCCGTGCCCCCTCCTCCTACAAGCACATCTACTTCATGTAATACCGGAATGTCTCTCGCTTTTTCCTTAAAAAATCTCAGTGTCTTCATCTTTCAAGCCTCCGTTCGCGATATGATTTCCACAGCCCCCCGCGAGGCCGAAACCCGGACTATATCGCCGGTCCTTATTGTCTCCACAGGATCTTTTTCCAGATTAAACACGTACGGTATGCCTATTTCGATGCACGCACCCACAACCAGGGGATCGGGGCTTGTTGAGATGATGGCGCTCGGCTGGGTCCCATAGAGGTGGCACCTGACCAGGCTT
>MVRS01000062.1 GCA_002067975.1 Syntrophorhabdus sp. PtaU1.Bin058
ACGATAAGACAGGGAAGGATAGCGACGGGACCGACGGCACAATAGACGCCGAGTGCCGTTGCGACGCCTTTTCCTCCTCGGAACTTCAGAAATACAGGGAACAGGTGACCCACAAAGGTTGCAAAACCGATGATCGCCACTATCTCCCCCGGCATATCAAGGCATATCGCAATAAACGTCGGGAGGAAACCCTTTACGATATCACCGAAGAGCGTTGCGACGCCGAGCGCCTTTCCTGCCGCCCTCATAACGTTCGTCGCCCCGATATTGCCGCTCCCGGTCTTCCGGGGGTCTTTGCCTTTAAGCCTTGCAAGCATCACGCCGATCGGTATGGAACCGACAAGATAAGCAATGAGGATATACGCGGCCTGCTGCATGAAGCTATGATATTCAAAATAATATTCCTTGTCAATAAATCTGAAGAAACCGTGAATAGTATATAGTATATCGTATATAGTAAACTGCGGGGCAATCCTTGCGACATAGGATATACGAACTACGCCGTGCCACGTACGGATTGCTGGACGGGTGTGTCGGCTGATAGCTATATGTTGTTCTTATTACCCTTGACTTTAAAGAAAAATTTTCTTATCTTAATAAACTTCAAGGGCCGTTAACTCAGGTTGGTAGAGTATCTGCCTTTTAAGCAGAGAGTCGCAAGTTCAAGTCTTGCACGGCCCAAAAGTCCCCATCGTCTAGAGGCCTAGGACACTGGCCTTTCACGCCGGCAACCGGGGTTCGAATCCCCGTGGGGACGCTCTTAATATCCTGCCTGCATTGTTACGCCATAAATCCCTAAACTGAAGTTGTACCAAGCAATAAAATCCAAGCCCGGCGAGTCCTATTTGATCCCTGTCGATGCCGGGGTCTGCCCTCCCTGCACACCGAGACGTCCACCGGTACCGAGTCCCCCTTTGACCGACTGTGCGCGGTAGTTGCGCACCGCCTTGACCAACTGGTTGTACGAATCCATAAAGGCGGCGGTCAGGATCTTTCCTTCCGGCGTGTTCGTGTAGCCGCCTAAGGATCCGCCTGCATCTGACCCGAATATGCCGCCGAAGAGGTTGAAGTCATAGTTCTTTGCGCTCCCCACCGCTGCAGCCAGCTGGACGCTGGAACGGTTGTCGGTCAGAAGAAGCGTAGTGGCGGCCTCGTTCGATTTCAAGCCGCCGGCTATTGACCCCACTACCTGGCCTACCGACCCGAAAAGACCGCCCAGGGCCCCGCCAATACCACCTGTCCCTTTTTTACTGAACTGGATTGAAGGACTCATCGTGTAGTCAGCCGCTACCATCTGCCCTTTTCCGAAATTGCTCCCCTGGCGCATTTCCCCGCTCTGTTCAAGGGCCCGTTCCTGCATCATATTCTGCATCGCACGGCCGCGTTCAACCACGACAAAGCAGTTCGATTGCTGGATCATCATGCGCAGCACGGGTACGGTGGAGCCAAGCTTGTATTCCGACAGGGTACTAAACCAGGGTGCTGTCTGGTCCTCCACAACTGCAACGGTTCCAAAAGATTCAGTACACCTTTCGAGCTGACTGCTGCCCTCAGAGGCTGCACCTCCGGCCGATCCGGTTGCTACATTGCCCGACGACCCCCCGAGGGTGGGCTCTGTAGCCCAACACTGAGCTGATCCCAGCATGGCGACCAGCATTGCGCAGGCGACCCACACACTAAAAGTTGCAGCGGCACTTAATCTTTTTGTTTTCATCTCTTCCCTCTCTTTCTTGAAAATATAAAGCGTACAAACAGGTTTTCTCGTACTGCCCTTCTTAAACATTTTCTGTCCGTCTCAACAAGATGTCAAGGTAATTTTTGCCGGCGTTGCATAACGGACGCCAGGATGACCGGCAATCTCCTCCATGGCGGCCGACCTGTCCTTGAATGCCTTCTCGTGAATATCATGTGATTTGTTGAATTGCAAGACCCCGCCGGTTTTTCAGCAATTTCAGAAACAATGTCCCCGCCACCGCATGGAGCCGGGCTACATGGCCGGCGCCGGTATACGGTCATGAAAGACCGAATCCCTTTGCTTATATTGACACACAACGATATTTTCCCTATACTCCTTGACATGAAAGGCAAGTGCTTATTAAATCTCCTTTTGATAATTATTGTTGCCGCGATGATAGTTCCGGCGATTATCAATGCGGCAGACGAAACCTTTGATGAAAAGCCGGTCGCCGAAGCGGACGTTGAACCTCCCGCCGAAGAGCCCTCCCCCATCCTCTACCGACCAGTCAAAAAGAACTTTGCAGATCTCTCCCCGAATACACGCACCATCCGCGTCCTCGTCGAATACAGCAGGTTCGGCTTCTTTGTGGCTAACGGCCGTCCCTACGGTCTGGAGTACGAGGCCCTGGCCGAATATGAAAAATACCTGAACAAGAAACGCTCCAAACGTGCACCCAGAATAAGCGTCACCTTTATCCCTGTTCATTTCGAGAACCTGATCCCTTATCTGCTGGATGGGAAGGGGGATATTGCCGCCGGACAGATCACGATAACAAAGGAGAGGCAACAGCGTGTCACCTTTACCTCGCCCTATATTCACAATGTGCGTGAAGTGCTTGTCGCCTATGCAGGGGCACCGGCTCCCCATGGCCTGGAGGACCTTTCCGGAAAGACTGTCCATGTCATACGTCAGGGCAGTTATGTTCAACACCTGAATGATCTTAATCAAAAACTTTCAGGAGAGAAGCTGTCCCCGATAAAGATCGTTGAGACGCCGGCGACTATCACAGGCAGCGATATCATTGAAATGGTCAACGCAGGAATACTGGAATATACTTTCGTGGATGATTTTATGGCCGCCTTATGGTCAAAAGTGTTGCCGGATATCAGGGTTTTGAATGACATCTGTCTGAATCAGGTCGGGGATATTGCCTGGGCGGTGCGTCCCGATAACCCGAAATTACTGGAAAGTCTGAACCGTTTTATCGATTATGCGCAACACAATCTTCAAGCAAAGGCAAACCGGGTGTGGAAAGACTATTTCAAAGACACGAAATTTATCAAAAACCCCCTGAGCCTGGAGGCCTATGCACTGGTCAAGACGCTGAGCCCGCATTTCAAAGAGGCCGGCGCGATGAACAAGCTTGATTGGCTCATGATGATGGCTCAGGGTTATCAGGAATCCGAGCTTAATCAAAATACGCAAAGTCCCCGGGGGGCGATCGGCATCATGCAGGTCCTGCCTTCAACGGCTAAAAGCATGGGCTTTAAAGACATCACGAAAGCCAGGAACAATATTCTTGCCGGTGTGGCCTACCTCAGGCATATCATGCAGAACTATTTTACCGACCGTGAAATATCGCCCGATGCCCGGGTCGATTTTGCCCTGGCCGCCTATAATGCAGGTCCGGCGCGTATCAACTCCTTGCGCCATGAAGCAAAAAAGAAGGGATTCAACCCGAACATCTGGTTTGGCAACGTGGAAAGGGTGGCGCTGGAGAAGATCGGAGAGGAGACCGTCAGATATGTGGCCAATATCAACAAATATTATATTGCCTATCGAATGTCACACGATCTCGACAAACATAAAACGGATCTCTCAGGCAGCGCCAATCTCATGGATAAGTAGAAATAACCGGGCAGCCTGGCGATGATCGGCTATCTCCTTCTACGAATCAACCGGTCTGAACTTAGGCAGCGTTACGTCAACGGTGAGATCGTCGAAAACAACCTCTACCGGCATCCCGATCCTTATGTCGGCGTTCGGGCACCCTACCACGGTGCTCATCATGCGGATACCTTCCTCCAGTTCAATGATGGCTATATTATAAGGCACGTCTTCTTCAAAACCCCTGGCGGGACGATGGCAGACAGTAAAGGAGTATACGATGCCCCGGCCGCTTGCCCTCACCCAATCAACATCAAAAGAAAAGCATGACGGGCATAAGTCGCGGGGATAATAATGATAGGCGCCGCAGGCCCGGCATTTCCTGATCAGGAGCTCGTGGTTCTTTGCGCCCTCCCAGTAGGTCCTCGTCTCATCGTGAATATAAGGAAGCGGTTTCTTGTAGTCAGTTGTCATATCAGTCAACCCCCAGGATCACTGTTCCGCTTGATGCGAGATTTCCGCCGATGCCGTTGCAGAGAGCCGTCTTTACTCCGCGGACCTGCCGCCCGGCGCATTCGCCGCGAAGCTGCCTGGCGGCTTCAATAAGCAGAAAGATGCCGAACATGCCCGTGTGGATATAAGAAAGTCCTCCGCCGCCCGTGTTCACAGGGCAGGTTCCATTGGGCGCCAGGCGCTGTCCCTCGACGAAACGTCCGCCTTCGCCCTTGGGGCAGAAGCCGAGGTCCTCCAATTGAAGAAGGACCGTGATAGTAAAAGAATCGTACAGTTCAAGAAGGTCGATGTCGGAAGGTCCAAGCCCGGCCATGCGAAATGCCCGCTCGCCCGAATACCTTGCGGGCGTTACGGTAAGATCAGGCATAGCGGCAATGCTCCGATGGGTATGGGATTCTCCGCACCCGAGCACCCAGACCGGCTGTTTCCGGAGGTCTTTTGCCCGTTCGGCAGCGGTAATAATGACTGCCCCGCCGCCATCGCTTACGAGGCAGCAATCCCTCAGATGGAGAGGGGTGCTCATCATAGGGGAGGCAAGAACATCGTCGATGCTCAAGGCATCCCGCATGGTAGCAACAGGGTTAAGGCTCGCCCACTTCCGCGCGGCTACGGCTATCTCGGCCAGTTGTTCGCTTGTTGTGCCATACTGGTACATATGACGCTGGGCTGAAAGCGCATAGACCGGGATGGGAACCCACAGCCCATAGGGCACATCAAATTGTTCCTCGGGCTCCTGCGGAGAGCCTGCTGTAAAGTTCATGGCAATGCCCTTTTTACGGTCCGACAGACGCGTTTCCGCATAACAGATAAGGGCCGTGTCGCAAAGACCTGCGGAAATGGCTGCCGCCGCATGCTGCACATGAAATTCGAATGCAGCCCCACCGGGCATTGTGTTGTCCGAATAGGACGGCCTGATGCCAAGGTATTCGGCAACCATCATGGACTCCATCGTCGTCCAGCCGGCGGAAAAAAACCCGTCTATGTCATGGATGGTCAGTCCCGCATCGTCCAGCGCGCGTTTTGTCGCCTGGGCGATAAGCTGCAGGAATGTCTTGTTCGGGGTATATCCGAGGTCTGATTCAGCCACACCTACAATAGCCGCTTTCTTCGTCAACGCTCCCATATCTTAAGCCTCCGGGTCTTCCCTCTTTTGCAGCACCTGCAAGAATAATAGAACATAAAATACCGGAAAAAGTCATCACCTTGTTTATTATTCAAAACCCTCGGCACGTTATCCGGCTATCTCCCGGTATTTTCCTTGCAATTTATTTCGATAAGGTCTATATTTAAATATGACTATAAATTATCCATCTTAATTTGAGGTGATAATTATGTATTGGCGTTTTCTCGAACAGCAGATCACAAAGTGGACGAACAAACCTTATGTGCAGATCCTTTTCGGCGCCAGGCAGACAGGTAAATCTACACTTTTAAAAAAACTATTTCCCGGGGCGGATATCTCTATCGATCTCTCAAACCCGGGCGAACGTTCCCGTTATCTCGCACGACCACAGGAGTTTATTTCCGAGTGTCGGGCGCTGTCTGAAAGCAAAAAACGCAGGGTTGTTGTCGTCGATGAGGTGCAGACTGCCCCAGCGATTTTTGATGCCGTTCAGTCATTATACGATTCTGATAAAACGCGATGGCAGTTTATACTTTGCGGCAGTTCGGCGCGGAAGCTTCGCACAACGGGAACAAACTTACTGCCGGGGCGCGCCGTATATCATCACCTCTACACATTGACCACTCTGGAGCGGGCATTTTCCGAAGCGACAACGAAGAAGAAGGACGATGTGCCGGCTCTTCCCATGCTTATCGGGCAGGAAAAAAGATCCGAAAAGCTGTTTCCGGCTGTTTCGCTTGAAGAAAGGCTTGCCTTCGGAGAATTGCCGGGTATTGCCGTTGCCGGCAAGGAAGACCGTCCCGAACTGTTAAGATCGTATGCGTTGATCTACTTAGAGGAAGAAATACGGCGCGAGGGTCTGGTAAAAGACTGGGGCGCATTTGTGCGCTTTCTGGAACTGGCGGCCGCCGAGTCCGGCGGTATTGTCAATTACTCGTCCCTCTCCAAGGAGTCAGGCGTATCCGTTGCCACCATCAAATCATACTACCGGCTGCTTGAAGATATGTTCATCGGCTTCAGTGTGCCCGCATTCTCCGGCAGCACACGTAAATATCTGCTCTCCACCCCAAAATTCTACTTCTTTGATAACGGTGTGCGCAATGCCTCGGCCGGATTCGAGATCGGGCCGTCAATCGTGCGATCGCAGAGCGGTCCCTTGTTTGAGCACTGGGTTGGTCAGGAGCTATGGAAAAGACTGGGGTACCTTAAACAGGGCAGGCTCTTTCACTACCGGACGAAGGGCGGCGCGGAAATAGACTTTGTCCTTGAGAAGGACCGGCACTATATACCGATAGAGGTCAAGTGGACAGAGCATCCCTCGGAATCAGATGCGCGGCACATAGAATCGTTTCTGCGGGACATGAGTAAAAAGGCAACATCCGGCTTTATTATCTGCCGATGCGTAAAGCCAATGCAGCTCACCGATCATGTTAAGGCTGTCCCCTACTGGTGGTTTTAGAGAAATAAGAGACCTGGCTATAATCCTGCGACAACAGAAATGCTTTACCTACGGAATCAGCATGGCGCATGGCGTCACAACCGTGAAGAGCTTCATTCTTTATCGTCGTCGCGAGGAGCAAAGCGACGTGGCGATCTCACAGAGTATAAATCTATTGAATGCGATTGCCACGCTCCGCTCGCAGTGACCTATTACCTATTACCTCTCTCCTTTTATCTTTAACCTTTAACAATATCTGTTGGGTGTTTTGAATGCCTTCTCATGGATATTATGTGATGTGCCGGATTGCAAGACCCCGCCGGTTTTTCAGCAATTTCAGAAACAACTTCCCTTCCATCCTACGGGCTGGCCCCGTTCATCTTTATTTACTGTGAACCTATGCATTT
>MVRS01000063.1 GCA_002067975.1 Syntrophorhabdus sp. PtaU1.Bin058
GAGAAAGAGGATCGTATCGATGATGTCATTGGCCTTCTGGTCCGGCAGCCCTATGATAAAATGGATCTCCACGTCAAAGCGGGATGTCTCCAGGAACGGCAGCAGCGTGAGGAAGTTCGCAGGCATTGCCCGTTTCTGTCGCTCTATGACAGGCCCGGATATATCGACGAGGGAGAAGTTCAGACGCCGGAAGCCTGCGTCCCACATATTCTCCAGCGTCCCCATGTCCATCGTCTCAGCGTAGATGCCGTTCATCGCGGAGAGGGTCATCCCTTTTCCGTTGAGGAGGGAAAGCACCTCGTTGAAAAAGGCAAGGTCGAGGTTCAGCATGTCATCTTCGAAATCTATCGCCCTGATCCCGGAGTCAATGCAGGATGATATCTCCTGTTCGATGTTCTTGATGCTCCTCTTTCTATATGGGACAGGCGGCTTGCCGCAGAAGGCACAGCGGAAGGGACAGCCGCGCGAGGTGAGAAAGAAGGTATAGTCCTTCCCTCCTATCCGGTAATCGCCAGGGTTCAGCAAATCCCTCGCAGGGATGCGGTCTATATCCCTTTCGATCGCTATGTCCGATATGGAATGATCGCCGTTCTCCTTCGAACAAACTCCCGGTATATCGACGACGTTCTTCCCCGCACCTGACCCGATCATGCCGACAAGGGAGGCAAGGGGCGTCTCGCCCTCTCCCCGTATGACGTAGTCCACATAAGGGCTCTGCAACAGGTGGTGCGGAAACAGTGTTGGATGCGTGCCGCCCATGACCGTTATGATATCGGCATTGACCTGCTTCGCTATCTTCGCTGCCTCGATGGCTTCAAGGGAATAGGTCGTGTACGAGGAGGTAATGGCGACGACATCAGGCGCATGCTGCCTGATTGTCGCCTCGATCTCCTTTCTATCTGCGCCGAAACGATAATACCGGCGGAAGAGCGCAAAAGGAGAATAATGTGCGTCCCGGTAATATCCCTGTAATTCCGGGAACGGATGGCCGTTGATGACCTTCGGCCTTATGTTGCTCCGCAGGTCTAAAATCGACACGTCGCATATGTCCCTGATCGCCGCTGCAAGATACGCAAGCGCAAGAGGATACGTCCGTATGGACGTGTCATAAAAATCCTCAATAGGAGGCTGCAAGAAAAGAACCTTCACGACAAAAGTATAATCTAAACCGGTGAATAGTCGATAGTGAATAGTGAATGGTAAGAGGCAAAAGAAGCTAAAAAAACAATAAAGACAGTGCATAGTGAACATTGAGGATGAGCATCGGTGCCGGGCTTTCCCCGCAAACACGCTCATTCCGCTCCAGCGGCTCCAATCGCTCGCGTTCGGCTTCGGAACTTTTGCTTCGCAAAAGACCGAGCTTCCTTGCCTCACGACGGTTTGCTACAGGAAAGCCCGGCACCGATGCTCTACTTGATATATCAGGGAATACAATTCACCAACCTTTTCCTGTCTCTTGTCAGTGCCTGACCCATATATTTTTTGGATTTTACTCAAAGCTCTGATCTCGATTTCGATCTCGTGCCTTCTCACTTCCACGCTCTTTTTCTATTGTTTTCTGAAGTGCCAAATACTGAGTTTTCGCCCAAGCACTAATCTCTGTATTACCATGTTCGAATAAGTTTTGAAATAAAACAGATCGTTTTTGCATGATATCAGCGAGTGAGCCGCTCCATCCCATGGGCCATATTGAGTGAGCAAGATGCTCAAGGACAATACTCAAATCCGGTGCTTTCCCAAAGATGGAATATACAATTGGCTTCCATGTAATCTTTCCTGTTTCCTTAGATTGGGAAAAAGTCTGTATTGTCGATGCAATTAATGGGTAACGGCGGTTCGGGTCATTATCACACCATGATATGAGATCCTCGTCAGAGACTTCATTGAGAGGGTTGGGGCTATGAGGTTCGGAGTCTTGACTAAACATCCTGTGATACTGGTAATCTTCAATATCCTCATTGATAAAAAATACGTTCAAGAACACAAAAGGTTGAGTACGAGCAAGGACACAGAGCAAATGAGGATAGTCAAACGCATAGATATGGTAGTCTGAACTTGCTTCTGCAAGGTGTCGGCATATTGCTGTTGCGGTATTGATGCCTTCTGAACCATCAAAACATATCTGTGCTATTTGTGCCAATTCATAATCCAGATTGTCATGCCTACCCCGTTCTTTAGGAAATATGTACATCGATAATACATCGCATGCGATAGAAATCAGGCTGCCCGAATATTTTGGCAATGCTTCCCCTTGTCTATAGAACCTCATTTTTAGAATTTCAATTACAGTCTCGATTCCATTTTCCTTAGAAAGGATTTTTTTCAAAAGGTCGGCCAAATCGTCATCGCTTATGGATTCATGAGCACGTCCCCAAGCAAGATATTGGAACGTTTGAACTTTTACTCTTCCAGTATCTAAGGCTTTGTGCAAGCGCTCCACACCTCTCTGGTCTATAATTGACGTTGTCTGGAAAATTGGGAACCATTCACCAAACAATTCGTCATTTACCAAGTCATCGAGCATTGAGTTGTATAACGTAGGATCATTTTCTGCACATGATGAGAGAAATCCGATAAATACATTAATCTGCCGTTTTTCAGGAAGTGTTTTTCCAAACTGAGTTCGCAGAATCTGCCAGAGGTTCTTCCTGTCTCCACAACCATCTGCCAATCCTCTGCCAAAGTTAAAAAGTCGTTGATTATATGTAGAAACGAGTTCCGGCAATAAAGCATTGAGCGTATCAATGTCTTGAGCAACCCGAGCTCCAATATTTCGTGTTTTTTCTGCTACTCGCTTCCATAATGAGGATGCATCTTCATTATCTTCGATATCGTCTTCTAAATCAAAAGTTTGGCGTTGTTCTGTTAATGCATAAGTACGGGCAAGTTCATAAAGATCATTGGGTTTCAGAAACTTTTCCAGTTCATAGAGTTTTTCTAAAATATCTTTTTCAAAGCCCCTACCATCATGCCGAATTATTCCTCGTACTGCGACCCAAGCATCATTCCATGCCCGCTGTTTATGGATTTGCCTGATTGAGTTTTCCAACACTTCAAACATGTTGCCTCTTGTCCACAAACCTCGCAGATTGTCCGAAAGGATTTTTCGCGCTTTTTCGGCAATTGATTTGCCCGAAAGGGCAAGGTGCGTACAAATGTCTATAAATATCTTATACCAATAGACGACATCTTCATGCGTTCTCGGATACCAGCCATAGCCTCGAGGCCTTGCTCCAAACTCAAAGTCATAATGTGAGCTAAAATGCCATGTTTCCAGAGCAGCGTCCAAGAGAATAAAACCTAATTCCTGTTTATCCTGATCTGCAGAATCCATCAGTTCTTTTATAACCTTTGCCCTTGCTTCAGCCGGAGCATGAGTGCCGGATAGATGAATGTAGAAAAGGGATTTAAGAATGTCACGCGTTGAGTTATGGTTTTCCTCCTGTGTCTCCGAAAGCGCATAGCGGCGTAAAAGGTTTACGCTTCTCTCAAATAAATCAGGATCGTAGGCCAAATGCCTCAAAATCTTGACAAATTTATAGTAATGAGGATTATCCCTGGAAGTAAATTTACTCCCTTCATTTCCGTTAGCAGCACGCTCTATCGTCTCCAAAGTTTTTTCTGGTGATACTGGAGCAACGTTTTGAAATGCCGCCGTTCCCAAGGCATTGAAGTTACAATTAGCTTTTCCGATCCAACCATCAGGCGCAAGCCATTCATTAACTATCTCAACGGCTGGAGCACAATCGTGGAGATAACTGAGGCGACGTGTAAACGATTTTATCAGCCTCTCCGATCCGTTACGGAGAAAAGTATTAAGAATTGTGTCTTTTGGTATGGATTCAAGAGCAAGCTTGGCAAGCCTATTAGCGATGGCATGCGGAAGTACAGCCCTCCACACTCCACGGGACTGTATTAAGTCCCGTTTCTTAAGTATAGCGACATCGCGATAAAGATCGGAACCTGACTTATTAATGAAAGATGCCAAGATCTTAAGCTCTGACTTCTCTGAATTAGCATCTTCGCCTTCAAACGAATAAACAAGCGAACATGCTTCCGCAGAAATCAGCAGGTTTTCATTTGGGTCTTGTCTTTGTTGGAAAAGTCTTTTGAATAATTCTTCATCATGAAAACCTGACAAGGTTTCTCTATGTTGTACAGTATTCGCAAGGGCAATAGCCAAACGTGCGTTCCCTCCAGAGAATTTTGCAATCGTACGGGCATCAATTTGACTGATATGCGAAAAGCGTTTCAATGTCAGTTTTTCAATAACTTCTTCGCTGGCTGGCTCTAACCTGAATACGTTTGTATCTTCAGGAAGATCTTCACGAACATCATATTCGACACTCAATAAGCTAACACAGCTATGCGGTCCAGAACAGGTTGTTGTTAAGCGTCGGTGTAAATCTGGAGGACAGTTATCGACAATCAATATTGTCCTTGTTTTAAGGGAAATAAGTTGTTCAACAAGTGCCTTAGGATCAGGATTGGGGCTATCGGACATATCGGCATAAATTACCTGGGAGCGATTAAGTGCCTGCTTCCCTATCCTTTCATCAAACAATGTTTGAACCAGTCGAGTTTTACCTACCCCAGATAAACCAGCTAACCGAACTGAAGCACCGGGAACAGAAAGAACGGATCTAAGTCTTTGTATACCATGTTCTACGGACACCCCGTCATTTATGGTTTTGGTCCCATCATGTAGTCTTAGTCCATCATCAAAAAGATATTCTTCTTCGATTCCTCCAGGAGTATGTGACCAATTTTCGTAGGGACGCCATCCTTTTAACTGGCGGGCAATCTTATTCCGTACCCATAAAATCATAGAGAGGTGTATACGTACCCAGGTGGCAACGCGCCCGGAATCCAAAAAATCCAAGTAAAGATCCCCATGATTGGCTTCATTTGCAACGGTCTCTTTCATGGCATCTATGCGGTCTTTTATGGCTGTATTGCTTGTAGACTCACTTGAACTTACGATAATGTATGCTCCTTTCTCCTGCATAAGAGTCTTTATTTCTTCACGCAGTATATCGTTGGGTCGCATCTCTTTAAGTATCTTCGCCTTGCGCATGTCAGTCTTCTTCACTTGGAAGCCTGTTGGGTTTCTTGGAATAAAACTATTTGAGGGAGGTGGCATATCGCACCGGACAACAACATCAAGACCGCCGTCCTTAGCATCTTGATGGCCACTCCATGTTATTCCTTTTGTTGACAACCCTGCTAAACGGTAATCCGCTTCACACAGCAAGCCGATAAGCTCTCGAAGCGTAGCATCATCAAGTTGCGCTATATCTTTTCCGGTTATATCAAATAGATCCGACATTTAAGAAACCCACTTCTTGCTTTGATGCAGTAGAGGAACAATGTTAAAGAAGTAAATAAATTCTCAAGGTAATATTTTCCCTATAGTCCACCTTTTTCTTCATTCTCCTCCTGTTCCATATATTTTGCAAGGAAGAATTTCGGATAGCTGACTGGATACGATCAGATGCACGCAGCTTTTGTTGGCATGTTTGATCCATAGTCGAAATCTTGCTATCGTTCATGAAAGACAATGCGGGCATCACTGGGAGGCAGGGTGTTGGTATACTTTAAAGTAAAATTCAACTCCCCTACGGCTTATTCAGAAAATTATCTTCTCGATGAGGGCTTGATAATGTTCCCTTGGTTGTCCATCACGCCGATTGTGGTTCCCTCAGTGATTTCAATCGCCTTTTTGACCGCTTCTTGATTCGTGCCAGCAATGAAGACCGGCCCCCTAGATCCCTGCAACTGGGTGGGCGCATCAGCGACAGTCTTTTCCGTTTCGACTTCCACCGTTCCGCCAAAGGACAATTTGATGTCCGGCCCTTTGTTAGGATTGTATTCACCCCCGTACTTCTTGATGATACGATTAACCGTTGTGCTGTGTGACCTCTTTTCTGCCATCTTTTCCTCCTTTCACAACATTACGCATCACCGGTGACTGAAAGCCATCCGGTAGATTTGCAAGCGGACAATGGGGACGCTCTTTTGATATTTAGATTTGAGGTTGTGATGGTCTCTGGGGATGGCTGAAGAAACGTTCTTCAACAATTCAATAACCATCCCACAGAATCTCTTATCGGTTGATTGATCCCCCATGAACCCACCCTTACTTTAATCATCCTCCAAAGGCCATAAAAATGCAATGAAATTTTGACGGTTTTCCCAACCTTTGAAGGTGTCCAATTTGCTACACCTATGTAGTTATGCGGTCTTGTCGTAGTGTGAGGCGTACCAGTCAACGACCTGCCTTATCATCTTCTGGTAAGAAGTGTTATGTTTCTTCGCCTCTTTCTTGAAGAAACTGACGCTTGATTTTTTTAACGAGATGGTGACTTTTACGTTGTCTTCCTTCAATACAAGCTGATCAGGTGGCGGGAGAAAATCCCTGATAACTCTTACGTCGCCCATCGGCTCTTCAGTGTACTTTATTTTGGTCTTCATAGATCTTCCTCCCTTTTCTCCAAGGACCGCGGGGGATGTAGTAGACCTCTCCTTTTTTTGTATACCGGCAAGGGAAGAGATAGTCACGTTAGTCAACTACGTTCCCTATCACTTCAGCGATTCGATTATAATATCTTTTTTAAATCTTTCGACGTTATCTCGCAATCTCGCAGGATTTGAGCCAAAAGCCCACGGCCTATTGTCTCTCCTAAGTGAACAGGCACCACCGTGCATCTGCCGTCAGAATGTTGGAGAAAATGATGGCTGCCCTTGCTGCGAACTACATCAAAACCTATTTTCTTAAGGGCCTTGATGAGCCGCTTACCCGTGAGCGCAGGGGTGCTGCTCACGCAGTAACCGCCACTCGTTGAACTCCTATAAACTCGGTGGCTGTAGGCTCCTCCACTTCGAGACAGAGTTCAATTGCTTCCTTTATTCTTTTCATTAAAACATCGAGCGATTTTGCCTGCGTGTGGCATCCCCGCAAAGCAGGAACAGAGGCCACAAAGTATCCATCCTTATCCCTTTCAATAACAACACTAAATTCTCTGCTCATTTCGACACCCTCTTTTTTTATAATACCACAAAATAAAAGTACTTTCATCTTCTATCCATAGCGAACAATGGCGTCATCCTTAAGAAATTAAATAAAGTCTACCGCTACGATTCTCCCCATAGTTCATAGCTGATAGCTCATAGTAAAAACGAAACATAGTAAGCAGTAGTGAGCCGGGCAGTAAGAGATTCTACCCGGTTCTTGCTTCTGCCATGAGCCATGAGCTGGTTTAATTATGAAGCCTTCTTCCATTCCAGGGAAAGCTTACGACCAGACGCGGCACAATCCCTAAGATACAGGTTAATAAGGGTCTGGTACGGGATACCTGCGTCTGCGGCAAGCTCCTTAAAATATTTTACCGTTCCCTCATCAAGTCTTATTGTAACCTGCTTCTTTAACAAGCTTGCGTAGGGGTTTTTCCTGGCCTTTGAAAAATCATATTCTTTTCTCATACTTTACCACCTGTTCCAATATTGTCGTTGCTCAGAGCGCGTTGCCTTATGGGCTGAGATGATTCTTATGGTTGCATCATTCTTTCGATAGGTGTTGCGAAAGATACACCATGCTTTTTCTTATTCATGGCATCTTTCTTCTTGTCCCACTCAAAGAGCATCTCAATCATAATGACAGTATAACTACAACGTAATGATAAGTCAATATAAGCGGAAGAGATAACAGGGGACAGGACACCCCTCTTTTCTCCATTCCCCTCCTATTCCATCTATTTTGCAAGGGAGAACTCAGGCTGCATGACCGTTCTGTCCGGTTTGATGTTGACTAAATTAATATGGTTGGCTACAATGCAGGGAGAACGATCTGCTGATCAGACTTGGGGATCCGGTTATTTGTATCACAAGAATGTATCGGTAATATAAACAAAGGAGATTCTGTTATGAAGGTCTTTTTCGCAGTATTACTGGCATTGGCAATAGTATTCGGGTATGGAGTATCTGCGTATACAGACTGTTCTGACTGGCACGGCACCTGTTCCCCGGATAACGGGAAAAAGGACCCAGTGGGCGACGTTACTGCGGGCATGTGCTGGAAATGGAATGAACTGAGCTGCGACTGGTGCACCGGAAGCAAAGAGCCGGCTGCACGCTGTAATGAAAAATATTCACAGTGCCAGGGTAACTGCTGGGCATGTACGTATAGCGGTGCTTCATGCTGGGACAAAGACGGCAACTATCACGGGATCACACCTTAGACCACCCCGGCTGCCTGATAAATACAAAGAACGCTACACAAGGAGGTACCACCTATCCAGAAGGAGACGTTCTTGAGAAATTAAATAAAGTCTATTGCTACGATTCGCCCCATACCCCGCTTTTTTCTCCATTCTCCTTCTACTTCCTATATTTTGCAAGGAAGAATTTATGATTCCTAACATTGGAGAATGTTGGTTTCGTTGTCTCTTGCCATTCACTATTCACTATCGACTCTTCACTGCCTTATTCATCCTCCAAAGGTCATAAAAATGCAATAAGTTTTTTGCCAATGGGCATACGACAACGGCCGTCGGAAGGATGCTAAATTGTTGGATGACAGTATCTCTTTACGATAGCGATGCATGGCATTATGAGGAGGTATACGGCCATCGACCACGATGGGCTGATAAATGAGAAGGCAAATCCCAATACAGAGATAAAGGGTGTGATCAGGGACCTGTACGCCCCGCTTAAGGCATCACGGCTGCTGATCGCAACAGACGTTATATCGGGAGTTCTCGTCAGGTACCACCAGTGGACAAGGAAGAACAGCCCAAGGCTGAACATGTTGGCATGGAAGAGGTTGACCGCAATCTGTACATCCGAATAATCCCCACTGACATTTGTGGTAAATGGTATCAGGACCACGCACGCCAGAATTAACAGTGTGATCCTCATGATAACGGAATCGACCACGCGGACGTAGCGAAACTGCCGGTGGTGCATTTGCCATAATGAAGCCAAGATAAAAAATGCAACGAGAAATGACACGAACTCGGATCGCATCTCTATAATGCTGGCAGCAAGCCGTGTCTTCGCCTCAGTTTTTGAAAGGCTCGGTACAACCAGGCCGGTGACGAGCAAGGTCATCGCAAATGCAAAGATGCCGTCAACGAGAGCTTCAAGCCTGTTTTTTGAGATCTTCGGATCTATCTGGTCGTCCATTAAGAATTGCTCCCCATGCCCGCTTCTTTTGCCATTTTCCCCCTATCCCATATTTTTTGCAAGGAAGAATCGACTACCCATTACAAAACCCGCTTCACTCCGGGAATGAACCGTAAAAGGACCGATACCAGGAATGACGCGGGTATCGACAGAAGCGATACGATGACGAAAAGGGTAAAGGCCCCTGCCCGCACCGGATCAAAAGCGTATTGGAACGCAACGACTATCGGTACGTGTATGATGTATGCCCCGAATGCATTTTCCGAGAGAAGCTGCATAATGCGTCCGGTTCGGTTAAAAAGGGTCTTGAAAAGGGCAAGGAGTCCGATACAGACGCCGACGCAGAATAACGCTTCCCTGTAGTCTCTCATAAATAATGCCTGCTGCAGACCTGCGGTAAAGAGCTGTATTACAGTAACAACGTAGATGCCCAGACCGGGCAAAAACCAGAGTATATTGCGGGGCGTGGTGATCGAATCCAGAAAAGACCACCTGTAGGCAAGGATACCGAGAACCAAAAGCGATAGATACTGGGGGAGGTGTGCCGGCTCCATCTGGATGAATCCAAAGAGGCTGATCCATCGATCTGTCGGGAAACCCCATGATCTCCGCATGAGATCCGTGACAATCCCGAGGACCAGGATAAAGGGAATAATGATATATAATCTTGCCTGCCTGGCAGTGGTTATGGGCAGGGAAGGTACGCATCTTTGCAGCACTGCCCTGACGGCGGCATAGAGGATTGAGTAGACGAGCAAATGCTCGACAAACCACAGGTGCACAAAGTGGAGACCGTCGGGATATGTTACTGTCAGACCGTATTTTTGTAAAATCCGGATATAGAAATCCTTGAAACTGATTTGATGTACGTAATGCACGTATTTTACATATTCCAGAAGAGGGGCCATGAGAAAATATGCAAAGAGCAGCGGAATGCCGAAACGGACAAGTTTGTCTTTAATAAATTTACCGGTGCCATGGCGATCGAATGATTGAGGGAAGAAATATCCCGATATAAAGAAGAAGAGCCCCATGAAAAATGACGCATTGAAGACAAAGAAGAATTCCAGCGGTTTTACCCGGTCACCCGGGTATGAATAAAACCAACCTCCGCCGGTGGCCCCGTATGCCTGTCCGACATGATGCATGATCACCAGGATTATAAGAAAGACCTTGAGATTGTCGAGATAGTAAAGCCGACTTTTACCGGTCATCTGTCATGCCTTTCTTGCATTATCTTTCAATAATATACAAGGTAACCGGAGATCAACACCGTCACGCACGGGCTTGCCTTACGGAAAAGGCATGGTCCTCTCTGCGATGTCCTTAGAGCCCAACTTCACCTTTATCTTGATCGTGTCAAAACCTGACCTCCGTGGAAAGGACCGCTCCATGGAGCCGTTGGGGGGGATGTCTCCGCGAAATGCGATTCCCTGATTCCACTCTGCAGGGGCAGGACCCTGGCCGTAGTCACTGCCCAGGTAGAGGAAACAGGCCTGGTAGGATTTTTGGTTGGAGAAGGTCACATAGCATTTATCGTCAGCCATCCGGCAGTCGCTGATAGTTACATCCTGGTCATAGATGGGGACCTGGCCGTATTTGTGTCCAATGGACTGACCCATGCCTTCTATCTGCACCTCGATAGAATAGTTTTTCAGGTAAGAGCCTGTACCCATGACGTCTCCCATTAATTCCCCGGTGGCAGTCCCCGTCTGATTCGCAGGTATGGGTTTCGGCGCGATCACCCCGTCTCCCGGCGAGTAGGCCGCCGTCTTGCCGTCCCCGGTGTTTAAGCGCTGGATAATGTGAATCGTCACCGTTTTGTCGAAAGGCACGCTGTTCGGGTTCTTCACGGTGACCTTCCACCTGGGCTTGCAGTCGGCCATTGGGGGAAGGATCTCAATTGAGACCACCTCGGGATTCTGGAGGGCCGGCTGCTGTTGCTGCTGTTGGTCCGTAGTTTCAGGCAACCTCTTCAACGGCTGTCTCAATATCTTCGGGTCTTTTAACGGCAGCTTCTTCGTCGTTTCTGCGGCAAACCCCAAGCCGCAGGCAACAAAGAAAAACACGATACAGCAAACAAAGGGAATTGAAAATGTCTTTTTCATCATCAGGCTCCTCTCATTGAACTGATAAGGGCAGGAGAAGACGTTTACGGTTCTCCCCATACCCCACCCTTTTCCCATTTTCCCCCTATTCCATATATTTTGCAAGGAAGAATTTACGACTTGCAGCATATCGTATATCGAGGTTGTAAAGAAAATCATTCGGCGTGATGCGCGAACCGGATGCTGGATACTCGATACAAGATGCTGGTTGAAACTACGCAAATCGTCAGACGTTAATTACCGTACCCCAAGGTCTTGTCGAACGTTTTCAATATCTGATTGTCCTCCGGTACGGGCATGATTACAGATATATGCACATCCACCCATTTATTTTTGTAGCAGAAATAATAATTGACATTTCTATGGATAATCTTTTTGTCGCCAATGCTGTGGACGATATCATATTGAACCCGAACATATTTATTGGATTCTGACATCTTAATTGAATCCTTATCTATGCTCGGATTTCTGCTTGCCAAAGGCCAATAATAGGCATAGCAGTCTCTGTGGGTTCTTCCATCGCCTTTTGGGACTTCAACAAAAAAAGAAATATTAAAACGACCGGAATTGGCCTTAAAAACGTATTCCTCTCCTCGTCTGGACTCCTTTTTGTCTGAAAGGGGCGGCGCATCAAAGGATAATTTCCAATTCTGTCCCGGAATTGCAATATTAACCTGCCCGGCCTGCAACTGAACAGGAACAAACAACAGGATTAAAATCAGGATCAGCTTTTTCATTGGCTTTCACCCCTTTTTATATTACTGCCACCGGCGGTTGAAGGCCGTCCGGTGATCCTTTGACCGGCGTTGTCATTCGTATGTCTGTCTTGCTCCCTGCAGCGCCTTAATAGTAAATGTGATTCCTTTGGAATTCTTCGATCTGGTTAGAGCGGTAACGCTTAGCAGGAGATCTCCAACCACAATCTCCGCACGGACAGCATACGGGTATTCCCCCGGTCCCGGCGCCTTGTCTGTTAAAAAAAAATAATATCCCTCACCGTAAACCCCCTTGATCTTTTCAATCTTTGCCTTTTTTTCAACGGCCTGGGGAAGCATGTTCTTCAGGTCGCTCTCGATCATACTTCTTGCCGTTTCCGGTTTATTGAAGGCAGGATCTTTTTTAACAGACCACAGGGGAGTAATGTAAACTTCAAAATCATCTCCCTTATCAGGGCGAAAAACGATTGTGGGGAATATGTCTACAGGCTTACCGGCACTCTGCTTCCAGGTATCAGGCACGCTCAATATTAGTTTGCCGTGTTGGGGGATCGGGATGGAACGGGGTTGACCGGGTTCAGCTGCAAAGGACGGAAGAACCAAACAAAGACATAACAACAGTATTGCAATAGCTATTTTTTTAGTATTCATCAGACCTCCTTTTTGAATATATGTTACCTTCTGCTTCATCTCAATAATCACGTCATACAGGCCTTACCCTTTGCCTTTTTCCCGTCAGGTCAAACAAGGCTCATAAGGGCTATGAAATCGCCGAGCGTCATTTCGTCATCAGCCTCGAGACGACGAATAAGGTCCTCACGGCTCTCAGGGAGACGTATTTCCGGCGCCTTTGGCCATACGCGCGACACGGTCCCGGCACGCGGCATGCCGAACCGTTGTGCAATCCAATCGACGGCAAGGTCAATTGCCTCTCCATCAAGAGGAAGCGTCATATGTCCCTCGTTCACCTCATAACTCACGTGCGAGAGCTTATTCCCGTTCAAGGCGCTTGTGACGGGCACGGTACCGTCTCCGGGCACTATGTTCGAGTAGTCCACGGACCCGTCCTCCCGCACTTTCACGGAGCCGATGGTACGCTTCCTGTTGCAGAAGATCGCCCTGGTCTTCTCTGTCAAGCCCTTCGGCAGATCGCGCACAACCCTGAGCGGCGAGGTCAGCCGCGGGTCTCCGGGCATAAGGTGCGAGAGCGGTCCCGGCGTGAAAACAGCCGGGCTCAGCAGATCCTCCTGGTCCCCGGGCATCATGTCGAAGAGGCCCCTGAAGGTCTGGACAGTACCTTCAATATCTTCCGCAGACTTTCTTCCCAGCAGCTTCAACAGGCCCATGCCCTTCTTTTCCGCACGCATTGCCTCAAGGGCGCTGACAGACCCGAGGAATGGAACCCCCATTACTACAAGGGCGTCAATCCGGTCAAGGACCGAAGGGTTGGCTGTCTTGAGCTTTGTCAGCGCATCTGCTGCGACAAGACCTCCCATCGAATGGGCCACAAGGGCTATCCGGATGTCATGATACTTCCCGACGAGGGATTGGACGCGGGCCACCAGGCCCTGACCCGAGTACCCGACAGGCTGGCGCCAGTCAAAGGGCGAGAACTCCACAACCGGACCGAATACATCCATCAGGGCCAGCGCGATGCGGTCGTAGATCAGGGGAACCACGCCGTAGGCCTCTATCCGGACCGCATTATCCGCGTCAGGGATCCGTTCAACAATAGGAAGGGGCACCGTGGGAGTTTTGCCCCTTTCCCCTGTCTCCCACGTAAGCTTCATGGCATCGAAATCGTCGCCGAAAACGAGGTTCCATAGATCGATCCAGACCCCGCCGAGCTTGCCTGACCGGTCATGAAGAAGAGAGCCCATAATCCCCGGCAGGATGAGGATGCGCCGCTCTTCCGCGGGGGCCTTGCCCTGTTTCTCAACGGGAGGAGATTTAATCATGTGCCTTGGAGGGTCAAGCTTATCGATCCTGCCGGCTAAGGATTCAACTGCATCGCCGCAAGGGCCAAGGATTTCACCCCTGAGACGGTCGATCCAGCCTTCCTTTGCCCTTGAGCGGACTGCCGCCAGGACGCGCCGCGCATTATGCCGGTCAAGGCCCGATACCGGGGTAGGGATCGGAAGGGTCTCTACGCCGTAGGCCCTCTTTACCGGGGGATAGATCTTATTCAGAAAAACTCCCCAGCCCGTTTTCCGCACAAAATTGAGACCCATATACAGGGCGTCCGCGCTTCCTGCCTGGCCGGGCCTGAAGTTGCCCGGGGCGTAAATGGTAAGGCCGCTTGACTTCCCGCAGGAGGCAATGACAGATTCCCGCAGGGTTTTTCGGGCCGCTTTCGCCTCTTTAGCCGCTTTGTCCCCGGAAGCCCCGGCAATATCGAGAAAGGAACCGAGATCACAGTACCCGTCTCCGGGCCTGGGGCTGCAATCCAGTGCGTTACGTCTCGCCCGTTGGAAAACGGCCGGGTCGGCGGCCTTTGCCCAGGAGGCCATATGCCCGGCAAGGAGCGGGATCTTCTCAAGCTCAATGGCGCTCAAGGTCATTTCATTTTTGTAAGCAACCTTGTATGCGCTCACGATGTCGCCGGCCAGCTTTTGCGGCGTCGTACCGGGATAAGACGGGAGGCCGGCAAAGGCCCGGCTGTACCACCACCCGTTGCCGGGCTCGCTCAGTTCGCTTGCCACCAGTATATTCGCCGTATCATTGATCTGGTAGGCTACCTCGATCATCGCCATGAGGCATGCGTCAAATCCCAGGATGTCCAGTTTCCGGCCAAGGATATTCCTTATCTGGATCATTGCCTTGCGCAGTTCCCCGTTGTCGAGAAAGTCTCCGGCCGTATCATCATAGCCGTAGCCACGGGTGGGGCCTTGCTCCAGGATCGATTGCCTGGTACCGCTGAAAAATCCCAGTCGCCTCTGTGCAAGCCGGGCAGCCGTTCTGGGATTCAGCGACCCACGTGCAGCGCGATAGACATTCTGATCGTTATGTCCGCTCCCGTGCCCCCAGAGTATCAGGGCTGTTCGCTCCGCGGGGAACAGGATGTGCGCCCACCGGACGAAATCCACAAGGGTCTTGGTGCTCCCTGTATTCAGATCGCCGTTGAAACATTCGATCCTGTCGGAAGCAAGGTCCGTCCCCTTTCTCAGCCGGTACCGGTAGCTCGCGGTCCCCGTGGCATCGTCGGTCTGTACTATAAAATGGACAGCGTCATTTGATCCTACCTCTTTGATCTCGGCAAGATCCTGGGAGATGGCATATTCAATGCCGTTAGGATTACGGTCGTCTCCTGCCATGTACACAAGGACTGTCCATTGTGCCGCCTTCGACAGGGGAGAGATGGGATTGATGACCTCGAACCGCCTGTGGGGATTCTCGGAGACTGCCGGCGCCGCCCGGAGGGTCTTCCGGGCCCTCGCCAGCCTTGTCTCCACGAGCCTGTCAAGGACCAGGGAGAGCACGAACTCCCGGTCCCAGCGCACAGGCTCGGGAGGGGGATTAATGGTCTTATATTTTTTACCGGCAGCGCTGTATCCGCTGAACTCGTTGTCGATATCCCAGCCCCCGGGGTGAATGTCATTATCACGTTTCTCAAAGAAACCGAGCCTGCCTTCGCCGTCATGGTTCCGCAGGCTGTCAAATCCCTCCTGTCCCACGCCGTTTCGCACCGCCTCTAATGCGCGCCGGGCGTATACGTATGAAAGGGCCACGTCCCCGGGCTTATAGTCGGGGTTGTCTTTCGTGGAGGCATGCTCTCCGTTGGTAATGCCTTTGTGCACCGCCAGGTCCTCTACGCTGTGGAGCAGATATCCCAGCCAGTAAAGGGCTGTTCTCACGTCCCCGTTCTTCAGGGCGCGCACGAACCGCTGGAACAGACCGCCAATCCACGATACATAATCGGTAATGGCCCTGTCGATGATTTCAGCTCGTCGGGCACTATCGGACCCGCACAAATCCGCTTCGTCAGGGGTCTGGGCATGGGCTGCAACAGTACCGAAGTCATAAAAGTCAGGGTCCTGGGCGGCATCGCAAAGAATATCACATGCGGGAGATGAAAAACCCATCTCCCCGGCCACTTTGTCTGTAACCTCCCAATGGCCGATATGGCCGTAGGGAGGGTACCAGCCGCCTGACGGGAGCCTCGTCCCGGGGGCAGGCGCAACAATAAAATCCCATTGTTTGGGTGATCCTCTGGTCTTTTTCATCGGTCCTCCTCCTTTCACTGACCTTAAATTCGAGGTCATAAGATCAGCCATTAACCGGGGACAACTGTTTTTCGGCCTTATCCCGCTGCAAAGTGAAAGGGGGGACAGCCCTCAGTAATTCAATAACCATCCCATATGGAACTTCTTGTAAGTTGATTTATCCCCCACCATGAACCCGCCCCTTTTGCAATCATCCTCCAAAGGTCAAAAAAATGCAATAAAATTCTTTACCGGCGGTTAAGTGTGAAAAACGTTCGGCGTGAGACCTTCGCTGCCGGCAGCTCTGGAGCGGCTGGCCCGTGGGCGGCGCTTGTCCGGTTAGACGAGTATTTGCGTGTCGATTTTGGCTATGGGCACTGAATCTCCATCTTTTCAATTTTACAACAATCGTGTCCATCGGTCCGTACTGCCCTGCATCGTGCAGGATGCTGCCCGCCGGTGAAATCAACCGACGCCCCTACAGGGGCCCACGCGTTCTTGTCGTAGCATTGCAGCTTTATCAAAGGACACCCCCGGGCACCATATGGAGAATCATGCAGGTAGCGGATAGACAGGCTTGATGCTCCGTTTACTTCGTAACCACGGGAGTCCTTCCAACCGCAATCGTATGTAACATCGCAGTGTAAAGTCCGGTCTATCGTATTGACCAGTAGCAACTTATCACCTTCCGTATATGCGCTTCCCGTGCCGGCCATCGTACAAAGACAGATAAGAAGGATACCGCATACTGTAAGTCCTGTCCTACACCCCATCGTTCCCTCCATTGGTAGTGTTTTATGCTATTGACATTTAGTACTTTTAATACAGCACCGATGGTTATCGCCCCGGTCTTCCGCATGGCAACAGCCCGGCCAGTTTACATCGCACCTCGACCCGTCCGTCCAGGTCGCCAGGCCCAAATGTGCCCCCTGCAGGTTTGCCCCGCTTATATCTGCCCCGCTCAGGTTTGTATCTCTCATGTCTGCCCCGCTCAGGTCCGCCCCATGCAGGTTTGCCCCCTGCAGGTTGGTACCGTACAGGTTTGCCCCTTTCAGGTGTGCCCCGGCGAGGTTTGCCCCTTTCAGGTTTAACTGATGGCACAGGCAGTTGTCCAGCTGGCAATTCGGACAGGAGTTTGTGTCCGTCAGCCTGTACCAGTCCGCCTCGTTCCATGCCCCTGCGTCTCCTGCGCGCAGAAGGATTAAGGCCAGCGTGCAAAGGCAGATAAGAAATACGCCGTGTCGTGTGAATGTTCTATGTCCCATCGCTACCTCCTTACAACCGCAAGCGTTACCACACCGATTACCTTCATGATTACCCCTTGATACATCTTCTAAGGTTTGCCCAGCCGCACACGACAGTTCGGAAATCCATCAGTACCTTTTTCTCCAACTTCTTCGACAGTGACATCGATGTTCCAGCAACAGGTAGCACCACGCGGTTGGCTGCTGCCCGACCCGACCCCGAGGCAGTTTATCCAATAGGAGAACTTGTTATCCGGCTGTATTCTGCAATTGGGGGTGTAAATATACAGGTACTCCAGGCAATATCCTCCCGTCATGTTAACCGGCGCCGACCCCTTGGCCGGGACAGTGACATTAAGCACCCAGCTGCCTGCCGCTTCCTGGCCCCCTGCCTCAATCTTGTTTTGCGTCTGATTGTACACATTCCAGTTCCACCCCCACGTTGTGGCCGGTACCGCCATGGAGACGACGGATAGGGCCACAGTAAACACTATTGTAATGATCTTCATGAACATCCTCCTTTACGATCGGTCAATCGCCTGTTCCCCTCTCTTTGCATCCTCGAACTCCGCCTTCGCTCTCCTTACCCTCGTTCTGCTCCTTCATCGAAGCAATACCCGTACCGTCCTTGACTGACTATACGATGAATTACGGCTTTATTACAATGAAATTAATCGGAGAAGGAATTCGACAAAAATTATACTGCCGGAGAAACCTGCCGAGAGGTAATAAATACGTTCATCGAGGCTTCCGATAATACTGAGGACACAGATACGACGAGCCGGGGACATAATTGCGGCACACCTTCGTGCGTGTTTCGTAGATTTCACAGGTGGCAGATGGGCCGTGCCATTTAAGATAAACACAGCTCATCAGGCAGGTCTTTATGTTTGACCCGAACCTGTTAATGATCCTGTCGCCGGACCACGTTACATCGTTATCACGAACGTGGGCAAGGATATCATGCCGTCCCTCTTTTTCCCATCGCTCAATATCCTCAAGAGAGACATAGGCGGCCACGTCTACATGACAGCAGTTGCCGCATCGACGACAGGTAATGTCTTTGTTCTCTTCGCTGTCCACAATGAGATACCAAACAAGATTTTGTCATTATACTTCAGGAGAGGGGATATGTACAGCAGCCACAGGTGCCGGCGACTGACCACCATTTTCCCTGCGCCGGTGGTGCGGGCTCGTAGCCATTTTTGCAAGAAAGATAAAGAATGCCTTGATAGTTGATGCCTCGTCTTATCACCCATTTGGGTGATTGTTGGCTTGGATGTTCCATGTATAAGATATGAAGGAAGAGGAACAACAAAGGATTAATTCGGCGCGAAGGGGGATTAGATGATAAAAGAATCCGTTATTTCAAAGCTTTCATCAATACTGGGCAGCAAGAGGATCGGCACAAGTCGTGAGACGCTAAAGGCATATTCATATGATGGGACAACGAATTGGATCTCGGAACCTGATGTGGTCCTGTTTCCATCAACCGCAGAAGAGGTATCGGCTGTCATGAAGATCGCTAATACAGAAAGAATACCGGTCACGCCAAGGGGAGCAGGCACGTGCCTCAGCGGCGGCCCTGTACCCGTTAAGAACGGGATAGTCCTCAGTACAATAAATATGAACGGCATCCTTAATATCAATAAAGAGGACTGGACCGTCACCGTAGGGCCGGGCGTCGTGCTGATGGACCTGAATACGGTCCTTGGTAAGGATGGGTTCTTTTTTCCGCCTGACCCTCAAAGTTTTCTCAGTGCAACCATAGCGGGTATGATCGCTGAAAACGCCGGCGGTCCGGCATGTCTCAAATATGGAGTGACCAGACAGTATGTCCTCGGCCTGCAGGTCGTGCTGCCGACCGGCGAGATCGTCCATCTCGGTAAAAAGACGCATGGGACTTCCGGCTATAACCTCGCCGACATCATTATCGGTTCCGAAGGGACCCTTGGAATAGTAACAAAGGCGGAATTAAAGATCCTTCCCGTCCCCAAAGCCAGAAAGACCATTCTCGGCGTGTATGACGACGTTGCCCTGGCCGGCGAAAACGTGTACAGGATCCTCGAGAACGGCATCATCCCCGGGAAGATCGAGCTGCTCGACAATTGGGTGATCAACAAGTTTGAAGATATGATGCACATCGGGCTGCCCCGCCAGGCAGACGCGGTTTTACTCTTCGAAGTAGACGGCACGCCCGAGACTGTTGAGACCGAGGCGAGATGGATAAGCGAAATAGCAAAGAAATACGGCGCTCAAGAGGTCCGGATCGCAGCGGATGCCGATGAGGCAAACAAATACTGGATGGGCAGGCGTGCGGGATTTGCGGCCGTATTCGGCGCCGCAAAGACCGTCATGGCAGAAGATGTGACGGTGCCGCGGGGAAGCATACCGGACTTAATACAGCACTGCAAAGACATAGCGGACGAATACAAAGTCGAAATAGTCATTCTTGGCCATGCCGGCGATGGGAATCTCCATCCCTCCATCCTGACGGATGCCGGTGACAGGCAGCACTATGAGCGGGCCGAGAGGGCCATGGATGAAATATTCTCCTGCGCTATACGATTGGGCGGAGTGATCTCGGGCGAACATGGGATCGGACTTGAGAAGCAGAGGTATTTAAAGAGAAATATCGAGCCGGCTGTCATAGACATGATGAGGAACATAAAGGCGATCATCGATCCGAACAACATCATGAACCCCGGCAAGATCTGGGAGTAGATCGCTGCCTTTCTCTTCTTCCCCTTCTTCCTTGCCTAACTTATATCATCGTCCATTCGTTCGCGGA
This sequence comes from Syntrophorhabdus sp. PtaU1.Bin058, assembly GCA_002067975.1. Taxonomy (GTDB): domain Bacteria; phylum Desulfobacterota; class Syntrophorhabdia; order Syntrophorhabdales; family Syntrophorhabdaceae; genus UBA5609. Next base: position 20,245 of record MVRS01000063.1, read on the forward strand.
TGCCGGCAAATTCGGGTTCGATAGCCCTGAAGGCCTCGATCACTGCGGGATCAAAGTGACTCCCCGAACCCTCCGTAATTATGGCGCAGCTCTTATTGTGAGAGAAGGCATCCTTGTATGGACGTTTTGACCGCAAGGCATCGTAGACATCCGCCAGGGCCATGATGCGGCCGCTGAGCGGTATGTCTTCTTTTTCCAATCCGTCGGGGTAGCCGGTGCCGTCCCACCTTTCATGATGCGATCGTGCAATAGCTATCCCCATGTTGAGGAAGGCATTCCGGTGATACTTTTCGTGTGCGAGTCGCAAGGTATCTGCCGCGATTGTGGTATGGGTCTTCATAATCTCGAATTCCGCAGGCGTGAGCTTATCGGGTTTGAGCAGGATGCTGTCAGGGATACCAACCTTGCCGATATCATGCAGGGGTGAAGCGTGGTAGATATTTTCGACAAAGGCATCGTCGATGCTGCCGGCATAGCGGAAATTTCCACGAAGCTCTTCGGCAAGGACCCTGCAAAAGGTTCGTGTGCGCTCAATATGATGTCCTGTTTCGTCATCCCGGGATTCTGCGAGTTTCGACAGTGCCAGGATGGTAGCCATCTGCGAGTCGGATATTTCACCGATCTTTTCTTTGACCAGGTCTTCGAGGTGGCGATTGTGTCTCTCCAGCTCAATCCGGAGCCTTCGGATACGCAGATGTGTCTCCACCCGTGCCTGAACCTCCTCGAATTGGAACGGCTTGGAGATATAATCCACACCACCTGCGTTGAAGGCCCTTACCTTGTCTGCCGTCTCGGTCAGGGCACTGATGAAGAGTACCGGAACCGCCTTCAGTACCGCATCCGCCTTCAGGCGTTCGCACACCTCGAAGCCATTCATTTCAGGCATATTGATATCCAGCAGGATAAGGTCAGGGGGGTTCTTTGCGGCAGCCTTCAGGGCGAGGTTACCACGGGGAAAGGTGAGCACCCGGTATCCGCATCGCCTGAGAATGTCATCAAGCAGCTTCAGGTTGGCCGGGGTGTCGTCAACCACCATGATGGTTGTTTGAGAGGATTCGTTTTCCATGTTGTCCATCCCCCTTTCTTTATTGTATTCGGTTAACAGGCAGAGAGGACGCACCCGTCCCTGCCGTACTGCCCAGTTCTCACTCCTTTCCCAACAGCTCGCCAAGCCTTCCATAGTCATACTGGTCCGCCAGCGCCTGCAGTTTCGAGGCCATATCCTGATCGAATGTCTGTACCTGGTTGATAAGTTCGGACAAGCGGTTCATGTCACCCTCCTCCAGGGATTCGCGCATGGCCGTGATCCATTCTTTCGGCAGTGCGGCTAAGGCCTCCGGCGTTATCTCACGTGGCAACGGTTGGCGTGCAGCGCCTTCCTGCTCACCCTGTTCCTCATGGACATACTGAAGCCCCAGGTACTGCCCGAGGATAGCTAATACCTCCTCTTCTATGAAGGGCTTGCGGATGTAAGCATCTGCACCGGCCCCTTTTACCCTGTCTTCTTCATCACCGAATGCGCTGGCAGTGACGGCGATGATGGGTGTGGTTTTTCCCGCCTCTGTCGCTTTGAGCCTCTGTGTTGCCTCGTAGCCGTCCATGCCCGGCATGCGCACGTCCATGAGCACGGCATGATAGGGATGGCGCGTGAAGAGATCAATGGCCTCACGGCCGTCCTCTGCCTCATCCACCTCAAACCCTATTGGCCGCAGGAGTGCACAGAGCAATTCCCGGCTGTCAGGGTTGTCGTCCACGACGAGCAGCCGTACGGGCTCCATCGCTTTGAGCCCTACAATCCGGCCGGCCTTCACCTTCTTCTCCCCCACACCTTCCCGAACACGCTGTACCGCCACGTCGAACCGGAAGCAACTACCTCCTCCCGGTGCACCCGTAACAGTGATCTCGCCGCCCATCAGGTGCACAAGCTCCCGGCTGATGGGAAGTCCCAGTCCGGTTCCTGCGGTTCTTCCGGCAGTACCTGCCTGCTCAAAGGCCTGGAAGATCCGCTGCCGGTCCTTTTCAGGAATACCCGGCCCCGTGTCTTCGACGTTCACGACAATACGGACAAGTTCCGGGTCGTAGGTCACTTCCCCGTGGACCCGCACCGAAACGCCGCCCTGATCGGTGAATTTCACCGCATTGCCGACAAGGTTTATGAAGATCTGCCTGAGCCTGTGCTCATCGGCGTGGATAAACTCAGGCATACCGGCCTCCTGCTCAAAGGTAAGGTACAGTCCTTTGGACTCGGCCTGGGGGTGGAATGTCAATTCGAGGTCAGCCAACAGGTCTTTCAGAGAGAAGTCGGCGGGTCTGAGCACGATCCTGCCCGCCTCGATCCGGGACATTTCCAGGATATCGTTGATCAATGCGAGCAGATGTTTGCCGTTACGGTTGATAGTCTCTATATCCTTCCGCTGTCTCGGCGTGAGCAGCGGATCGCGCCTTAAAAGCTGGGCGAATCCCAGGATCGCGTTCATCGGGGTCCTGATCTCATGGGACATATTTGCCAGAAAGGCGCTCTTGGCGAGACTTGCTGCCTCCGCTTCGGTCTTGGCCTTCTTGAGTTGTTCCTTCGCCTCAGTACGCTCTATGAATTGCCCGATCTGGCTACCAAGACCGGAAATGGTCTGTATCAGATCATCTTCCTGACCGAGCACCTCGTGATGGAAGAATACCATGACGCCGGTCACCTCGCGGTTCAGGACTATGGGGACGGCGAAGGCGGTATGGAGGCCGGCCTTTTCGGCGGATGCCGCCCGCAAAAATTTGGGGTCTCGGGTAACGTCCGGGACCCACTCCACCTGTCCCGAATCCCAGACGCGGCCGGGCAGGCCTACACCGCGGGCAAACGCGATTGCCTGCGTGTGTTCCTCGTAAGACGCCATTTGCAGCCCTGCGATGCTCCACATGCATCGGCAATGCAGGGAACCGGAGGAATAATCGATGCTCCACACCTCACCCAGGTCCCAACCGAGCATTGTGCAGACATTCTTCAGGATCCTGGGGAGTGCGTACGTGATCGAGCTGGCCTCGGCAATGATGCGGGTGATCCCGTTCTGTACAGCCTCCAATTCTTCCGACCGTTTCTTTTGGGTTATGTCCCTCGCCACGAAAATGGCAAGGTCCTGACTGCCGGAACGAGATACAACGGGAACACATCGTCCCTCGAACCATTTGCTCCCACCGGGCATAGACAACCTGTATTCGATGGTTTGGATCTTTCCGCTTGAGATTGCTTCCTGTACGACATGCAGGAACCGGTCGGCATCGGCTGCGGGGAATATGTCGCTGAGAAAACGCCCCTTGAGCTGTTCCTCAGGCTTATAGAGAAGTTCCGGTACGGAGGTCAATACCTCCACATAACGACCCTCCTGATCGATGACAAAGGCAACATCGGGAAATGTTTCTAAAAAGGCGCGCAGGCGGGCTTCGCTTTCAGAGAGAGCTGCCGACCTCTGCTCTACCAGTTCCTCAAGATGCAACCGGTACCGGTCAAGGTCCTTTTCAAGGCGTGACTGAATAAGGCCACCCAAATGGACGCCCGTGCCTACGAGAGTGAGAAGCAACACGGATATCACGAACATAACGGTAAAGATGCGGTCCTGCTGCTCCCGGAAGGAAACAAGGGTGGAGCGCATCCGCGAGTCCAGGAGTTCCGCATGACGGTTGATCGCTGAATATTCGTCAAGGATTATTTGTCTATTAACGGCTTTGTCCGAGGGGAACCGAAGGGTGAGTTCGTATAGACGGACGGTACGGTCGCGGAGCATTTCCATCTCTTTCATAAAGGCGGACCACTTGGCGGGCGGTCCCCTGCCGGCAAAGGAGTACTGGAGGCTGCGCAGGCCTTCGTCGAGGGAACTGCGGGCCTGGTCCATTAGCGTCAGCCCCTTGCCCCTGTCTATATTGTCCCTTGGGGCAGGGACCTGCAGCATGAACATTACCCCCTGAGTCAGGTTGACGCGGAAATCCATGATGGGTTTGATCCCTGCGCGAATCTCATCGCGGTGGGTCTGTTGTGACTCGTGAAGCCATATGAGCCCCCCGCTCAGCAGGATCGCCACAATAACCGCCGCCATGGCCCATGCAGCCGTGTTCCGGCCCATCTTTCCTGCCAGAGAGGATTGCGTTATCTTTGTCGTGCCGGTATCGTTCATTTTCCTTCCAAAACGCTCTTGGTCGAAATCCCTGGCGGAGGAAGGTTCTCCGGGCCAAGACCGAACCGTGATAGAATTGCCAGGTGCTCAGGGCTTCCGATAAAGGCCGCCTGCTCACGGTTCCATGCAGCACGCAGACCTTTATCCTTGTGTCGAAAGGCGAAGCCGCAGAAAGCCAGCCTCAACTGCATGGCAAGGGCCGGTTGCCGGAAGGGAGCTGCCATTTCGACCTTTGCCGATCCGGATCCTTCAGTAAGCTGTCGGATAGCGGGGGCAGTAAGCGTCAAGGCCTCCGCCTTCCCTGATTCCACTTTGGCCAGCCCGCGCCTCACCGTACGGACTGCAATGAGTCGTGCATCCGGTACCCCTATAAGGCGCATCAGTCTCTCTTCCACCGACCCTTCAAGGACAGCGACCCTGACCCGAGGATGCCCGGCCAGGTCCTCGTATGAATGAAGTTTAAAGGGATTTCCACGGTTGACAAGCAAACCCTGCGTGAGGCGCAGGGACGGTTCGGAAAAGGCCGCCTCCCTGGCGCGTTCCCTGGTGATGTACATGCTGGCGGCGACGACATCGAAGAAATCTGCCTGTAATCCGTCAAGCAAGGCGCCGAACTCGACCTGCCGCCATTCTATTTTCTGAATCCCGAGGCGCCGGACGATTGCCCTTGCTGTTTCTGCGGCCTCGCCGGTGACCTGTCCCTTCACATCCGGAAATGCATAAGGCGGCTCGATGGAATACCCGATGCGGATCACACTGTCATGCATGACCTTTTGCAGGGTCTCATCACCGGTCTGCCATACGGAAAACCACAGGGCTGTCCCTATGATTATGGCGGAAACTCCGATGAGCACGAAAAGAATGATATGTTTACTTAATCGTCTGTCCCCATGGATGGCCTATCCATTTTGGTAAGAAGCTTAAGATGGTCCCCCGGACCCTTTGAACGTTCTGCCCTTATTCTGTGCCACTATAAGCACCGGTACCCCAGTATCAATCATAACAACTATTTATATTTATAAATTAATTTTGTCAAGGGGTAGGGGCAGTCAGGGACTTTATAAACATTTCCATATCGGTGGCAGGTATCCGCTTTGCTCCCACATCCTTCCCGCCTCCTCGATGGAGACCCCTTCGGGTTTACAGTGTTCGCCGTCCCGCTCCCGCGGCCGCAGCATACGGCAACCATAGGGGCGTGCCGGCAACGGCAGCTCGCAGCCGTTTTCATGAAGGAAGGTGCATCCTGTCCTTTGCCCAGGATCTTTGTAGTGCGGCCGGACTACCCGTGCCATTATATGCGAGTCCAATAGCAGTATAATAGTATACTTGCCGCTTTCCACCGCCGCCCTGACCGCCGCCGCCGATTCGAACTCCGACGGCAGACAATGACCGGGCTGCAACCGGCAGCACTCCCCCTCGCATCGTTTGCACATCTCGGTCTCCGGGTAGCCTGTCATATCTCCACCTCTACATACCTCCCATGATGGTCCTGGCTGCCGAATTTTTCATTTTCCTCCCATTTCTTTGATTTTGCAAGGAAGAAATGATACTGTGTATTTCACTTTACAAAATATCCGCACGCATGTAATCTTAGTCATACCAAGACAATATATAACATGACAAATCAAGGAGGAAATATATGAAAAAGTTTGCGGCATGTCTTGTTGCAGCACTGATGCTTGTTGTTGCGGCATCCGCCTCGGCAGGACCGAGCATCGACAAGATAGTGAAAAGGGGTGAGCTGATAGTCGGTACGTCCGGCGACTATCCTCCGCTGACGGCAAAGACAAAAAGCGGTAAGATCATCGGCGTCGATATCGACCTCGCTACGCTCATCGCCAACGAGATGGGGGTCAAGCTGAACGTTGTCCAGATGCCCTTCAATACCCTCCTCCCCGCGCTGCAAGCCGGCAAGGTCGATATGGTCCTGTCATGTATGACCATAACGTCCGAAAGGAACCTCAAGTTTGCCTTCGTCGGTCCCTATTTCGTTTCCGGACAGTCTATCCTTACCACGAAGGAAACGGCCCTGAACGTGAGCACCCTCAAAGAGATCAACAAGGCCGATTTCTCGCTCGCCGTGCCCCTCGGAACTACCAGTGAGGCAATTGCAAAGATGAGCCTGCCCCTTACAAAACTCGTGGTTGCAAAAACCATGGATGAGGCGATACAACTCCTTCTTGCCGGCAAGGTCAAGGCCGTGATGTCCGATGTGGCCGCATGCGCCGTGACCGTATTCCGCAACAGGGACAAGGGATTGGTCGCAACCCCTCCACTTACGTTCGAACCGCTGGGCATTGCAATCCGCCAGGATGATCCCCTGCTCGTAAACTGGCTCAACAACGTCCTCCTGAATGCACAGGGAAACGGTGTCCTCGACGACCTCCAGACAAAATGGTTCAAGAATTCATCCTGGATGATGGAGCTGCCATAGTATAAGGTCTTTCAGACTACGACGCGATCCTCTTTTTCACCTTCTTCCAGCTTTCCGTGGTGAGGAAGCTCTCGTCCATGTTGTTGACCATGGTCCTGAACTTCTTCATCGGGAAGGTGATGGTGAGGACGTCTTTCTGCACACACGGCCTGGCAGACACGTCGAACATGCCGAGGACGCCCCGCGGGTGTCTTGAATAGTTCTCGAGATAGGGGTACAGGACGATCGTCGAACAACCGGCGCCGAATGGGGCATAGACGCCGTTCAGATCCTTCTCGTCATAGTTAGCGAGCGTGAAGAGCCCGGAGATCACGTCGGGCGGCGAGAAGAAGATCACCGCCTCGGGGTTGTCGCTTTCGCCGAGAAGGTCCCAGCGCTTGAAGACGATATATCTGTCCGGCGAGCGGAATGCGGGGACCTTTTTCATTATCTCCGTGACTATCGCCGGCGACTTCTTATACCGTTCACCGGTGAGTTCGCCGGGTATTCCGCAGGAGAGGAAATATTCGAAGTTGGGCCTCAGCGTTTCGGTGAAGCCGAGATACCGTTTGCCGCCGCTGCAGCCTATGGAATCGACGTCAAAGGAAAGGGGCTTCCCGTTCCGCACCCGCGCGAGGTCGGCAACAACGCACCTGTGCACTTCAGGGCTTTTCGGCGCCTTTGCCTTTGGCGCCGCGCCTTCCCTGTCTGTATAGAAGAATGTAATAGGCAGCGCCGCGCCGTTGAAATACCGCGTCCAGAGCTCCATGAACCGTTCTTTCAATCTCATGTCCATACCGTCCTCCCTGTTATTTCATTCGCTTCTCTCCCCATTATCAGTCTTTTGCTATGATTTTTCAATAGCGAAGGATAGTCATGTTTTATGTTATACTCATCACGCCGTGCGGATACATGTAAAGAGGCTGCTGCTCAATGTCGTCATCGCCGTCGCGCTGATATACCTCGGTCTCAGCGTCATGGTCTATTTTCAGCAGGACGGCATGGTCTATGTCCCGGGAAAGGCGATCACCCATAATCCGAACGATATCGGATTGG
>MVRS01000064.1 GCA_002067975.1 Syntrophorhabdus sp. PtaU1.Bin058
GCAAAGGTGCTTGTGGTGAGCACTATGGTGAGGAGCACAAGCATCACGTCAATGAAAGGGATCATGTTGATATAATCGAATTCCTTCTCATTCATGCCGGTCATCCCACTCCAGAAGGATTACCTTGACCCGCCGCAAAAGGGTATTGTAAAAGACGATGGATGGTATGGCAACCACCAGACCTGCGGCGGTTGCCTTGAGTGCGAGGGCGAGCCCCACCATGATGCGCGTGGCGTCCATATACCCTTCGACGCCTACCGTGAAGAAGGTCAACATGATGCCGAGCACGGTCCCGAGGAGGCCGATATAGGGCGCGTTGCTCCCTATGGAGGCTATTATCCCCAGCTTTCGTGTAATCGCTATCTCCAGGGAGCGCCTGCTGCCTTTGTAGCCGCCGGGATCAACCCGCCTGAGGAAGATCCACCGTTCCACAAAGATTGCCAGGGAAATGATGGACAAAAGGACCAGCAGCCCTATGATGCCGTAATCTACGAAGTAACTCAGCCATGCCATCACAAACCCCCTAACAAAAGCTGTCCTGTCGGCATATGCGAATTGCACATCGTCATTAAATCCTCCTTACAACTAAACCTGCCGTGAAGGCCTATCGCCCGCAGACGTTCTCGCCGCTCCCCGATATGGTTCATCGTGTTATAAAAAATAAATTAGTGCTACCACCAGCCAAAAAAATATTGCGCCCTATCCGGTGTGTACCCCGATACGCGACATACAAGCCATGCCACTTTCCTGAGTATGGCGGCAGAACCTGTCAGTACGCCCCTTTTCCGGTATGATTAAGGATCTGAACAGTTGAGACATACATTATCCTTGCGACATCGTGATATTAATTGAAAAAAAGTAGCACTCTACGCCGCATTATGTCAAGACAAAATTGCCGATCATCAATCGAGCACAAAATCCCAGGCGGTATCGTTGATCCAGAGGCTGTAATACCCCCTGCCAAGAAGCCCCTTGGGCTTCACCGAGTAGAGGTCGTTCCCCCTCTTTTTCAACTCAAAGTCAATATTTTTCCCGAACAGAAAGCGCGGTTTTCCCAGGGGGGACGGGCCCATGAAGGCCATCGGGTTGAGGGTGAGGACATCAATGTTATATTTTCCGTAGATAACGAAATACTCGATATCTTTGAGGAGAAAATGGGCAGGATCGTTCGATTCAATGTAGAGGACGCCCTGCACATCAAAGACGATATTTGGCAGGATCCTTATAAGACCCTTGTTTGTTTTTGCATATACGCCGGTCTCTTTTGGATTGACCTTGTCGTCTTTACCGTACAGCGGCGCACAGATCATAAAGATGCATATAGCGCAGAGCATGATATAACGGGTAATCTTCATTTTTGTCCCCCTCGAATTTAGATCAATGTCACTATTACCTTCCTCTCACGGGGTCCATCGAATTCCATGAGAAAGATGCCCTGCCATGTCCCAAAGGCTGGTCTTCCCTGAATGCACGGAATGGTCACCGACGATCCGGTAAGGGTTGCCTTTATGTGGGCGTCTGAATTGCCTTCCGAGTGCCTGTAAGGATATTTTGCCGGGACCATCCGCTCAAGGGCGTCAAGGATGTCTCTCATCACGTCCGGGTCGGCATCTTCATTGATCGTAAGACCGCAGGTTGTGTGCTGCGTATATACGTGAAGGAGGTTGCCCTCCATACCGCGCATTGTCTTTTCCACGAGTTCGGTGATATTGAGCGCCTCGATCCGTTTTGACGTCTTAACGCGTATTTCTGCCATTGATGCGGTTATCCCCGACCCTTTTTTCTGCGATAATCCTCTATGGCCGCCTTGACAGAGTCTTCCGCCATGACCGAACAGTGGTGTTTTATCTCCGGAAGACCACCCAGCGCCTCCATAACCTCTGTATTGGTTATCTTCAAGGCCTCATCAAGCGTTTTACCTTTTATCATCTCCGTGGTCATGCTGCTTGAAGCAATTGCAGCGCTGCACCCGAAGGTCTGGAACTTTGCGTCCACTATCCTGTCGTCCTTTATCTTAAGATAAAGTTTTGTCGTGTCCCCGCAGGCGGCGCTGCCTACCTCTGCCACAGCGTCGGCGTCTTCTATCTCACCTACATTCCTGGGATGCATGAAGTGGTCCATTACCGTTTCCGAATACGGCACCTGTGCCATTGCCAACCTCCTTTGCGCTCCCTCCGTAAGCAATTAAAATGAGAGAACTCTTGTGCCTACTATACCACAGGGTGATAGATTTTTCTATCACTGAATACCCCGGCTGCCGGCGTCCTCTGCATGAACTAAGGATCAACTATTTGAGACCAAATGTTCCCTTGCCTCAGGCGACGACACAGGTACTACATTGCGTGCCCCATATATGAATAAGGCGAAGGTCAATTCTGACAATTTTTCCGGCCCCATATCGTTTTTTGGGTCGTACTGAAGGCAGAGCCTGTCAATGATACCGAGGAAGGCAAGGCTGAGGGCCCTCACAATCTGCTTGTTGCGGGGCCGGCCGAGGAAGCCGGCAATGGCCTCCGTCACAATCTCACGGCAACACTCTTCCTTTGCGTTGATTATTTTCAGGTGTTTAGGCGAGAGATTGCGAAGCTCATTGAGCGAGGTTCTCGTTGCCTTCACGTTTGCCGTGCAATGGTCGACGAGATGAGAGATAACAAGCCTGACCCTTTCGGCGCCATCCCCTGTCTCAACCGAGACCTCTTCAAGGCCCCTGAGCTTAAGCTCTGTGCACGTGGAACAGATGAAATAAAGGATCTCCTCCTTTCTGCGAAAGTAGTGATAAATACCCCCTTTCGTCGTACGCAAGGCCCTTGCAATGTCGTCCATGCTCGTTTCTAAGTATCCTTTCGCACTGAACAGCTCTATGCTGACCCTGGCGATGGCTTTGATCCTTTTGATCTGCCGGTCCGTCCAGCGAATATTTTCATTTCTGCCTGTTCTCATATGGATCGTCCTTTCTCTCAGGAAGCCTATCGCTCCAAGGAAGAAGCCGGTTCCGTCCGGCCCGGCATCGAAAATAAACATGCCGGGCATGACCGGCCGCTTCTGTTTCATGGAGAGGATAGATTTTCCCTAAGCCCGTTTATGTCTTGAAAGCATGCGTTGCGCCGACGGGAAAGATGCGGATAGTCTATTTCAGGATGGCTTGTTTCTCACGGTGCACCTCCTTATACCTCGTAAGGATTTGCGTGGCTTTAGACCAATCCAAGGTTTCCTGGCTGAGGCATTGCGGCGACCGCTCCTTCCCATTCCGCCCTAAGAGGAACAGTGGTTGGGCATACACCCATGCGTGCCGCCTTAGCCTTCACAGTTGCGGGACAGCGGAAGATTTTCACTTCCTTCCCTTGAAAACCGGCTACGCGTTTGCAGTGATATGTTTGCACAAATCG
>MVRS01000065.1 GCA_002067975.1 Syntrophorhabdus sp. PtaU1.Bin058
AGATTATCGACACCGAATCCCCCTGGGATAAGCAGGATCTCAGCCTCCGATATTTCGTTTATTGCATAGTCGGCCTTTAACTCCAGCCCATAGGTGTCCTTATATCCCCTCTTTTCATATCCCGTAAAATACATCTTTGCACCCGGCAGTCTCGACAGCACTTCATAAGGCCCGATCGCATCGAGGGCTGTAAAACGGTCATAAAGCAGGATTACGATCCTGATGATATTAGCCTCCATGTCTTCTCCTTTCACTATTCATTGCCTTATTCAACCCCGGCCTCCAGAAATGCGAGAATACATCTGCTGAATGTCCGGGGGTATTGATACATATTGGAGTGGCCTCCGGGCAGCCTGATCAGCCAGGAGCTCGGGATCTTTGACGCCATCAGAAAAGAATTGGCCGGGGGGATGATGACATCCTCGATGCCCGTGATGATAAGCGTGGGCTGTATGAGCTTGTTAACCCTGCCGCAGGTCCCCGGCCAGGCCTTGATTGCCCGACCTTGTCCTTCGACACTTGCGGTTGCCACGGGTTCCTTCGGTCCGGGGAGCTGTTTCAGAAAATCAGGGTGGTCTTCGATCCATTTCTTGGGGAAGAGGATGCCGATAAGCCGTTTTGCCCTCTCCTCATCTGTGACCGAGAGATCAAACAGGGCGTCAGACACCTCGGGGCGTGCCTCCGCCACATCTTTCCCTTTCCATGCGCAGTTGCCGGCATAGAGGACCAATTTGTTTACCCTTTCCGGGTATTTCAGGGCAAGTTCCTCTGCGATAAATGTGCCCATAGACCAACCCAGTACATGGGCCTTTTGTATCTTCAGGGCATCCATGAGGCCGATCGTATCCTCCGCGAAAAGCTCTATCGTAAAGGGTTTATCGGATGCGGTCGTTTTGCCTATCCCGCGGTTATCAAAGAGGATGAGCTTGAAACGCGATGAAAGCTCTTTGATCATAAGGGGGTCCCACATATCCATCGTTGCGCTGTAGCCCGTAATGAGGATCAGCGGGTACCCGTCGCCTGCGATCCGGTAGCTGATATCAATGTCCCCTGCACGGACCGATTGTATCGTCCCCTGCCGGAGGCTGCCTGCAGCCGGTTGAGCAGCATCGCTACCCGCTCCCCATGCTACGGGAGCAGTAAAAAGCGGTATACAGATAATGATAGCACTTAAACTAGATAAAAAATATTTCCTCATATTTCCTCTTTCCTCCTGACGAAATGTTGCCCGATTCATCACGTAAATTTTGTCAATAGATACAAGCATCAAGTATTGACAGAACCTCGTCAAGCACCTCTTCCGAAGCCCTCCCGATAAGCTTGGCTTTACGTGCACGAAAATCTATGGACTTCACCTGTTCGGTCATCACGAATCCCCTGACATCCGGGTTGTCTGTGACGGCCACGTGAAAAGGGTAAGCACGATCTGTGTTTGTTATGGGGCATACGATTGCAAGCCCTGTTCGTTGGTTAAAGAGAGTGTTACTCACAACAAGCGCTGGACGGCGGCCTTTCTGTTCATGACCAGACTGTGGATCAAAGGTAACGGCAATGAGATCTCCTTTTTCAGGAATGTATTGTTTCACCTACCAGACCTCTCTGCCGACTGGTTTACCCCAATCAACCTCTTTCGGCTTGTAGTTCCTGGGTATGCCTGAAACCAGTTTTTCCAGGCTCTGCTTGCTGCGGACGTGCCTTGCGGGAGCAATGACAATAATGCCGTCCCGTGTTGTTACGTCGACCTCGTCACCAACCGAAATGCGCGCATCCTCAAGTACCTGCCTGGCAAGGCGTAATCCCTGGCTGTTTCCCCATTTTTGAATTCTTGTAACCATACCGCTACCTCCTTCGGGCTATACGAAGTATAGCCAACAAGAAACCCTTTGTCAAATAGTTTTAGGCCAATATGGATAAATGCTCAGCCAAACCCCTATGAATCTCGTTTATCCGGTTCGCTATGAGCCATGATCCAGGAACCGTGAGCTATTTCAGTTCGATCTTGATGTCCCTGATGTCCCCGTTCACTTCAAATGAGATCTCGTCGAAGCGCGGTGCGCGGAGCATCGGCCGTGCGGGCCTGTATGTGCCCCATGGCTCTTTCGGCCCGAACAACCCCTTCTCCATCTTGCCCGTCCTGTTCACGTCCTGGAAACATCGAATGCCGTAAGTACCTTTCGGAACACCTTCAAACGAGAACAATACCCTGCCCTTTTTCATATCTTCAGGATTGGTGGCGACAATGATGCCGAATCCGGCGTCCTTGCCGCTGTCGAACTCTTCCTTGGTGATAAGCTGGACATAAAGGTCGCCTGTCTTCGGGAATGATATCTCGCCGCTTACCTGAAATGTTGCCTGCTGCGCAGGTAATTGACTGCCCGTCAGGAGAAAGAGGACGGCGATGAAGATCAGTTTCCCGGAAAAGGTTCGCCTTTTGCACAACATCGGTCCCTGTAGGCTATTTACGTAGTTTCTTCAAAAGCCACGCCATGTTCTGCCCAAGGACCTTCATCGTCTCGATCCCTTCCGGATCTTTTTCCACTTCACCTTTGTCTCTGCCGACCCCAATGTTCCAGTATATAGAGCCGGGGACGATCATCTGGTTGAGATGGAAAAAGTGGTTCAGCGTATCATAGGCATGGATGGCGCCACCGCGCCGGACAGCTATAACAGCCGCCCCTGCCTTACGGCGCAGGAATCCGCCGTTTGCCCTGGAGACAAGGCTTGCACGCTCGATAAAGGCCTTCATGTTTGACGGGATGTCGGTGATATAGGTTGGGGCACCGAGAATGATACCGTCCGCAGCGGCCACCTTTTCGAGGTACTCGTTGAAGGGGTCATTTTTTATCACGCACCGCATGTCCTTCGTCTTGGAACATTTCATACAGGCGGTGCACCCCTTGATATTTTTCCCTGCAAACTGTACAAGCTCCGTGTCTATCCGCTCCTTTTTCAATTCCCCGAATACATAGTTGATGAGAATGGCCGTGTTGCCGTCTTTCCGGGCGCTTCCGTTAAATCCGATAACCTTCATGGTATTACCTCCTTTTCTTGGCGCCTTTCAGGATTGCATTGTCATAATTTCAAGCCCCTCAACCTCCCAGGAAGGGCCATTGACGAGAGTAAAGCATGTGCTTAATGTAACACGGAAAATCCATTTTATCAATGAACCGGATTCATTTGACTTTTATTTTGCCGTGCCTCTATACTATCTATCTCTGAAGGGGAGTAGCTAAACAGGCAAGGTCAACATACCGGTAGATATACCTGGCCTTGTCGTTGGTGCAAGCCGATTAGCGAGACCTTTAGTATGGGTTCAATCCGTACTGAAGCGTCTCGTTTTTTGTGGAACTAAGGAGAGGCATGACGGCATATATAGCATCGATGGTCCTTGTTGTTCTTGCCGAGATGGGCGACAAAACGCAACTCCTTGCGATGGCCTTCGCAACAAGATTCCGGTGGCAGACGGTCATGTGGGGAATATTTGCAGCAACACTTTGCAACCACCTCTTTGCCGTCCTTGCCGGTCATTACCTGACAATGGTAATACCGCTCGGTTACATCAAGATTACTGCAGCGGCGTCGTTTATCCTCTTCGGGCTCTGGACACTCCGGGGAGACTCGCTGGATAATGAAGACAAGCGTTTTAACTTCAACCCCTTCTGGACCGTTGCCGTTGCCTTTTTCTTTGCCGAGATGGGCGACAAAACGCAACTTGCGACAGTGGCCCTTGCTACAAAATACAGTAATATCGTTCATATCTGGCTTGGCACAACAACAGGCATGCTCATCGCGGATGCCATCGGCATCATTGTCGGTATCGTACTTGGCAAAAATATTCCTGAGAGATTCGTGAAATGGTTTGCAGCAACGATCTTTATTATATTCGGCATACTGGGCCTTTACGATGCCCTGCCAGGGCATATCCTGACCCTTCCCGTCCTCGTTTCATCGGCCGTGGTCCTTTTTTTTCTCATACTTCTCGCGATCCGTCTGAACAGAAAAGGCACTAAAAAGACGTCAGTATCGGATCCTTCTCAGGAATAGCCCCTTTGCCGGCGCCGTGGGACCTGCGTTGACACGGTCTTTCGACGCAAGGATTGCCGGGAAGTCGTCTTTGCTTAGCTTCCCTGTTCCCACAAGGACGAGCGTACCGACGATGTTCCGCACCATGTACCGCAAAAAACCCGTTGCCTCGATAACAACATAGATGAAATCCCCCCTCTTTTTTACCCCTGCCAGCAGTACGTTGCGCACCGTGCTTTTATATATCTCGTCCTTCTTTTTAAAGGCCGAAAAATCATGCTCCCCCTCAATATTCCTTATTGTTTCATCCATGATATTGCTGTCGATCCTGTAGGGGATATGCCATGAATAGCGGAAATGGAAGGGTGAATGGAATGGGGTATTCACAATGGCATATGAATAGACCTTGCTTCTGGCAGAATACCGTGCGTGAAAGGACGGATCGACCTCGAGGGCGGCCTTTACCCTTATGTCTTCCGGCAGCATGCTGTTCAACCCCTTTTGCAGGCTGTCAATGGGTATATCTCTATCAGTATGGAAATTAACCACCTGGCCGGATGCGTGCACCCCGGCATCGGTCCTCCCCCCGGCATACACCTTCACGTCGTGGTCGAGGATGCGGGCAATTGCACCCCTCGTGACCTCTTCCAGCGTTATGCCGTTAGGCTGGCACTGCCACCCGTGGTAGTTCGTGCCGTCGTATTCCATTACAATGGCTATATTTCGCATAAAGGCCTTTTTGACTATATTGTTGTGCGTGTACGTTACATGGGTGTATCTGGGAAAACGCAGTCTTCAGCTATCGTTTTGTCTTTCCGTTTTCAGGCTTTTTTGTCCTGGCCGGCTCGGTCTTTGAAGGTTTGACCGGTGTCTGTTCCTTCTCTTTCGATGCATCCCGTTCCTTCGACAGGTCCTTTAGCCGTAAACTGTCTTTTTCTTCAATCTTTTTATAAAGTTCCTCAACCTCTTTTTTCAGGCCGATGTTCTCCGCCTTAAGGTAGCTGTTCTCTTCTTTCAGCGCCTTGATCTCCTCCTTCAGACCCTTCACCTCGTTGCCGCAGGAGGCACAGAAGAACGTCATTACAACGGCGATGATTATGACGGCAAGGCCTTTCATGTCTATTTATTTTCCACGAAGTTTGTCTCATTGTCAATGCTTATTGTTTATGTTACATTATTATGGAAAACCGCTGCTATACAATAATACAGGGAGGATTTAATGCAGACGTCTGTTGTCACCGTTCCCATTGAAGAGGAGATGCGAAGGTCATACCTCGATTATGCGATGAGCACCATCATAGGCAGGGCATTGCCTGACATACAGGACGGCTTAAAACCCGTTCATAGAAGAATACTGTACGCTATGTACGAACTGAACAACACCCATGACAAACCCTATAAAAAGTCCGCCAGGGTCGTCGGCGATGTGATCGGTAAGTTCCATCCTCACGGGGATCAGGCGGTCTATGATGCCATAACCAGGATGGTCCAGGACTTTTCGCTCCGCTACCCGCTTATCGACGGCCAGGGTAACTTCGGCTCTATCGACGGCGACGCGCCTGCGGCAATGAGGTATACGGAAATAAGGCTTTCAAGGATAGCCGAAGAGATCCTGGAAGACATTGAAAAAGAGACGGTCTCCTTCAAGGCGAACTATGACGATTCCCTTGTCGAACCTTCAGTCCTGCCCTCGAAGATACCGAACCTGTTGATCAACGGGTCTTCGGGAATAGCGGTCGGGATGGCAACGAACATACCGCCGCACAACCTTACGGAGGTTGTGGACGGCATGGTTGCCTATATTGAGAACCCCGATATTACCATCACCGATCTCCTGCAGTACATCCCCGGCCCTGATTTTCCAACGCATGGGATAATCTACGGCAGGCAGGGCATCCGTGAGGCCTATAAGACCGGCAGGGGCCATATCATCCTCCGGGCGCGGGCATCAATCGAACAATACAGAAAGGACGGGCGGGAGGCGATCATCATCACCGAAATCCCCTATCAGGTCAATAAGGCCCGCCTTATCGAGAGCATTGTTGAGCTGATCAACGAAAAGAAGATCGAGGGCATCTCGACGATCAGGGATGAATCGAACCGGGAAGGCATGAGGATCGTTATTGAGTTGAAAAGGGGTGAGATTGCCGTGCCTATCCTGAACCAGCTCTATAAACATACACAATTGCAAAGCACCTTCGGCATCATCTTCCTCACCATCGTCAATAACGAGCCGCGGCTCCTGAACCTGAAGGAAATAATCAAGGAATTCATAGACTTCCGGAAACAGATCGTTACAAAACGGTCTACCTTCGAACTGAATAAGGCCCTCGACAAGCTCCATATCCTTGAAGGCCTCAAGATAGCCCTTGAACATATCGATGAGGTCATTGCGCTCATCAAGGGATCCAAAAACACACAGGAGGCCAAGGCTGCCTTGATGGAAAGGTTCTCCCTGTCCGACAAACAGTCAACGAGCATACTTGAGATGCGCCTCCAGCGCCTGACATCCCTTGAGCAGACCAAGATAATCGACGATCACAATAACACCCTTGAAGAGATCGATCACCTGCAGAAGATACTCCAGAGCGAAAAGCTCCTCCTTGGTATCGTCAAGAAGGAACTCCTTGAGGTAAAGAAAAAATACGGCGACGCAAGGTATACCGAGATCGTTGATGAGCTTCCGGAGATCACCCTTGAAGACATGATCAAGGAGGAGGAGGTTGTCGTAACGATCACATACAAGGGCTATGCCAAGAGAACGCCGCTTGACCAGTACAAACACCAGATCCGCGGCGGAAAAGGGAAGACCGGCATCGTCGTAAGGGAAGAGGATTTTGTCGACCATCTCTACATAGCGTCGACGCATTCCTATATCCTTTTCTTCACGAACACCGGGAAGGTACACGTTGTAAAGGTCCACACCATACCTGAGGCGAGTCTCTCTGCGAAAGGCAAGCATATCGTAAACCTTATCAATATTGATAAGAACGAAAGGATAACGGCCATTACACACGTCAGGGAGTTTTCCCCGGACAAGTATCTTTTCTTTGTTACAAAGAAGGCCCACGTGAAAAAGATGTCCCTTGACCTCTTGAAGAATATACGGTCCACCGGTATCAGGGCGATAACCCTGCCTGACGATGACAGCCTCATCGGCGTCCTCGAAACAAACGGTGAGAGCGAGATCATGCTGGCGACGAAGAAGGGTCTATCCATACGCTTCCTTGAAAAACAGATCAGGCCCATGGGCAGGCCTGCATACGGGGTAAGAGGTCTGCGCTTTAAAAAGGCAAGCGACGAGGTCGTCTCCGTAGAGATTGTCAATAAGACCTGCAACGTCTTTACCGTGACCCAGAAGGGATATGGAAAACGGGCGCCCTGCTCCCAGTACAGGGTCCAGTCAAGGGGCGGCTCAGGGATCACCAATGTGAGATGCGGCTCCAAGAACGGGGAGGTCGTGAGCCTGAAACAACTGGGCAAAAACGACGAGGTCATCCTTGTCACCGATACGGGAAGGACGATCAGGTTCAGCGCCGACGACATACCTGTTCAGAAAAGGGGCGGTCTCGGCGTGAAGCTGATGGACCTGAAAGAAGGCGAAGCGATCAGCGGCGTAGCGATCATAGGCGAAGAAGAATGAAGATAGGCCTGATAGGGGCCGGCGCCTGGGGTACGGCCTTTGCCCTCCATCTTGCGAGGACAGGGAAAGAGATACTCGTATGGGTATTTGAGAAAGACCTCTTCGATATCCTGAAGAAGACAGGAGAGAACTCTTATTACCTCCCCGGTTTTATCCTGCCGGGCAACATTACCTTTACCGATAATATAAAGGACGTGCCTGAATTTTCCGGGGATATTATTATTGCCCCTCCTTCTTTTGCCTTGCGAAATACCGCCGGTGTCATCTCTGAAGGGCTTGAAGACAAGAATATACTGATCCTCACGAAAGGGATAGAGAACGGCACGCACCTACTTATGAGCGACGTTATCGGCGAGGTGACACACGGAAAGGCCCGCGTCGCCTCTCTTTCGGGACCGTCTTTTGCAAAAGAGGTGGCAGAAGGTCTTTTTACATCTGCAGTGGTTGCTTCAAAAGATAAAGAGCTTGCCCTCTATTTTCAGAAAACCATACACAGCAATACGTTCAGGGTATACACAAGCGATGATCCTGTGGGCGTTGAGCTCGGTGGGGCCATGAAAAACATCATGGCGATCGGCGCCGGGATTATCCAGGGTCTGGATCTTGGCACGAATACGCTGGCAGCCTATATAACCCGTTCGCTTGCCGAATTGAAAAGGCTGGGGAAGGCGCTGGGGGCAAAAGAGACAACGTTTATGGGGCTCTCAGGCATGGGCGACCTGATACTGACGTCCTACGGAAAACTAAGCAGGAACAGACTTTTCGGGATTGAACTCGCTCAGGGAAAGGGCGCATCGGACATTATAGGACATCAGAAAAGCGTCGTTGAAGGTTACTATACGGTAAATGCGGCCTACAGCCTTTCGAAAAGGCTGGGCATCGATATGCCGATTACCGAAGAACTATACAGGATAATTTACGAAGGAAAGGATATTCAGGCCTCCCTGCAGGACATCATCAGCAGGGACTATAAGGAAGAAGACCAATAAAACCCGTAAGTCGTTAGGCGTTAGGCGAGAAAACCCGGAGCATCCTGCACCTTGTATCGAGCATCCGATATCTATTCTATCTGGCCTGTTTCGTCTTGTTTGTCTTAACCTTGAACGTTGAACATAGAACATTGAACAGATTTTTTGTCCCCTTACGACTTACGCCTCACGCCTTACGGGTGTTCTGTTGTACGTTGGGTCCTCCGCCCTTTACCATGCTGACAATGACAAGGCCGGTAAGGAATAGAAGGGAGATCGATAATACGGCAGGCCTCTGGTTCCGGAATGTGGACGATATAAACCCGAACAGAAGGGGGCCGATGACCGCCGATGACTTCCCTACAAGACTGTAGACGCCGAAGTATTCCGATTCAGACCCTTCAGGGATAAACTGCGCGTAAAAGGCCCTTGTGGCTGCCTGTACCGTTCCCAGGCCGAGGCCGGCTACAGAGGCAATGATCATGAACTGCATCTTGGTCTGGATGAAATAGACCGTTGTCGCCGTCAGTATCCAGAGCATAAGCGATAACATCACCACCTTTTTTGGTCCCCAGTAATCGATGAACCGCGCCATGACGAATGCACCTGCAAGGGCAGTAGCCTGTATGATGAGGTATATGCCGATCAGTTCTTCCGGTTTGAAGAAAAGCGTTGTAGCGGCAAAGATGCTGGAAAAGACGATCACCGTATTAACGCCGTCTTCATATATCAAGTAGGCAAGGAGAAACCTCCTCTGTTCCCTGTTCAGGAGCAGTCTGCGGAACGTCGTCATCGTTGATCTGAAACCGTCAATGCCCGCCTTGCAGGGATTGACATGGCCTTTCTCGTCACCGGGCAGAAAGAGAAATGCGGGTATGGAAAAGATCCCGAAGAAGACGGCTACCATGGGCCAGATAAGATCGATATGACCGGTTTTCACGAAAAGGAGCCCCACGAGAAGGGATATAATGGAACCGGCATATCCTATTCCGTATCCCCAGGCAGATACCCTGCCCTGATGAGCCGTATCGGTGATATCGTTGAGGAAGGCGTTGTAAAAGACGAGCCCTCCCTCAAGGCCGATATTCGCAAGGATGATCATAAAGAAACCTTCGATGATCATCCCTTTTTTAAGAAGATACAAAGAGGCTGTCATGACTATACAGAGCAGCGTATAGATCATGAGGAACCGTTTCCTTTTCTTTGCATAATCCGCGATACCGCCGAGAAAGGGGGAACTGAGGGCCACAAAGGCCATGCTTAACGCTATTGCCCTGCCCCACCACAGATCGCCTTCATTCGACGCGTTGCCGACAATGGTGTTTGTGTAGTATACGGGGAATATGACCGCTGCTATTACGGCAGAATAGCTTGAATTGGCAAAATCGAAAAGACACCAGGAGAATACCTTTTTGTCCATCCCATACAATACAATTTTTTTTAAACCGTATCATCCTAAAAATATCTTTTGCTATCCCGGCGATACGGGATATAATTAAATAAGGTATTCCTGGTACGTCCCGTAGGGCATTGTACCGGGCTTTTCATAAGCAAACCGTCGTGAGGCGAGTATAAGAGTGGCTGGTGAGAGTTTGCTTCTTACTGTTCACTATTCACTATCGACTATTCACTGCATTTAGAGGAGGGTTTATGGATTTGCGGATCTTTGAAAAGATGGAGCAGCCTGAATTGCGGAGCTACATTGAATTCCTGCTATGGCACTACCGTGTTATCGATGCATTCTGGTTCCTTTGTATAGCGGACAGATTTGACCAGCCGACAGCAGAGCAGATCAACGAGCAGGTCTGGGGACGGGTGCCGCGGATGGCAGCCGACGACCTTTTAAAGAGGTTCAGTATCACGGAGAAGGGTCTCAAGGGTTTTGTAAAGGCGTTAAGGTTTTTCCCGTGGACGATTATCGTTGGATACGAGATCGAGGAAAAGGATGACGAGGTGATCATCGCCGTGCCAAGTTGTCCTACCCAGGAGGCAAGACTGAGAAGAGGCCTTGACGAATATGTGTGCAAATTTATGCACAAGGCCGAATTCGAGAATTTTGCCTATGTGGTAGATCCGGGTATCAAGGTGGAATGCCTCTTTGCGCCGCCCGACCCGCATCCGAAAGATACATTCTGCAAGTGGAGGTTTACCGTATAACGCCTGTTGCAGCCCGCGTGTGCGCGTGCTTGCAGGATACGGTGGGAAATCTCAGCCGGGAGGTGTGTATGGTTATCGGAATTCCAAAAGAGATCAAAGAAGGTGAAAACAGGGTTTCCCTTACGCCGGCCGGAGTTCACACGCTGACCAGGGCGGGGCACACCGTTTTTATTGAAACGATGGCCGGAAAAGGGAGCGGGATAGCCGATGAAGAATATATCCGCGAAGGCGCCGGGATCGTAAAGGCCCACGAAGAGGTATTTTCGCAATCCAAGCTCGTGGTGAAGGTAAAGGAACCGCTTGAAGACGAATGGCCCCTTTTGAAAAAGGGACAGATACTCTTTACCTACCTCCACCTCGCGTCCTCGCAAAGACTGACGGAAGCGCTGCTTGAAAGAAAGATCGTCGGTGTTGCCTACGAAACCGTTCAGGATAAAGACAACAGGTTACCCCTCCTTGTTCCTATGAGCGAGGTGGCAGGACGGATGTCGATACAGGTGGCAATGCGCTACCTTGAAACAGATTACAACGGGAGAGGCATCCTGTTGAGCGGTGTCCCCGGCGTCCCGCCTGCGGAAGTGGTCATACTGGGATGCGGGGTGGTGGGATTGAACGCCGTGAAGATAGCCGCAGGACTTGGCGCCCACGTGACTGTCTTTGACATATCACACGAAAGGCTGAAATATATTGACGACATATTGCACGGTAACGTTACAACCATCTATTCGACCCCTTTTGCAATCCAAAAGGCGATAAGTTACGCAGATGTCGTTATCGGGGCGGTTTTGGTTACCGGGGCCAGGGCGCCCGTGCTCGTGACGGAGCAGATGGTCTCCAGGATGAAACCAGGGTCTGTGATCGTAGACGTATCGGTGGACCAGGGGGGTTGCGTAGAGACTATCAGGCCCACTACTCACCAGGAACCGGTCTATGCCATGTTCAATGTACTCCATTACGGTGTACCGAATATTCCGGCAGCCGTTCCAAGGACATCGACCTACGCGCTTACCAACGCTACCCTCCCCTACGTTGCCGCAATCGCAAACAAGGGTATCAAGGCGGCAGCATCGGAAGATGCCTCGCTCGCATCAGGTATAAACCTTGCGGATAATGTTGTTACTCATCCTGCCGTGGCATTGTCGTTCGGGATGAAATGGAGGCCGTGGAACAAGGTGATCTGATTATAGGGGCTTGCGTCGCCCCCTCCACGCGACCCACCCACCGGGTGGGTGCCCCGGTCCGCGGAGCCACCCCTTCTCGCCCACAGTGTGGGCTGGTATATGGTCGCTTGATGCTGGTCACTGGATACTGGTTCAAACCAGTAACGAGCAACGAGTATCGAGGGACAGCGTTTATTGTAAAAAGTACAATTGACAAATCTTTAACTCGTTGATAACATCGGAAAGGGGTTTAATCCAAACAAAAGGAGAGAAGCTATGGATCTATTTACAGCAATGAAGGAACGAAGAAGTTGCCGTCACTACCTCCCTGAAGCGGTAAATGAAGATACCATCGAAAAGATACTGGAAGCGGCTACGTGGGCCCCTTCCCCACTTAACACCCAGCCATGGGAATTTATCGTCATCACGAACAAGGAGGTCAAGGAGAAGATCTTCGAAGAGGCGAACAGGTGTCGTGTATGGGCGCTTGAGACAAGCCACTGGAAATGGCTGGACACCTACCCGGTTGATTTTCTCAAAGAGGTTCCGGTGATCATTGCTGTTATCGGTGACCCGAAGAAGACGGGCGTCGATATGTTCATGGAGGAAGGCATGATGGGTTATCTGTCTGCATGTTCCGCGGCCATACAGAATATGCACCTTGCCGCGTACTCTTACGGTCTCGGTACCCTCTGGTTTACCTTATTCGACAAGAAGGCGTTGCGGGGGATCCTGAATATCGATACAGCGAAAACCCCGATTGCCCTGATATGCCTTGGAAAAAAGGCCGATGAACCTGCCCCGTTACCAAGAAAAGGTGTAAGGGAAAAGACGACATACATACGATAATCCCTTGCCCCGTCATTCCGGTTATGTCGTATGCCGCCTTATGACCTTAAGGCCGGTAATTACGCCTGCAGGACTTTGAGCAACCTGACCTCGAAGATAAGTTCTTTGCCGGCCAGTGGATGATTTAGATCAAGGGTTACATCGGTGTCTGTTATCTTGGAGATAACGACATTGATAACATTGCCCTCCGGCGAGCGGACCTGAAGCACCATGCCGATCTTTAGATCAATATCGTCAGGTATGCGGGACCTGTCAACGACACCGATAAGGTCATCCCTGTAAGGACCATAGGCATCTTCGGCCTGTATCGCGATTACCTTTGTATCGCCTTCGCACATGCCCATGACCCCCTTTTCAAACCCTGGAATTACCGTTCCCTTGCCGATTATGAACTCAAGGGGTTCTCTCTCCTCCGAGGAATCAAAGACCGTGCCATCCCGCAGGGAACCTTTGTAATGTACCTTCACTTTGTCGTTCATCTTGGCTTCCGTCATTTATTCTCCTTTTGTCAACTTTTATGCTAATCGTATGACAAGGCTATTGAGCAGACCTTTTTTAAGACGTGGAATCTTAATCTAAAACAACCTTTTTTAATACCTGCGGGGGTATTTGCCCTTTTGCCTTTCTTTTGGCGGACGGGCCTCCTGAACAGTGATGGTACGCCCCATGAACTGGGTGCCGTGGAGTTCCTTTTTCGCCTTTTCGGCATCTGCCTGGGACGCCATCTCGACAAAACCAAAACCCTTCCCTTCTATGATCTTGATCTCCACAACAGAGCCAAATCCGGAAAAGAGTTCTTTCAACTGCTCATTACTTACGGAATAACTTAAATTCCCCACATATAACTTGTTCTGCATCACTACCTCCGTTCTTTAATTGTTACTAATTCATATGCTTCGCATGGAGACAGAGAGCGACCGGCATGTCTATCTCGAAGCTGAAACATTATATGTATGGGAAGAAGATACCTGAGTGAGAATATTTATGCTCATCATTTAATGGGCGACCTGTGTGTGCTGATAGTATATGCCGGTTTCTTTGAAAAGAAAAGGTTTTTCCTGATGGTCATTGATAAAAATACCGCTGCAGGGGACAGCCTTTATCAATCAGGGCCCTTATCTCTCCGCGGGGAATGGTGAAGGCCGGCATGCCGAGCGGACGCGGGCCGACCTCATACTGCCGGTATGCAAACTCGACCCCGCTGTCTGTCACGGCAAAGTTTACAGGGAGGTAAAATCTGTCGAGGAATTGATTGTCCACAAGATCGAAGACCCCATCGGCCTTTGCCTTTTCAACAAACAGATCTTTACCTCGCCTGACCAGCGCCTGGTAAGCCCGATCCGAGAAACAATCATTGATGGTGAACCTTCTTCCTGTCCCGGTATTGAAGTTTAAATAGATGATGCTGTTCAATCCGTTCGCAGCACCGTAGGGCATCTCGTAATTGAGGATCTTTACGGTAAAAATATTACTCGCATTATATGCTACTTCAACACCGGAAAAGAATTCATACCCCTTGAAACCGTTCCTCATAATAAATCTCTTTATTCCCCGTACAAAGTCGCGGGTGTCGGCAAAGGTTTGGGCTGTAGCCTTTCCGGGGAAACGGATCGTTAACATATCTCTTTTGATCTGTTTGTCGATAGAGCTGTATTGCCTGCCGATCCCCGGGATTTCGGGATATCTCAGCTTGATTGCGACCCCATCCTGATTGTAGTCGAATGTCTTGACGGTAAACGGAAGGGCCTTGTCTGATGCCCCTGTGTCTCCGGCATAGGCAGCCTGCATGAAAAATGTAAAGGTACAGATAAAGAGGAGCATCGCATGCTTCATCGCCACTTCAACGACACGGATTTGCTTCCGACAAAAGCTGTCTGACCATGGATGGACAAAGATAAACATAATTTAAAATAAACACCTTATTTATAATAGTCAATAAACACAATATTATCGGACTTCCCGTCTTTTCAACATATGGTAAAGCACAGGCACCATGGTCCTTGAAAGTAAGGTAGCGGCAACCTCCCCTGCCATTAATGAAATTGCCATACCCTGGAATATGGGGTCGAAGAGGATCACCGATGAACCCACAACTACTGCGGCAGCGGTCAGGAGCATGGGTCTGAAACGTATGATGCCGGCCTGGACAACTGCTTCCTCAAGAGGCATTCCTTCGGAGAGCTTCAGGTTGATGAAATCGACGAGGATAATGGAATTCCTTACGACGATGCCGGCCCCTGCAATAAAACCTATCATGGATGTGGCAGTGAAGAAGGCGCCCATTATGGCATGTCCCGGCAGAATTCCCACAAGAGAGAGAGGGATCGGCGCCATGATAACGAGGGGAACGGTAAATGACTTAAACCATCCGACGACCATAACGTATATGAGGACCAGGACTGCTGCAAAGGCAATCCCCAGATCCCGAAAGACCTCATAGGTGATATGCCACTCGCCGTCCCATTTCATGGAATATCTGTCTTCTGACCATGGTTGCGTTGCGGAATACTGCTTTAATTCATAACCCTCGGGAAGCCTGAGATCCTTGATGGCGCCCCTCATCTTCAGGATAGGATAGACCGGGCTCTCTTCTGTGCCTGCCACATCACCGATGACATACACAACCCTTTTCAGGTTTTTTCTGTAAATGGTCTTATCCAGTGTTCCTTTCCTTACGGTAACAAGCTCCGAAAGGGGTACCGTATGTCCTGAACTGCCGGTAATGCCGATGGTGTCAAGGCCCGGTATCCCTGCCCGCTCAGCGAGAGATGCCCTCATGAAGATTTCTACAGGTTCCTTCTCTTTTTCGAAATGAGCAAGGCCGGCAACGGTCCCTCCCAGGACTATCTGTGCAGCCCGTGCAACCGTATCGGTAGGGATTCCGTTTCCTGCTGCCTTCTCTTTGTCTACATCAAAAATAATCTTTTCCTGATCCGCCTCCACGTACCAGTCTACATCGACAACACCTTCCGTCTTTGCGAAGATGCCTTTAATGTCCCGGGCTATCTCTATCTGACGTTTAAAGTCGGGACCGTATACCTCCGCAACGAGGGTGCTCAAAACCGGCGGACCGGGAGGGATCTCGACCACCTTTATCCTGGCATGGTATCTGTCGGCGATCTTTTTTATGTCCGGCCGAATCCTTCTGGCGATTTCGTGGCTCTGCGCCTTCCTCTCGTCCTTCCCCGCAAAGTTTACCTGTATATCTGCCATGTTGCTTGCCGACCTCAGGAAGTAATGTCTCACCAGACCGTTAAAGTTAAAAGGGGCGGAGCCGCCGATGTAGGACTGAAAGTTGTCCACTTCCGGTACGCCCTTCAGGTACTCGCCTATCTCACGTGTCAGCGCCCCTGTTTCTTCAAGACTCGCACCGTCATCCATATCTATCACAACCTGCAGCTCGCTTTTGTTGTCGAAGGGGAGCATCTTGACTGTTGTCAGTTTCAGGGGGACGAGAATAAAAGACGCTATGAGAAGCCCCGCTGTAATGCAGAAAAAAATGAGTCTTTTCTTTCTGTTTTCCAGCAGGCCCCTTAAATTTTTTTCATATATCTTGTTGAATCTTCCGATAATCCCCTTTTCCTCTTTTTCCGAAACACCTGTGCCTTTTGTTTTCCTTAATACGATGTAGCTGAGCCATGGACTGATGATAAATGCAATGAGAAGGGAGATAATCATGGCTGCGGAGACACCTACCGGTATGGGTCTCATGTAGGGCCCCATGAGCCCTGATACAAATGCCATAGGAAGGAGCGCTGCAATGACGGTGAAGGTTGCCAGGATTGTGGGCTGGCCCACCTCTTCAACTGCGAGAACGGCAGTTTCAACGTTTACCTTACCCATCTTGAAATGTCTGTGTATGTTCTCCACAACCACGATGGCGTCATCTACAAGGATGCCGATAGAAAATATGAGGGCAAAAAGGGTGACCCTGTTCAGGGTATACCCATACAGGTAGGTGGCAAGGATGGTAAGCGCGAGTGTTACGGGGACTGCGACGGCCACCACAATGGATTCTCTCCACCCGAGCGCAAAGGCGATGAGAATTGTCACGGACAGGGCGGCAATGAGCATGTGCTTGAGGAGCTCATCGGATTTTTCTTTTGCCGTCTCCCCATAGTTCCTTGTATTGGTTATTTCAATACCCGACGGGATTATATCGTTTTTCATTACTTCTATCTTTTTGAACGCCCTTTCCGCTATATGGGTGGCATTGGTGCCCTTTTTCTTTGCGATCGAGATGGTGACTGCCTCGTACTGTTCCGTATCCCTGTGCCCGGATGCAGGACCAAAACCCATAAAGACATAGTTTGCAGGTTCTTCGGGCCCATCCGTTATCTGCGCAACATCTCTCAAATAGATAAGCCTTCCGCCGGATGTTCCGACGACAATATTTCCTACATCCTCACCATTTTTCAGAAAGCCGCCTGTTTCAACAATAAACTCCTTGTTACCCGAAGGAAATCTTCCCGAAGGAATGAAAAAATTAGCCCTTTGAAGGACCCCGAGTATGTGCTGCGGAGAGGTGTTGTAAGCCCGCAAGCGAAGAGGATCTAAATTTACCCTGATCTGTCTTTTCTGACCGCCGATGATGTTGAATTCGGCAATATCCTTGTCTTTTTTTAGCTCTTCGCAGGCTTCAACGGCAACTCTTCTCAGTTCGTATCCGCTGTATTTTGTACTCCAGAAGGTAAACGAAAGGATTGGTACATCATCAATGGATTTTGGTTTTACAAGGGGTTGCGATACGCCGGGGGGGATCTTATCGAAGTTGGACATGAGCTTGTTGTAAAGATTGACGACGCTTTTTTCCATGTCCTGGCCCACCTTGAACCGTACAATGGCTATTCCCATGCCGGGCTTTGACATGCCGTAGATGTATTCTACGCCGTCGATCTCCCAGAGGAACTTAGACATGGGCTTGGTGACCCGTTCGTCAACCTCCTGGGCTGAAGCCCCCGGATAGGAGACGAAGACATCGATCATGGGCACTACGATCTGAGGTTCTTCTTCCCTTG
Source organism: Syntrophorhabdus sp. PtaU1.Bin058 (assembly GCA_002067975.1). Taxonomy (GTDB): domain Bacteria; phylum Desulfobacterota; class Syntrophorhabdia; order Syntrophorhabdales; family Syntrophorhabdaceae; genus UBA5609. Next base: position 17,819 of record MVRS01000065.1, read on the forward strand.
GAGTTACAATGACGGCGAACAGACCGAGTAATATAGAGGCAATGACAATGAGGGGAGTAAGTTTTGATTGTATGAACGCCTTTGCTATTCTTCCCGATATACCCAGATTTTCCAATATTCAATCCTTCTTTATCATCATCGGTCGGATCTTTGCAGTACCCCGCTCATGCCGGCTACTGTTTTGTTATCCCTCCGTCTACAGCCTTTTCAACTCCTTCCACTATGATCCTGTCGTCATCTTTCAGACCTGATAGAACCTCTGTCCGTTCACCATAAAATTTTCCTGTTTTTATCAAACTGTAGCTGATTACCCCTTTGTCGTTGACGCTGTAAACACCCCTGAGCTGACCTTTCTGGACAATGGCCTTGTTCGGGACCAGTATTGTCTTCTTTTTTCCTTCAGGAATAAATACCTTTGCATAAAGCCCGCTCCTCAATGGGATACCCTTCACGAGAACTTCCACATTGAATGTCCTGGTGGTAGGGTCCACGGCCGGGGTAATCCTGGTAATACGTCCCTGTTTCATGTCGTTCGTCGACAAGACAAGAACCGAAACCGGCATGCCGATTGAGATGTTTTTATAAAGCCTTTCATCAACGGAGATCCTGATCTTGTATTGGGAGGTGTCCTCCATGACAAGAAGCGGCATGCCCGGCACGGCCATGGTCCCTTCGTCAATCTTCTTCGCCGTTATAAGACCTGTATAAGGCGCCTTTATCCGTGTGAAACCATGATATACACGGGTCTCTTCCTGCATTGCCTTCGCTCTTTCGACTGCCTGTTGGGACCGTTCATATTCTATATCGGCAATCTTTTTCTGGGTCTCGATCTGGTCGAATTCCTGTTGTGATATGACCTGCTCTTCACGAAGTTTCGCGTATCTCCGGTAGGTGATGTCGGCGAGCGATCTGTTTTTCTTCGAGATCTCAAAGGCCTTCTGGGCCTCTTTGTATCCTGCTTCGGCAGCGGTCATCTTCTGAGCTACGTCACTGTCATCTATAATAAGAAGGATATCTCCTCTGTTTACCTTATCGCCTTCCTTTACGATAATTTTCATTACCGTGCCCATTAACCGGCTGGATATGGTGCTTATGTTCTTTGCTTCAACCGTACCGGAGGTTTCGTAAAAGACATCCACGGCCGAGGAAGCCACGGTCGTGATCAGGACGCCCGATACCTCCTTTCTTTCCGGTTGAACATTTCCCGGCTTTATCTTGTCTTTACATGCACTGCAAAAAAGTATTGTTACGATGAACAACAGAGAAAGGGTTTTTCTCATAGTCGATCCTCCGTCGGGCGTCATTTTTCCCATATTACTCAATTCCCATGTCCTTCATGATGGTGCCGCTTTCATATGACAGGTTGATAATGGCGAGCTTGTAATCGTTTTCCCTGGCTACGGCATCGGCCCGTGCACGATTCAGATTGAGTTGCACGTCGAGAAGATCTACGATCGGAGAAAGGGAGTTTTCATATCTTGACCTGACAAGCCTTCGACCCTCTTCGGCTGATTGCAGGGCAGCTAAAGCGAGTTCCGCATTTTTCTTTGCCTCTTCCACCACCAGATAGGCCTCATGGACTTTAAAGGCAACTAATTCCTTCAACCTCATGAATTGCTCTTTGGCCTCAGCCATATTAAACCGGGCCTTTTCCCGTTCCGATTCCCTGTTCATTCCGTCGAATAATTCCCATCTCATAAATGCCATGAGCTGCCAGCTATCACCCTCGGATCCGAAAAGCCTGCTGTGGTCATTCAACTGGTAAGAACCGCCTACACCGATATAAGGGAGGTAACGTGATTCAGCGGCCTTTACATTGCTCTGTGCCGTTTCATGCCGTATTCTCATTGCGGAAACGTCCTTTCTCTTATCCGAGGCGTCAAGGTAGTAATCGATTTTCATAACTGCCAGCGATACGTCGTTGCCCGCAACATCGATCGGTATAGGTTTGCCCATGAGCACCCCAAGCCACCTTTTCGCAACGGAAAAATCCTTTCGGGCGCTCACGTTTTTCTGTTCTGCCTCAACCATCGCCGTTTTTGCCCTCAGGCGGTCCGAATAAAGACCCAGGCCATTCTTGTGTCGAACCTCTGCTATCCTCAGATGCTCCCGTGCATCTTCGAGCCCCTTTTCTGTTACCTTAAGATATTCTTTTGCGCTGTGGGCGCGGAGATATGCCCGGGCGACGTAGAAGCACACTTCCTCTTTCTTTCTCAGAAAATCTTCGCTTTTTGAAGAGTATTCGAGTTTCGCCGTGTTGAGATTGAGGAAAGACCTTGCAGCAAAGACCGGTTGTTCGAAAGAAAATAATGTTTGAAAATCGTCGGTTGTTCCGGGCTTATTTAGGTTGCCCAAGGCAAAGTCGTCTGAAGTGAACCTTTGCTGGTTCAGTTTCATCATGAATGCGGATGGCGGATTATTGGTTCTGGCAGCCCTTTCCTCGAAGGCTATTTTCGGCAGGAGGAAGCTTCTCGCTACTCCGATACCTTCTTTTTGCGCTGACAGTGCATTTTTGAAGGCCCGCACTTCATGGTTTTCTTTAAGGGCGATCTGCAGGGCTTCTTTAAGCGATATCGTTTCTTCCTGGCAGTGCCCGGGGAAAGGACCAAGAACCAACATGCCCAATACAACTATATAGAGCAATGATTTTCTTTGCGTGCTCATATGTACCTCGTTATTCGTGGGCTTTGAATAATAGTATTTATTATGCCAAAGGGTACCCTATTTATGCAAGGAACTCTTTATAGTGAAACCGAAAAAAAGGTGAGATTAAAAAAGAGACATATAGTAAGGTAAACACCCTGTCCCGTTACAACGGGACCGCCATTGCTGAAATATAGCAAAAGGGTCTTGCTTAAAACGCTTTATTTTATTTGGCTCCCCGGGCAGGACTCGAACCTGCAACCTACTGGTTAACAGCCAGCCGCTACTGCCGATTGAGCTACCGGGGAACACATTATATTCCCATCTTACAACTACATTCCCAAGCCTGCACCCTATTCCGTTACGCTACTGCCGGCTACCTGAGAACGGACTATAATAAACTAATAAAACGGTGCGTGTCAAGGCTTCTAATCCTCAAAGAGGACCTTTTTAAACTTCCTTTTTCCAACCTTCCATATATATCCGATGGCGTCCCTGGATGACATCTCCTTACCGGTTACCTTTGTAAGCTTGATTTCTCCATGAGGTAACGTCAGTTGCGATTCGGACAGATATGCAAAGCCCGATACCCCACCCTGTTCGATCATCCTGACCCCTTCTCCCACGGAAGTCACCGTACCGATATCCCGGAGAAAATGGGGGATCGAAAAAGGATCTTTTTCCGGTCTTTTTATTGTTATCGTATCAATCTCTTCGGGAACTTCCTTTTCTCTGAACATCTTTTCAAAGTTCTCGTGGGCTGTCTTCGCCGCCTCTGTGCTGTGGAACCTCGTTATGATCTCTTTCGCAAGGTTCACCTTCGCCTCTTTCGGATGCACCGTACCTTTCTGCATCCCTTCTTTCAGTCCTTTCAGGTCCTCAAGGGATATATCGCTCAGAAGTTCATAGTATTTCAGCATCAGTTCATCTGATATGGACATGAGCTTGCCGAACATGATCTCCGGCGGTTCATCGATACCGACGTAATTCCCGTAACTTTTGCTCATCTTGTTGACGCCGTCGGTGCCCTCGAGCAGCGGGACGGTAACGATCACCTGGGATTCCTGGCCATAGGATCTCTGGATGTCCCTGCCGACAAAAAGATTGAAGATCTGGTCATGGCCGCCAAGCTCCACATCAGCCTTCAGGGCGACAGAGTCATAGCCCTGCACCAGGGGATACAGAAATTCGTGGATGCTTATGGACTGGTTATTCTGATACCTGTTCCTGAAATCCTCGCGCTCCATCATGCGTGCCATGGTGTACTGGGCGCAGAGCCTTATCATGTCTGCCGCATTCATTGCTTCAAACCACTCGCTGTTGAAGCGTACCTCTGTCTTCTCAGGATCGAGGATCTTGAATACCTGTCTTTTATAGGTCTCTGCATTGGCGAGCAGTTCTTCTTTGGAAAGGGCCGGCCTTGTCTCGATCCTGCCCGTAGGGTCTCCTATCATGCCTGTAAAATCTCCGATGAGGAAGATCGCCGTGTGGCCCAGTTCCTGGAATTGTTTTAGTTTCTGGAGAACGACCGTGTGGCCGAGATGCAGGTCGGGCGCTGTGGGATCAAGCCCGAGTTTGACCCTGAGAGGCCTTTTGTCCGTTTTCGCCTTTATGAGCTTATTTCTCAGTTCGTTTTCATTAACAAGGTCAACGGCGCCCCTCTTAATGATCTCTATATCTCTCTCTATATCCATATACCATCCTGATGTTCAGTCTATTTTCTGTTTCACCCTTTCTATGGCAACACACCTTTTGCTGGCACTGTCTATCGTTATCATGACGCCCTGCACCTCAACATCGTCTTTTCCGACCTCGAATTTCTGTGGCAACTGGGTCAGGAACCTGTCGAGGACAACCTGCTTTTCCATACCGATCACCGAGTCTGCAGGACCGGTCATGCCTGCGTCGGTTATATACCCAGTACCGTGCGGCAGTATCCTCTCATCTGCCGTCTGGACGTGCGTGTGGGTGCCCACAACCGCAGATACCTTGCCGTCGAGGAACCATCCCATCGCTATCTTTTCGGAAGTGGCCTCAGCATGGAAATCAACAATGATAGGGACGTCGCCTGCGGCCTCCTCTATAAATCTTTCCATAGCGCGGAACGGGCAATTAAGGGGATTCATGAAGATACGCCCCTCAATATTTGCGACATAAAGAGATTTCCCATTCTTGCGGACAAGCGTATAGCCGAAACCCGGCGTGCCATCGGGATAGTTCAGGGGGCGGATTACCCTCTGCTCTTCCATGAGAAAGATGGCGATCTCCTTCTTTTTCCATACGTGGTTCCCGGTGGTGATGACATCAACACCGTATGACAGCGCTTCTAATGCGGTCGATGGGGTAACCCCTATCCCTCCCGCAAGATTTTCTCCATTAACAACAAAAAAATCAGCGCTGGCTGTTTTTAGATACTTTTCAATCGCCTTTCTTCCCGGTTTCCCAATAACGTCACCGAGAAAAAGTACTGTTATATTATTTGGCATATTCTATTGACCTGGTTTCTCTGATTACGACAACCTTGATCTGTCCCGGGTATGAAAGGTCTGTCTCTATCTTCTTTGCAATGTCTCTTGATATGACGTTGATAGCGTCGTCGTTGATCCTCTCGCTGTTCACGACGATACGTATCTCGCGGCCCGCCTGTATGGCGTATGATTTTTCCACGCCCTGGAAACTGTTTGCTATACGCTCAAGCTCTTCAAGCCTTTTAATGTATGTCTCAAGCATCTCCCTTCGCGCCCCGGGTCTTGCACCGGACAGTGCATCCGCAGCCTGGACGATGACGTCAAGGATGCTTGTTGTTTCAACATCCTCGTGATGCGCAAGGATAGCGTGCACGATCTCTTCGCTCTCGCCGTATTTTTTCGCAAGATCAGCGCCGATGGTGGCGTGCGAACCTTCTATTTCATGGTCGACGGCCTTGCCTATATCGTGCAAAAGCCCTGCCCTCTTTGCATCCTTTGGGTTGATCCTTAATTCAGAAGCGATGGCGCCGCAGATAAAGGCAACTTCAAGGGAGTGCTGGTATATGTTCTGGGCGTAACTGCTCCTGAACTTGAGCCTGCCGAGCAGCTTGATGATCTCGGGGTGTACATTATGGACACCGAGGTCAAAAACAGCCTGCTCGCCGGAGTCCTTTATCTTTTCCTCCATCTCTTCGGCGACCTTCGAGACGATCTCTTCGATCCTGGCGGGATGGATCCTTCCGTCGCCGATCAGACGCTCGATGGATATCCTTGCCACCTCTCTCCTTATCGGGTTGAAACAGGAGAGGATCACTGCCTCGGGTGTATCGTCAATAATGATATCCACACCGGTGGCTGCCTCGAGTGCCCTGATATTACGGCCTTCCCTCCCGATTATCCTTCCCTTCATCTCTTCGTTGGGAAGGGTTACAACAGACACCGTATCTTCTCCGACGTAATCACCGGCATATCTCTGTATTGCGAAGGCGATGATCTCTTTCGCCTTCTTGTCGGCCTTTTCCTTGGCCTCCTCCTCAATCTTCTTGATTATTTTCATGGATTCGTATTTTGCTTCATCCTCCATTGCCTGCATGAGCATCTTTTTTGCTTCTTCGCCGGTAAGCCCGGATATCTTTTCCAGTCGTTCTTTTCCTTTCACAATGAGGGCTTCATTTTCCCTGATCTTCGTATCGAGAAGGGACTGTTTTTGCGCACTTTCACGGTCTTTTTTAGACAGCTCATCTTCTTTTCTTTCGATAAGCTCGATCTTTTTATCAAGATTTGCCTCTTTCTGGGCAAGCCGTTTCTCGGTGTTCTGTAGTTCCATCCTTCTCGATTTGGTCTCATGCTCAAGCTCGTTTTTTGCCTGGAGGACAATGTCTTTGGCCTGGATGGAGGCTTCCCGCATGAGAACGTCAGCCTCTTTTTTGGAATCCTCAAGTATCTTCTTCCCTATCTTTTCATACTCACCGATCCTCTTTTTCTGAATGAGGCGGGCAAGGATAAGGCCTATAAAAACAGCTAATATGAAGCTGATTACTGAAATTATTATAGTATCCAAAATTCCCCCTATGGTAAAGGTTACTTTACAGGGGTTAGGAAGATAAAGAAGAGAGGGGTAACTTACATCTATATGAAAGGAGTATTAAAACCTCCGCAAGGACGCATGGTATCTATATTAACCCTCTGTTTTCTCTACTGCTAACCCTGAATTTAAACCCCGCAGATGCCGTGTAAACAGTATGTCTTGAACCTCTTGTTAAAGTGGGCGCCATATTGTTGCATCAGGCTTCTCGTCATAATGACGAGCATGCACACAGCAACAAGGTAAGGCTCCCCTTATAGAGGTGTTGGCTCTAAGCCTACCATTTATCACGCGCACTGCAGGGAACATCTATATCCTCAAACTTCTTTATAAGTTTTAATGTCCTTCCTTCAACCATCTCCGCCTGTTTCTTCATCTCGAGATATTCGTCGGTCACTTCCATAAATGCCATGATCACAGCGTTCAGTGTATTGATTATACCATACCGGTTAACTGCATGCTCTATCTTCTCGTTAACATAACGGGCATCCCTTTTGATCCTGTCCTCATCCTCTCCTACGAAGGTAAAGGGTTGCTTTAAAATGGTTACTTCAACTTTCTTCTCCATATTCTAACCTCATATCTCTACTTTTTCAACTTTCTCTAAAATCTTAGTAACCTTTTCGATAAGCACTTCTCTTTCCTTTTTTATCTCATCCATTTTTTCTTGTATATTCTTATCGTTACCTTCTAATGCTTTAAGTTTAACATTAAGTTTTTCATTTTCATCTTTAATAATTCTATATTTTTCTATAAGTTTGTCAATCTTTTCCTCAAGTTCTTCGATCTTATTTTCACTAAATATATCTCTTTTTATGCTGAAAACTTCCATAATTTATTAACCTTCCTCCCTATGTTCTTAATTATCCTCCCTTTTTTGTTCAAAAGTCAAGTATAAAAGGTAAGATTTAATAAAAGTATCGATATCTCCGTCAAGAACGGCCTCTGCGTTATGTTCCTCGCATTTCGTTCTATGGTCCTTTATAAGTTTGTAAGGATGGAGGACGTATGAACGTATCTGGCTGCCCCAGGCGATATCCTTCTTCTCTTTGTTCAGTGAGTTCAGCTTATCTTCCTTTTTCTTCTTTTCAAGTTCATAGATCCTTGATTTAAGGATTGCCATGGCAATCGCCTTGTTCTTGTGCTGAGACCTTTCGTTCTGGCATTGAACGACAATCCCGGTAGGGATATGGGTGATCCGTATTGCCGACTCTGTCCGGTTCACGTGCTGTCCGCCGGGACCGCTGGAACGGAAGGTATCGATCCTCAGGTCTTCTTCCTTTATATCTACCTGTATGTCTTCGGGGATCTCGGGGTAGGCATAGACGGATGCGAATGACGTATGCCTCCTGTTGTTTGAGTCAAAGGGAGATACCCTCACGAGCCGGTGGATGCCGACCTCACATTTCAGGTATCCGTATGCATAAGGGCCTCTTACCAAAAAGGTGACGTTCTTGATGCCCGCCTCTTCGCCCTGCAGCATATCCACGATCTGCGTTTCAAAGCCTTCCCTTTCAGCCCATCTCAGGTACATCCGGAGGAGCATCTCTACCCAGTCCTGGGCCTCTGTCCCCCCTGCCCCTGAGTTGATATACATGATCGCATTGGCCTTATCGTTCTCCCCTGCAAGCATACGTTCGATCTCGTATTTCCTGAGGAGGGTGTCGAGGGAGGCGGCCCTTTGATCTAACTCTTCTATGTCTTTGGGGTCTTCTGTTTCTTTTGCTATCTCGGCGAGTATGAGTATCTCTTCAAGTTCGTTTTCTTTGTCCTGCCAGTTTTTGATCTCCTCCTGGATAAGCGATCTCTTTTTCAGTATGTTTTGCGCCTTTTCCTGGTCTCCCCAGAAGGTAGTTCCGGATATCTCTGAATCGAATTCCTGCAGCTTTACATGGAGTGCGGAGAGGTCAAAGATAACCTCTCAGGGCACTCATCCTCTCAATCAATTCGTCTATCCTGACCTTTATTTCGTCATACATGTCCTTTTCCTTTCTGTCAAAATTGGTTTTTCTATTATAGCACTTTGACGACCTGTTTTCCGAATTCGGAACATTTAACAGGGGTTACGTTTGCGAGCTGCCTTGCGAGATCGTACGTAACTATTCCATCGCCTATGGTTTTTTCTACAGCCTTTTCGATAAGCGCCGATACACCGGGGAGGCCGATATGGTGGAAAAGCATAGCGCCGGAGAGGATAAACGATGTAGGGTTAATAACGTCCTTGCCGGCGTATTTCGGTGCGCTCCCATGTGTCGGCTCAAAGACGGCTATCCTGTCGCCTATGTTTGCCCCCGGTGCTACGCCAAGACCCCCGATAAGGGCTGCGCATGCATCGGACAGGTAATCGCCGTTCAGGTTGGGGCACAAAAGGATATCGTACTCGTCAGGCCTTAAGATAATCTGCATAAACATGTTGTCGGCTATCCTGTCATTGAAAACGATCTTCCCCTTATCCGCATCAAAGGTGATCTCTTCAGGAAACCCCTTTGCCACTTCATATGCATATTCCTTGAAGGCCCCTTCGGTATATTTCATAATATTGCCTTTATGAACGACGGTTACAGACCTTCTTTTGTTCTTTATCGCGTAGTCGATGACCCATCTGGCAAACCTGACCGTCCCAGCCCTGCTGATCGGTTTTATCCCCAGGCCGGTGCTCTCCGGCAGGTCCGTCTTCATGGTATCCTTCAGGAACTGAATGAGACTCTGCGCCTCCGGCGTGCCTTCCTTCCATTCTATGCCTCTGTAGAGGTCTTCGGTGTTTTCACGGAAGACAATAAAATTGACCTTTTCGGGTGTCTTCATCGGGCTTGGAAGACCATTGAAGTACCTGACAGGCCGCATGCATACGTAAAGGTCGAAGATCTGCCTGAGATATACATTGATGCTCCGGAATCCCCCGCCCACGGGCGTGGTGAGAGGTCCTTTTATTGCCACCTTATATTCCTCTATCGTCTTAATGGTCTTTTCGGGAAGGAGTTCTCCTGTTACGTCCAAGGCCTTCTGCCCTGCATGCAACTCCACCCATTCTATGCCCTTTTCTCCCTTTGTGGCCTTCTGCACTGCCTCTTCAAAGATCTCATGCGAGGCGTTCCAGATGTCTTCGCCGGTGCCGTCGCCGACAATGTAAGGTATGGTTATCTTCTCTTTCAAATCTTTAAGCTCCCGTGTTTTTTGATATAACTGTCAAGACCGCCTTCATCGAGGATCTTCCTCATTATGGCCGGGAGCGGCGGGAACATTATCTTTTTCCCGCTTGTCCTGTTCTCGAGGACACCCTCATCAAGCCTGATCTCCAGTTCGTTGCCTTCTTTGATATCATCGGTGTTGCAGATTATAGCCGCAAGACCCACGTTGATCGCGTTCCTGTAAAATATCCTTGCAAAGGAATTGGCGATGATCGCATCGATGCCGGCGAGCTTTATAATGAGAGGGGCATGTTCCCTGCTCGATCCGAGGCCGAAATTCCTGCCGCCGACAATAATATCGCCCTTACCGATCTTCTTGTAGAAATCAGGCACAATGTCTTCAAAGACGTGTTTTTTCAATTCATCCAGGTTGGACCGCAGGTGATAAAATCTCCCCGGTATTATATGATCGGTGGATATATCATCGCCAAACTTCCACGCCTTTCCTTTCAAAATCATCCAAAACCTCCCTCGGGTCTGTAAGTCTTCCTTTTAAGGCTGTTGCTGCTGCTGTTGCCGGTGAACTCAGAATGATCGCCGAATCAGGATTGCCCATCCTTGCAAGGAAGTTCCTGTTTGATGTGGAAACGCATGTTTCGCCGTCGCCGAGTACCCCCTGGTGGAGACCGATACAGGGCCCGCATCCCGGCGGCAGTATGATCGCCCCTGCCTCAAAAAGCGTTGCCAGGATCCCTTCATGCAATGCCTGGTAATAGACTGCCCTTGATGCGGGGCAGACAAGGAGACGAACGTCGGGATGTTTCTTCCTTCCCTTCAGGATGAGCGATGCGATCCTCAGGTCATCGATCCTGCCGTTTGTACAGGAACCTATGAATACCTGTTGTACCGGGATGTTCTTTGCTGCGCCGTCCTCGACGCTCTTCGCGTTGTCGACCTGATGGGGCAGGCTTACCATTGGTGTAAGCTCATCGACGTTGATCTTGAATATCTTTTCGTACTCAGCGTCGTCATCCGGCACGATCTCTATATATACCTTCTCCCTCCGCATCCGCCTGAGATACATAAAGGCCATGATGTCCGATGGGAAAAGCCCGCATTTCGCACCTGCCTCCACCGCCATGTTTGCTATGGTCATCCTCTCTTCCACGTCAAGGTGTTTTATTGTTTCGCCGGCGAATTCCATTGATTTATAGGTTGCGCCATCGGCACCGATCATCCCGATAACCTTCAGGATAAGGTCCTTCGTAAAGACACCGGACGGAAACCTGCCGTTGAGAACAATCTTATAGCTTTCAGGCACCCTCATCCATGTCGTACCGAGGCCCATGGCAACGGCAATATCCGTAGAGCCCATCCCCGTTGAAAAGGCTCCCAGCGCCCCTCCGGTACAGGTATGGGAATCGGCGCCCACGAGGACCTCTGACGGCGCCAGGATCCGCTCGGTCATTATCTGATGGCAGATCCCTTCACCGGTCTCGGAGACATTGGCGCCATGGGTCTTTGCAAAATCCCTGATCGTCCTGTGATCGTTCGACAGTTCCATGCGGGGACTCGGCGAGGCATGGTCGATGAAAAAGGTTACCCGCCGGCCGTCAAAGAGCTTTTGAAAACCCATCTCCCGGAATTGCTTGATCGCGAGAGGGGCTGTCCCGTCCTGGAGCAGGATCCTGTCCACATTGACTATCGCATAGTCGCCTTGTCTTACGTCTGTGCCCGTATTGATGCCAAGTATCTTTTCAGCTATTGTTTTGGCCATCGCTTACCCTTCAACCTTTGTGAGATCTTCAAATCGTATATCGAGCCCGAGTATCCCGTTTATTTCTCCAAGCTGATCCCTGATGGGACCCGATACGGTAACACACAGGGCATCGGTTATCTTTGACGAATAGATGTTGGTGACGCTTATCTTCCCGGTCTTCATGGGGTTAATGAACCAGTCCCTGTCCGAGAAGTCTTCGTGAAGACCTATCTTGTAATATTTCGCCCTGTCCACGGCCTGTGTTATATTCTTTGTGATCTTTATGCCCTCGCCGTTCACGATATAGGCAAACTGGATAAAGGGGTAGTCTTCCACGATCTTTTTCAGCGTCTCTTCCTGTTGGTCGGGGACCATAGTCTTGATCTTGTCGTCTTCAATATATCTCTCGATGAGGTGGGCTGCCATATCGTATGCCCTCGTCTTCAGGAGTTCGAATTCCGAGACAAATATCTCCGGTATGTAGATCCTCACGAGATGTTCTATCTCCTCCTCCGATATCGACGTGCACCTGCCTTCATCATACTGCTTGATGATCCATTTGTTGATCTTTGCAACACCGGGATGCATCTTTTCAATCTTGTCTTTTCCTACCAACGCAAAATGGGAATTGATCCAGTGCGTAATCCCCGCAAGACCGGATTTGTCGGTAATGTTGATCGCGAGCGGCCTGTTCAGGATCCTGTTCGTATCGAAGGGCAGATAGATCTCTTCGTTCTTCAATAACCCATCGATATGGACACCTGCCGATGTTGCGTTAAAATCAAGACCGATGAAGGGCTGGCCCTTAGGGATATGATGCCCTATCACCTTTTCGAAATAGTTCCGTATCTCCGTGATTGCCGTCGGATCTGTACCGTTATCCTCGCCCGTGAATGCTATGTATTCCATGATAAGGGCTTCTATGGGCGCATTCCCGGTCCTTTCGCCTATGCCGAGGAGAGTGCCGTTCACATAGGTACAGCCATAGAGCCAGGCGCTGATGCTGTTGACGATGACCTTATAGAAATCGTTGTGTCCGTGCCATTCGAGGTACTCTGAAGGAACTCCGGCATCATCGATCATGGCCCTGATGATCTTCCCGATCGACCGCGGCAGGGCAACGCCGGGATACGTTATTCCTACCCCCAGCGTATCGCAGAGTCTTATTTTTATTGGTATCTTTGCATCTTCGGACATACTCATGAGGGCCTGGGCAAAGGGCACGCAGAACCCGTATATGTCCGCCCTTGTGATATCCTCGAAATGACACCGCGGGGTAATACCATGCGATAAGGCATTTTCAACGATCTTAACGTATTCCTTAAAAACCTGGGATCTCGTCTTTTTCAACTTTAAAAAGATATGGTAGTCGGAGGCGCTTGTCAGGATACCCGTCTCACGCAAGCCCAGGTCTTTAACGAGTTGCAGGTCATCCTTGTTCGCCCTTATCCAGCCCGTTATTTCAGGGTACTTATAGCCTTTTTCAAGGCATTTCCCTACGGCCTCCCTGTCCTTTTCAGTATAAAGGAAAAACTCGCTCTGCCTGATGATGCCGTTGGGACCCCCAAGCCTGTGCATCATCTCGTAAAGGTCTTCGATCTGCCTTACCGTAAAGGGCGGCCTTGACTGCTGGCCGTCGCGAAAGGTCGTATCCGTTATATAGATGTCATCCGGCGGATCGATAAGCTCTATCTTATGATCAAACTTTACCTTGCAGACCTCGGTAAAGGGAAAGATGTCCCTGTAGAATTCAGGAGTATCCACATCGATCAAAGGGTATTTTGCGCTCTTCGTGGTATTCTTAAAGATAAAACCTTTTTTCTTCTTCTTCACGTTTATCCTCCTGGGGGCATGGATTACTTTACGACAGTCTTTATCCTCAGCTCATTCAGTTGTTTCTGCCCGATATTCGACGGCGCACCCGTCATGAGACATGTCCCTTTCTGGGTCTTCGGGAAGGGAATGACATCCCTGATGCTTTCAAGCCCCAGGAACATCATTAATATCCTGTCAAATCCAAAGGCAATGCCGCCATGCGGAGGTGCCCCCATTTCCAGGGCCTCAAGGAGAAAACCAAACTTCTCCACAGCATCTTCTTCCTTGATGTTCAACAACCTGAACATCTCCATCTGTTCATCCATTCTGTAATTCCTGATGCTCCCACCGCCTATCTCAACGCCATTCAGCACAAGGTCGTATGCCCTTGCAATGATCGACTCGTAGTCGCCGTTGAAATTCCTGATACTTTCTTTCGGCGATGTGAAAGGGTGGTGCCTCGCCACAAACCGCTTTTCCTCTTCACTGTACTCGAGGAGGGGAAAATCAATAACCCAGAGGAATCGATCCACACCCTTTTCAATGAGATCGAACCTTTCTCCGAGGTATAGCCTGAACCTTCCCATCACATCGTTTGCCTTGTCTTTGCTGTCGGCCACGATAAACAGGACATCCCCGTTTGAAAGATCGAAGGTCCCGGACAACGATGACTTTTCTTCATCCTTTAAGAACTTCACGATGGGGGACTGGAGTATATCGTTCTCCTTCCTTATCCATATAAGTCCGCCTGCACCCATTGCCTTTGCCGTATCAACGGCGGTATCGAGGTCCTTTCGCGACAAGGTCTTACCTTTCAGGACAAGCCCTTTGATGATCCCGCCCTGTTCAATGGTTTTCCTGAAAACACCGAACTCAGTTTCCTGAAAGATGCCGGTAATATCCGTCAAGGGGAGACCGAAGCGGAGATCGGGCTTATCTGTGCCGTACAGTTCCATTGCGTCGGCGTACTTCATCCTCGGGATCTGAAAATCCGCAGGTACCCCTTTTAATTCTTTGTAAAGCGACATAATAAGGCCTTCGCTTATTGCAAGAACATCATCGACATCGACAAAGCTCATCTCGATGTCTATCTGTGTAAACTCTGGCTGTCTGTCGGCCCGCAGATCCTCGTCCCTGAAGCACCGTACGATCTGGAAGTACCGGTCGAAACCGCCTATCATCAATATCTGCTTGAAGAGCTGCGGCGACTGCGGCAGGGCATAGAACATCCCGGGATTTAACCTGCTCGGGACGATGAAATCCCGCGCACCTTCAGGCGTGCTTTTCGTGAGGAACGGCGTCTCGATTTCATAGAAACCGTTATTCACAAGGTAGTCACGGGTGGTCCTGTACGCCTTGTGCCGCGCAAGGAAGATCTTTTGTATCTCGGGCCTTCTCAGGTCGAGATACCTGTATTTCAGGCGCAGGGATTCGTTGGGCTCCTCTTCGTCGAGCTGGAATGGCAACGGTTTGGATGTATTCAGTATCTCGAAGGAACTGACCAGTACCTCAACCGTACCGGTTGGTATATTCGGGTTTTCGGTCTCCGGTGGCCTTTTTTCAACCTTACCGGTAATCTTCAAGACATATTCCTGCTTGATGTCCCCCGCCCTCTCGTGCGCCCCCTGCGATATATCGGGAGAAAATACGACCTGTACGATCCCGGTTATGTCCCGGAGATCGATGAATATAAGGCCGCCGTGGTCCCTTCTCCTGAAAACCCATCCGGCGAGGTTGATCACCTTGCCGATATCGTCACCGGAAACCAGTCCGCAATGTTTATCTCTCACTGTCTACCCCTTTCAAAAGTCTATTATTATATATGTTTAAAGCGGCTTAAGTCAAGGTTTATACATTGATGCGAGGAAATACAGATGAGAGCAGTTATGCCGTCGGACCTGCTTTTTTACACTCCCCGACGGAACCGGCCCGGCATATTGACCTGTCTGTCCAGAAGGCATGATCCGTCGGCACATTGGCCGGATTCATCCCGGACGTGCCCGCTGCGGTCATACCTGTATGTGCCGGATTGATGCCGGATAGACTGCAATCGGAGGGCGGTCAATCAGACTTTGATCTGGCTTAAGAGCTCGTAAACCTTGATCTTCTCTAACGCTGCGTCGATCTCATATTCGCCTATCTCACGTACATCGAGCCTTGATTGAGCCGCTTTGCGGGTTTTTTCGCTGATCAGGATGCCGTTCATTAGAGGCTTAACGATATCCTGAAGCCTGAACACTGTATTCACTGCATCGCCTATCACCGTATAGTCCATCTTTTTTTCAAAACCGATGTTACCAATGACAGCTTCACCTGTGTGTATCGCTATACCCATAAATAGCTGTGCGCCTACTTCTTTCCGGAAGTAATCACTGACCGGTTCAATCGCCTTCTTCATATCGAGCGCTGCCGCAATTGCGTTGTCGGCATCGGACACGCTTGATACCGGCGCTCCGAACAGTGCAAGGAAGCCATCCCCGAGATACTTGTCTACAATCCCCTGGTGCTTGAATACGATATCTCCCATTATCGTAAAGAAATAGTTGATCATCGGGACGGTCCTGTGGGGACCGATTGTCTTGGCAAGCTTCGAGAAGCCCCTGATATCGATATTAAGAAAGGTCAGTGTCCGGAACTCGTCAAGCAGGGGTTTGCCCGTTGCCTCGCCGTGGATAATCTTATCCACGATCTCTTTTGGAACAAACTTCTGAAAGATCTGACGGATGCCCCTTTCATGCTCTGTCATGGATACCGTTTCCTGGTAGAGCCTTGCGTTCTCGATCGCGATGATGAGAGACGATGTAATGGACTGAAGGAGCTGTTCATCGTTGTAACCGAAGTCACCGTTGCGCTTGTTGAGAAGCTCAATAACGCCGATCACCTTGCCTTTTGAGATCATGGGCACGCAGAGGGCGGATCTTGTCGTGAACCCTGTCGTCTCGTCGACTGCCGGGAAGAAGTGCGGCGATTGGCGCACATCGTTCACGGTGATCGCCTTCCCCTGCGATGCAACATAACCGGCGATACCTTGTCCTATCTTGATCGTGGACTGCCCGAGCACCGCAGCGTCGATATCGAAGCTGACCTTGAACTCAAGCTCGTCGCCGCGCAAAAGGAGGAGCGAACCCGCCTCCACATCCATGGCGACCCGTATCATATCCATCGCATACTTCAAGACCCGGTTGATATCGAACGTCGATGCCGCAAGGGCGCCGCCGATCTGTTTCAGGGTATCAAACTCCTGGCTTCTTCGCGCCACAGAAGCGGAAAGTCTCGTACGCTCTAATGCAAATGCCACGCCATCTTTCGCCACTTCAACGAACTCGAGTTCTTTGTTAAGGCTGTCTTTGTTCGGAGCGCATAATACAAGAATGCCCCTGACCTCGCCGGATATACGCAATGCGCTGAGGAGGCTTGCCTCTGAGTATTGATTGACAAGGAGTTCCCGCTCAATGTCGTGGGTTAATAGGCCGGTATCCACTACAAGGAGCGTGGTCTCCTGCTGGATCACTTTGTCGAAGATGGTATCTTTATAATGATGGTAAGACCCCTTGGTGAGGTTTATCGGGCCTCGACTAAGGATATCGTAGATCATCAGGTCATCGGGATGGTTATCATCCCTGACCATGACGATTGCAAGGTCGTATGAGATCAGAGATTGTATCTCATGCAGCACTGAATACATAAGCTCACTGTTCCTGAGGCTTGAGTTGATCGTTTTGAATATCTTAATCGTTGTTTTCACAATCTCGGTTCCCAGCTCATTTTCTTTGAACAAACGGATGTTTTCATAGGTGAAGGAGGCATTGCTCAAAAGAGGCGTCAGCACGTCCACATCAGCCTGAGCAAAGACAACGTCTTCGCCCTTCCTTGATATCGTGACGACACCTATAATATCCCCTATTGTTTTTAACGGCATGCAGATAAACGATTTTGTGCCATACGTTTTGCGGTTGTTCCTTCCGAACCTGCTGTCTTTCTCGATATCTTCAACCAGAAGGGGCGATTTATTGATGACGGCATATTTTGCTATACTCGTGTCGAAGTCGACCTTGTTCCCGACTTTGACCGGGCCGTCAATCCCTATGTGGGCCTGCACGATAAATGTCTTCCGCTGTGGACGTTCAAGGATCATGACGGAACCGATATCCGCATTTACAAGCTTGAGCGCCCTTTCCAGTGTGACATAGAGGAGTTCATCAGTATCAAATGTTACATAGCACAGATCTGAAAGCTCTTTGAGCGTGGATATCTCCGATCCTCTTTTTTCTAATTTGTTCAAAGTGTTTTTTAACTGGTTTTCAAGGGCATTAAAGGAATCGACAATGGTGTTTAACTCGTCTGCCCCACGCTGGAAATGAACATCCGACAGGTCGCAGGCGACCCTTTCGGAAAATTCGTCCGATATCCTTGAGATTTTACGGAAAATGGTTCTTAAAAAGACAAAACCGAGAAATGAAAATATTAGGAAACCGATAAGAAAAAGGGGCAGCGATTTGTCTTGCAGGATGTTGTATTTAAAGGCAAAGAAAAGAAATCCGAAGGCAGGAAAGACAAACAGCAGGCCTATGCTCAGTATTAATTTGTAATAAAGATCCTGTTTTTTCAGGAAAATTTCATTAAACCGGTTAGAGTAAAGATTCATTTTAGTACTTCCTTTTATAAAAAGTCATATTTATCCGTCCGGATGTTTTCATTCAGTTTCCCTATTCAAAGCTAAATCCCTTTTCCTCGAACAGCCTTATACAAGCATCAACTGCAGCGCCGTCATAGAGCACACCCTTATTTTTTCTGATTTCATCGAGGGCTACTTCTATACCGAGCGTGGGCCTGTAAGGTCTGTGGGAGGCCATAGATTCAACGACATCGGCAACGGCTATTATCCGTGCCTCCGGTATGATCTCTTCCCCCTTAAGCCCGTAAGGGTATCCTGAACCGTCAAGTCTTTCATGGTGCTGGAGAACGATCTTAGCTATAGGAAAAGGTAAGTCGACGTCTTTCAGTATATCATATCCTGTCTGGGGATGGACCTTGATAAGGCTGTATTCCACATCTGTGAGTTTGGTGGGTTTACTTAATATCTCGGCGGGCACCGATATCTTCCCTATATCGTGGATGGTGCCTGCCATCCTGATGTTTGCAACAGTGTCATTCGGAAGATTCATCTCCTGTGCAACGCTGCGGGCAAGGCTTGATACCCTTTTCTGGTGGCCCGCGGTATAGGGATCCTTTGTTTCAAGCATCAACGATATTACCTGAATGGTGCCGGCCAAGTTCTTTCTAAGCCTTTCTTCCGCCTGTTTTCGCTCGGTAATGTCCTCAACGGTCCCCTCGAAGTGAAGTACATTGCCTACCGCATCCTTTACAATATGGGAGCTGGTTGACGTCCATATGATGTTCCCGTCTTTCCGGTATACCTGCGCCTCAAAACCATTAATTGCTCCATGTTTCTCTATGGTCGCCCGATACCTTTTCCTGTCTTCAGGATTTACTAAAAGCTGTTCGCCGATATCGGTGATATGCGCCACCATCTCTTCAGGTGATGAAAATCCGTGGATACGCGCCATTGCGGGGTTTACATTGATAAATCTTCCTTCGGAAGATGTCTGGAATATACCTTCCGTCGTGTTCTCGAAGATGCTGCGGTATTTCTGCTCGCTCTCTTTGAGCGCCCCCTCTGACTGCAGACGTCTGAGCGCAACACCTATGCTCGAACCTATTCCCTCAAGAAAGCTTATATAACCGGATGTAAAAAAGTTTGCACGGCTGTCATTCATCTGCAGCAGTCCGATGATATTACCGTTTGACTTAAGCGGAATAATGGCTACCGATTCGTATCCCTCCTTAGTGCACAAATGCCTCATCTTTCCAAGGCGATTGTCCCCCTTCATCGTTTCTAACAATTTTGATGTACTGTTTGTCCAATAACTGCCGTTCTCCGTGAAGAACGGATATGAATCATCGGTAGACCCTAAAAGGACCCTTCCGCACATACACTCGAAACAGGGATTTCCCTGCGAGTCCCGGACGGGGTTCCCATACTCGTCGAGAACACGGAGAGAGCGTTCTTTTGCGATAAAGCTCTCGCTGAACCCGTTATAGGCGTAATAAGGGAAATCATCTCCTTCCTTGATCCTGATCGCAATCGCTTCGACGCCGATATGGTCTTTCACGATCTTCAGGATATCCTTGATGATATTGGCAAGATCCCCTGTCCTGTTTAAAAGACGCAGGATTTCAATGGCAAGCTTCTGGTTCCTTTCAGATTGTTTCTGATATGTCACATTCTTCATGGTAGCAATGATCCTGTAGATCCTGCCGCTTCCGTCATTCAGTGCAACCCCGTTATCCTCAACCTGTATATATGTTCCTTCCTTGCGCTGAAAACGGTAATTGATCCTGTAATGAGATACCTTGCCCCTGACCACATTCGCCAGAAAATTAAAAACATATTCACGGTCGTCAGGATGGATATGCGCCTTCCAGAAATCCTTGCTCGATTCTATGTCATCGGGTTTAAAACCCGTTACCTCCATGATCGCTCCTGACAACCGGACTGCCTGCGATAGCACGTCATAATCGTACACAAGCTGGCCGGTCTGTTCTATGACCAGCCTGTGTCGCTCCTCGCTTTCCCGCAACTTCTCTTCGGAGGCAAGGAGCGCAAAGGCCTGCTGCAATACAATACGCTTTCGCATAAACACCAGCGCAAAGGCCGTGAGCAGGTAAAAGATGGAAGCGGTAACGGCCGTATGAATAAAGCCCGATGAAAGCGAAGCAAGCACTGCCTCCTTCTTTTTTTCGACGACAACGGTCCACATAAATGTCTTCACGGGGGCGCTGGCGGTAATCACGTCGCTTGAAAATGAAAAGGGATATTTCATTACCTTTTCATCATAGGGCAAACCGCTGTCGTAGATGATATTCCCCATCTGGTCTACGATGGTAGTCCTCGTCGTTTGGTCGGGTATAAGCGGAAGCATTTGATTGGCAAGGGTACCTGTGCGGAGAGAGGCATACAGTATGCCCACCGCCTTCTTCTTGGAAAAAACAGGGACCATAAAGGCTATGGCGGTACCTCTTTTACCCGCAGTTAACTGAAAAACGCCGGATACGTAAGGTTGCCACCTGTTGCTGACCCCTCTATACCAGTCACGATATGGGAGATCCGGATTGACCGCCTCCGGACGATAGGGATAATCGACCCAGAGAACACCGTTATGGTCTGTTATGGCAATCAGGTCGATTGCAGGGTTATTTCTTTTTATGTCGACAAGATGTACGGTCGCCGCCTTAAGGTCTTTTCGTTGCACGGCATCAATCAGCAAAGGCCTTGTTGTATACGAATGAAGTATCATAATAATCGATTTATTATATTCCTCCATCATGTGCGCAATGTGCTTTGCTGTGGCGTTGTTTAATGCGCCCTCATCCCTCATTTCATTCATGACGTGGTTATATTCGATATTAAAGGCCATGGCGCATATGACGACAAAAAGCAGCAACTGGACCAGGAAAAACGATCTTGGTTTCTTGATCCAGTTCGTCAAGCGTCCTGAAAGATCGATCATATTGCCAGGTCCTCGCTCATGGCCGACAATCTTTTGCGCACAGCAGATCCGTAAGCCGTCTGCCGTAAACAGTAAAAGGTTCGGTCTTTTACGTTTGACGCCTTACGGATTTTTATATGACAGTTATTGTTACTCCTCATTTTTAAGTAATCTTTTCAATAAGGGTTTTAGCTCTTTGTGGATTGACTGTTTTAACAGATAGTGTGACGCCCCTGCCGATTCCGCATCGCTTCGCAGCTTTGTATCGTCGTATCCTGTCAGCATTACAACCCTGGCAGACGGCAGAAAACCTTTGATCTGTTCCGTCGCTGTAATCCCGTCCATTCCGGGCATGTTGATATCCATAAAGATTATATCCGGTTCGGCCGTCCGCGCAAGGGCGACACTCTCTTCGCCGCTTGACGCCGGCAGCACCTCACAA